>NZ_CAXTII010000069.1:0-15079 GCF_964244235.1 uncultured Sphingomonas sp.
CAGCCGCCCGCGATCGAGCACGCGCATCGCGATCTTGAAGCCTTCGCCTTCCGCGCCCAGCCGGTTCGCGGCGGGAACGGGGACGTCGTCGAAATTGACGTCGGCGACCCTGGCACCCTTCTGACCCATCTTCTTTTCCGGCGCGCCGATCGTCACGCCCGGCAGATCGCGCGGCACCAGGAAGGCGGAGACGCCGCGCGCACCCTTATCCTCGCCGGTGCGCGCCATGACGGTGAAGAGGTCCGCCTTGTCGGCATTGGTGATGTAGCGCTTCGTGCCTGACAGGCGGTAGACATCGCCGTCGCGCACCGCACGCGTCTTCACCGCGCCCGAGTCCGATCCGATATCGGGTTCGGTCAGCGCGAAGCTGGTCACCACTTCACCGCTTGCGATCCGCGGCAGCCAATGCGCCTTCTGTTCGGGTGTGCCCGCCATCACCAGCCCCTGGCTGCCGATCCCGACATTGGTGCCGAACGTGGATCGGAAGGCGGGCGTCGTGCGCCCCATCTCCATCGCGACGCGGCATTCCTCGACCATCGTGAGGCCGAGCCCGCCATAGTCCTCCGCGATCGACAGGCCGAACAGGCCCATGTCCTTCATCTCGGCGATGACGGCAGGCGGGATCGCGTCGTTCGCCTCGACCTCCGCCTCCAGCGGGCGCAGCCGTTCGACGACGAAGCGGCGCAGCGTCTCGATCAGCGCGTCGAAGGTTTCGGGGTCGAGGGACATGAGCGCTCCGCCAGCAGGATGACGGCTGGTAGTATCGTCGCCCCCGGCCTGCAAACCGGTTTTTCTAAAAGACCGCGATTTACGACCTCCAGCCCCATACTACGGTCCCAAAAAAAGGACATGAGGATGCGGTTTTCAGGGAAGCGTGCGGTCGTGACCGGCGGTGCGTCGGGCATCGGCCGCGCGACCGCGCGACCGCGCACCGGTTGGCGGACGACGGCGCGCAGGTCGTCATCGGCGATATCGACGAAGCAGGCGGTCACGCGATCGCCGCGCCGTCCAATGGCCGTATCGTCTTCCAGCGGTGCGACGTGACCAGCGAGGCGGACATCGTCACGCTGCTGCAGACGGCGGACGACGGCGGGGGATCGACATCCTGTTCAACAATGCGGGTGCCGGCGGATCGCGCGATCCGATCGACACGGTCTCCGCCGACGATTGGGACCGGACGATGGCGCTGCTGCTGCGCTCGGTCGCGCTCGGCATCCGCCATGCCGCATATCCTGATCGACGGCGGCCTGACGATCGGCACTCGCGCAAGCCGGGATGCTGATGCGCCGTGGCTCCTGTCCGCGCTCGATTCGTTCAGATGACCGGATTTGCGTGCTTTCCGTTCGACCGCAGCGCACGCGAATCGCCAGTCGCGGCTCGGGCAACGCAGCGTCGATCGACGCTTCGCCGGAACGGCGCTGGCCGGTTCGACGATGAACGGAGGGGCTGGAACGACCAGTCGAGCGAGGCGAAACCGCGCGTCCCGGATCGTCGCCGCTGAAACACCGTTCGTCGGAAACGGTTCCCGCCCCCCTTCCCATTAATCGGCGATCCCCCTAGCCCAGGATCAACAACCGTCCAGCGACCTTTGGGGGGTCTCATGACATTCAAGACTTTGACAGCGCGATTCGCGCTGATGGTATCGTGCGCCCTGTCGATGGCCGCTCCGGCAGCGGCCCAGTTCTGGCAGTGCGCGCCCTATGCTCGCGAAGTATCGGGTATCCGGATCCGCGGCAACGCGAACACCTGGTGGGGCCAGGCGGTCGGTCATTACGACCGCGGCCACACCCCCAAGGTCGGCGCGGTGCTCGCGTTCCAGGCCTCGCACCGGATGCGCGTCGGCCATGTCGCGATGGTGTCGAAAATCGTCGGCGACCGCGAGGTCCTGCTGACGCACGCCAACTGGTCGCATCCCGGCCGAATCGAAACCGACGTCCGCGCGGTCGACGTATCGGATGCCGGCGACTGGAGCATGGTGAAGGTGTGGTACGCGCCGCAAGGCGCGCTCGGCACCTCGGCCTATGCGACCAGCGGTTTCATCTATGGCGGCCACGACCAGCCGATACCGCAGATCGCGCAGCACGGCCCGACCGACCCCCGCGGCATCTTCACGCTGGTGAACGACGTCCAGTAGAACCCCGTCATGCCGGCCTTGCGCCGGCATCCATGGCTCCGCGAACAACAACGCCTGTTGATCTCGCTGCACGATGGACCCCCGGCGCAAAGCCGGGGTGACGAGTTAGGCCTGAGCCTTCCCCGCCGTAAACGTCAGCGCGACGCCGTTCATGCAGTAGCGCTTGCCCGTCGGCTTTGGTCCGTCGTCGAACACATGCCCCAAATGGCTTCCGCAACGGCGACAATGGATCTCGTCGCGATCCATCCCTAGCGAGGTATCGGTGCGTGACGCCACCGCATCGGGCAGCGGTTGCCAGAAGCTCGGCCAGCCCGTGCCGCTGTCGAATTTCGTCCTGGAAGAAAATGCGGGCCGTCCGCAGCCCCCGCAGGCGAACACGCCGGCGCGATGCTCGTCGTTCAGCGGACTGGTAAAGGCACGCTCGGTCCCTTCCTTGCGCAGCACGTCATAGGCGGCCGGGGACAGCTTCCTGTGCCACTGCGCGTCGGTCAGCGTGTACGGAAACTTTTCCGCGGCGCGTGCCGGCGCGCTGCTGCATCCGAACAGCGCCAGGCCCGCAGTGCCGGTGCCGGCGATGGTCAGAAAATCCCGGCGGTTCGCGGCATGTTTCATACGACTGATATAGGTTGGCCTGATTGCCGGTGCCAGTGGGTCGTCGACGGGAACTTCCCGTCGGGCCAAGCGATTGGCGGAAGCTAACTTGGAGCAGGAAATTGAGCTTTCAGCAGCTGGAACCGCCGATCCCGGTCCATGTCCTCGACAAGGGCGCGGGTTTCGCCATCGCGGTCATCGATTACGGGCAGGAGCATAACCTGATCTGGGTCACCGCGATCAACGACACCGGCGAAATCTGGTGCGCGCCGAACCCGCGTGTGCGGATGCAGGCGAACTGGACGATGGGCCGCGCAAATCCCGTTGCCGTACAGGCGCGCGGCAACGGGGACTGTTCGGGCGATATCGAAACGGTGCGGGTGGAGACGATCAAGCCGAATTGAGTTCCCGTTCCTTCGCAATCGGGGCCGCCGAAGGCATCAATACCGGCTGACCTCCACGGGCAACGCGCGGTAGCCGTGGACGAAACACGCCGCGATCCGCGTCGGCTCACCGACCACATTCACCCGCATCCGCCGTTTCGCCATTTCCTCCAGCAGGATGCTGATCTGCAGTTCGGCGAGACGCGCACCGACGCAGCGGTGGATGCCGTGCCCGAACGCCAGATGCCGCCGCGCGTTCGCCCGGTCCACCCGGATCGCGTCGGCATCGTCGCCGAACACGCTCTCGTCGCGGTTGGCGGAGATGTACCACAGCGCCAGCTTGTCGCCGGCCTTGATCTGTTGTCCCATCAGTTCGGTATCCGCGGTCGCGGTGCGGCGCATGTGCGCGAGCGGGGTCTGCCAACGGATGATCTCGCTCACCGCGTTGGGGATCAGCGTCGGGTCCCCCTCCAGCTTCGCGCGCTCGTCGGGAAACACGTCGAGCCCGTAGGCCAGCGCGGACATCGTGTTGCGGGTCGTGTCGTTGCCGCCGACGATCAGCAGGATCAGATTGCCGATGAATTCATATTGATCCATCTGCGCCATAGCGTCCGAATGGATCATCATCGAAATCAGGTCGGGGGTCTGTTCCCGGCCGACCTTCGAATTCCACAATTGCTGGAAATAGGCCCCGCATTCGAACATGTAGCCAAGTCGTTCCTTGCGAAGCGCCTCGGTCTTCACCAGTTCGATGTCGCCCGCCCAGTCCGACCAGAATGTCAGCTTGCGCCGGTCTTCCCAGGGAAAATCGAACAGCAGCGCCAGCATCTGCGTCGTCAGTTCGATCGCGACGGTATCGACCCAGTCGAACGGCTTGCCGACGTCGAGGCTGTCGAGCATCGCGGCGGTCCGCGCGCGGATGTTGCCCGAAAGGCGCGTCATTTCCGATGGCGTGAAGGCGGGGGCGATGGTGCGGCGCTGCCCGGTATGCACCGGCCGGTCGCGCGCGATGAACATCGGCAGCCGGACATTGCTGTCGGACAGGAAATCCGCGAGCGCGATCCCGCCGACTTCGGACGAATACAGCTCCGGCAGCGATTCGATCTCGACGATCGGCTTGTACGACGACACCGACCAATAGGGGCCATAGTCGCTATGTTCGCATCGATAGACCGGGGCTTCGGCACGCAGCTTCGCGAACGGCGCCTGCCAGACATCGTCGCGGTAGAGTTCGGCACGACTGACATCCAGCGGATCGACCGGAATATCGTGAGCCGAATCCTGTACCAGCGTCGCCATGTTCTCTCTCCTCGGCGACAGGAAAGCGTTTACTGACATCCTTGTCAATTGGCTTTGGCGCGCTTCCGGAACGGCCGGGCGCTGCCCGATTGCAATACCCCGCGGCGGAACAGCCGCGCGCCGATCGCGATGAAGATCGCGACCCATAACAGCTGCCACGACAGCGCGAGCAGATGCGGCCAGAGCGCCGGCGCATTCGCCGCGAGCCCGGCCATCGCGAACGGCGATGACAGCGGGAATATCTCCGCGAAGGTCGCGACCCAACTGCCCGGCCGCGCCGCCGCGGCGGACGACAGCGCGAACATCGCGACTTGCAGGATCGTGATCGGCAGCGACAGCATCTGGATCTCGCGCATCGTCGACGCCTGCGCGCCGACGCCGAGGAACACCGATCCGAGCAGCAGATACGCCATCGCGAAATAGGCGATGAACAGGACCGCGAACATCGGCGCGCCGACCGCTGGTGCCAGATCGTGCAACCCGGCCGCGATCGACTGGGGCAGCAGCATCGACACCTGGCTGACGACCGTCGCCCAGAAGGCGACGAACAGCAACGCGACCCCGAACATGCCGAGCAGCTTGCCGAGGAACACGCTTTCCAGCGGCACCGCCGCGGCAAGCACCTCGATCACCTTGTTGTTGCGTTCTTCCGCCATCGTGCCGACGACTTGCCCTGCAAGTAACAAGGTCAGGAAGAAGATGCCGAAGACCGCGAAGAAGGCCGACTGGTGCCGCCCGCCCGGCGTGGCATGCCCGCGCACGATCGGTCGCTTGGTCGCGGCCACCGTCGGCAGCGTGCCGCCCAGTTGCTGCGCGGCCAGCGTGGTCTGCGCCAGCAGCGCGAGATAATCCGCCGCCCGCGATCCGCGCGCGCCGTAGAGGATGGTCGGGCGGTCGAGCGGCCCGTACAGCACGGCCGCGGCTTCATAGCGATGATCGTCGAACGCGGCATGCGCTTGTCTGGCGGGATCGTCCGCCGGCGCGGTCGTCAGCAGCGCAGGCGGTGCCTCGTCGGGCCGAAATCCCCCACGGAGCCGCGCATCGGCGGCGGCGATCGGGGCGGCGAGCGTCGACGGCACGATCGCGACGACCCGCGACTTGTCGCCCCCGCCGCCGTCCGCGACGCTTGCCGCGCCCATGCCGCCGATCGCTCCGAACGACCCCATGATGACGGGCGCGAACAGGAACAGCAGGAAGATCGGCGTGAAGACCGTCGCGATGAAATCGCGCCGCGCGATGGTCAGCGTCTGGCGGATGCTTCGGCGCAGGTCGCTCATGCCGCATCCCCCGGCGGCGCGGTCGCCTGTTCGCCGACGATCCGAACGAACGCCTCGTGCAACCCCGGGCGATCGATCGACAGGCCGGCGATGCCGTGGCCCGCATCGATCAATCGGACGAGCAGCGGTTCGATCCCCCCGGGGGGCAACGCGAAGCGCCATTCGCCGCCGTCGCGCACCGCATCCGGCGGCAGCGACGCCCCGATTTCCGCGTCGGCGTGGCGCGGCCGATACTGCACCCGGTCGGGCAAGGTCGCGCGTGCCTCGCCCACCGTCCCCTCGAACCGCCGCTTGCCGCCGGCGATGATCGCCAGCCGATCGCATAGCCGCTGCGCATGCGCCATGACGTGCGTCGACAGGAGGATCGTCGCGCCGCGGTCGCGTTCGGCCAGGATCATCGCCTCGAGCCGTTCCTGATTGACCGGATCGAGCCCCGAAAAGGGTTCGTCGAGCACGAGCAGATCGGGCCGGTGGACGACCGAGCCGAGCAGCTGGACGAGCTGCGCCATCCCCTTCGACAATTTGCGGATTTTCGTATCCATGGCATGGCCGAGGCCCGCCCCTTCCATAAGTTCGACCGCGCGTGCGCGTCCCGTCTTCCAGTCGAGCCCGCGAAGCGCGCCCATGAACGCGATCGCCTCGCGCGCCTTCATCGCCGGATACAGTCCGCGTTCCTCGGGCAGATAGCCGACCCGGTCCCCGGCATCGCGCGGATGCGCGCAGCCGAGCAACACCCGATCGCCCGTATCGGGTTCGATGATCCCGAGCAGCATCCTGAGCGTCGTGGTCTTGCCCGCGCCATTGGGGCCGAGCACGCCGTAGATCGTCCCCGCCGGCACCGCGATATCGATGCCGTCGACCACACGCCGGTCACCGAAACGCTTGACGAGGCCATTGGCCGCAATGGCCAGTCCGTTATTCAACACCGTCCCCCTAGCGCCGAACGCCGGCCGGTGCAGGGTAGCGAGGGAAAGCGGTGGAGGACAAGCGGATAGCGCGCCATCGGGCGGTACTTCTCGTCACCCCGGCCTTGCGCCGGGGTCGAGCCCGGCATGACGGAAAGAGCGGGCGTCATTTGGTCGTTTACGCACGGCCTGCCGTAGAAGGACGACCCTACGCCTTCTCCAGCGTGCATTGCAGCGGGTGCTGGTTCTGCCGGGCGAAGTCCATGACCTGCCCGACCTTCGTCTCCGCGACTTCGTAGCTGAACACGCCGCACACCCCCACACCCTTCTGATGGACGTGGAGCATGACTCGCGTCGCCTCTTCCATGTTCATCCGGAAAAACCGCTGGAGGCACAGGACGACGAATTCCATCGGCGTATAGTCGTCGTTCAGCATCAGCACGCGGTAAGGCGTCGGCTGCCTGGTCCGGCTGCGCGTCCTGGTGGCGATACCGGTGCCGGTGCCGTCTTCGCGGTCGTCGTCGCGGCGCTGGGCCATCCCGGTCGAGTCTGGCTGCATAGCGCGCAGATATGGCAAATGGCGACGCAAGGGCAAGGGCCCGAACGGTAAAAGGGCGACCGTCCCTGCCGGACGGCCGCCCTTTCGTCGGTCGCGTTCATGCAAGTGGGCGGTAGCTATGCGGCGACCTTCATCTTGTCGGCCGCGATCGCCATGCGGTTCGAAATCGGCTGCGCGACTTCGCCCGCCAGCTTCAGCATCGCTTCGGTCGAACGCGACGTCTCGGCGATCATCGCGTCGAACATGCTGCGGGCATAATCGGACTGGAGCTTCATGAATTCGGTCGGCGACTTGACCGACGCGAGCGTGCGGATCGCGGCGGTCGCGCCCTCGAACGACCTGCGGGCATAAGCGGCCGAATCCTGGCCCATCGTCTCGATGCCGCGCGCGGCGATCTTGCCCGATTCGACGACGGCCTCGACATTGCCCTTGCCGAACGCATTGATCTCTTCGACCATCTTGGCGCTTTGCTCCATCGCACCCTTGGCGCGATCGCCGACATCGGCGAACATCGCCGTCGCCTTGGCCTGGGTCTCTTCGGCGATATTCCTGCTCATGACGTTCATCGGTATCTCCCTGACTGTGGATGCGGCCCGGACGGGCGGTTTTTTCGGTGCAGCGCGCACGGCCTTGGCGGTGGACAGGGTCATATGCGTCGCTCCAGCTTCATGCTGCAGCGCACAATATGCATGACGCCGGCGGAAATCAAGCCCGTTGCGCAGTGCAGCAAACGCGGTCGTCAGCGCGTCCGGACATATGTCCCCGGTGCCGCCTCGATCGCCGGCAAGGCACCCCCGCCCGGGATCCGGGCGCCCGTCGGTGCGACGGTCGCCTCGCCGAAACCGCGCAGCCAGACGATCCAGTCGGGCCACCAGCTGCCCTTGGTCTCGGTCGCGCCGGCGACGAAATCGTCGAGCGATGCGGGCGTGCCGCCGTTGGTCCAATATTGATATTTGCCCGATGCCGGCGGGTTGACGACGCCGGCGATATGCCCCGATCCCGCCAGCACGAAACGGATCGGTCCGGCGAATTGCTCGGTGATCTTCCACACGCTCGCCGCCGGCGCGATATGGTCCTCGCGCCCCGCCTGGACATAGGTCGGCGTCGCGACCTTGCGCAGGTCGATCGGCGTACCGCCGGCGGACAAGGCACCGGGCTGCACCAGCCGGTTGTCGCGGTAGAGATCGGTCAGATAGCTCATGTGCCATTTGCCCGGCAGATTGGTCGTGTCGCCGTTCCAGTGGAGCAAGTCGAACGCCGCATAATCCTGCCCGAGCAGATAATTGTCGGTGACGTAGTTCCAGATCAGGTCACGGGCACGCAGCGTGTTGAACGTCATCGCCATGTAGCGCCCGTCGAGGTACCCGTCCGCCGACAGCGCCTTCACCAGCGCGAGCTGGTGGTCGGTCACGAACAGCTTCAGATCCCCCGCATCGGCGAAATCGACCTGCGCAGTGAAGAAGGTCGCACTTTCCACGCGGTCCGCCTGCCCCTCCGCCGCCTGGACCGCGAGCGTGGCGGCAAGCGTCGTACCCGCGACGCAGTAGCCGATCGCATGCACCGCCGGCACGTCCAGCAGCGCGCGCACGGTATCGACCGCGTCGCGCTGCGCGGCGATATAATCGTCCCAAACGACGTCGGCCATGCTCGCGTCGGCGGATTTCCACGACACCATGAACACCGTCAGTCCCTGGTCGACCGCCCAGCGGATGAAGCTCTTCTCCGGCGTCAGGTCGAGGATGTAGAAACGGTTGATCCATGGCGGGAAGATCACGAGCGGGGTCGCCAGCACCGCGTCGGTCGCCGGCGCATATTGGATGAGTTCGTACAGCGGCGTCCGGTGAATGACCTGACCCGGCGTGGTCGCCAGGTTGCGCCCCACTTCGAAGGCATCGTCCGCGACATGAGTCAGCTGGCCGCGTGCGAGATCGCCGAGGAAATGCGACATCCCCTTGACCAGATTGTCGCCGCGCGTGGCGATGGTCTTCGCGATCACCTCCGGATTGGTCAGCGCGAAATTGGCGGGGCTGATCGCATCGATCATGCCCCGCGCCGCGAAGCGAAGCCGCTCGCGTGCGGCATCGTCGATCCCCTCGATCCCCTCGACCGCGCGCAGCAGATGCGCGGATATCAGGTCGTAGCTTCGGCGCATCAGGTCGAAACCGGGATGCTCGCGCCAGGCCACCGCCTTGAAACGCCTGTCGCGTTCGGGCGCGTCGCTTTGCTGCGGGACGGGGTCGAGGAACCGCTCCCACAGCGCGAACCCGTCGCGCCAGAAATCGCGTGCGCGTGCCAGCGCGGCAGGATCGGTCAGGCCGGGGACGACCGGCACCGCGCCCGGCCGTTCCAGCGCGGCGATCCCGGTCTCGACCGCGGCACGCTGCATCTCGAGCATCTGCTGCGGCCAATCGCCCGCGGGCGGCGGCGAATCGTCGGGTGGCGTTTGTTCGGCCATGCGCATCTCCTGGCCGTCTCCTACCCCCAAATGTCATGCCAGCGGAAGTCGGCATCTCTTGGGGATGCCGGCCCGACGATCACGAGACCGCCGCTTTCGTCAGGGTGACAGGTGATGTAAACGATGCGGCGAAAGGGTCCGCCCCATGTCAGACGACGAATTCTACCGCATCAAACGCCTGCCGCCATACGTCATCGCCGAAGTCAACGGCATGCGGGCGGCGGCGCGCGCCGGCGGGGAGGACATCATCGATCTCGGCATGGGCAATCCCGATCTGCCGCCGCCGTCGCATGTCATCGAAAAGCTGATCGAGGTCGCGCGCAAGCCCGGCGCGCACGGCTATTCGCAGTCCAGGGGCATTCCCGGGCTGAGGCGAGCACAGGCCAATTATTATGGCCGCCGGTTCGGCGTCGACCTCGACCCCGAAACCGAAGTCGTGGTGACGATGGGATCGAAGGAGGGGCTTGCCAGCCTCGCCACCGCGATCACCGCGCCGGGCGACGTCGTGCTCGCGCCGAACCCGAGCTACCCGATCCACACTTTCGGTTTCATCATCGCGGGCGCCACGATCCGCGCGGTGCCGACGACCCCCGACGAAGCGTATTTTGCAAGCCTGGAGCGCGCGATTGCCTTCACCGTGCCGCGGCCGAGCGTGCTGGTCGTGAACTATCCGTCGAACCCGACCGCGGAGACGGTCGACCTTGCGTTCTACGAACGGCTGATCGACTGGGCGCGCGCCAATCAGGTCTGGATCGTGTCCGATCTCGCCTATTCCGAACTGTATTTCGACGGCAAGCCGACGGTCTCGGTCTTGCAGGTGAAGGGCGCGAAGCACGTCGCGGTGGAATTCACCTCGCTGTCGAAAACCTATTCGATGGCCGGCTGGCGGATGGGCTTCGCGGTCGGCAACATGAAACTGATCGCGGCGATGACTCGGGTGAAGTCGTATCTGGATTATGGCGCATTCACGCCGATCCAGGCGGCGGCGTGCGCCGCGCTCAACGGCCCGCAGGACATCGTGGAAAAGAACCGACAGCTCTATCACAAGCGCCGCGACGTGCTGGTCGAAAGCTTCGCGCGGGCGGGATGGGACATCCCGTCGCCTGCCGCATCGATGTTCGCCTGGGCACCGCTGCCGCCCGCGCTCAGGCATCTGGGCAGCCTGGAGTTCACCAAGCAATTGCTGACCCACGCCCAGGTCGCGGTCGCGCCGGGGGTCGGTTACGGCGAGAATGGCGAGGGCTTCGTCCGGGTCGCGATGGTCGAGAACGAACAGCGCCTTCGCCAGGCGGCGCGCAACGTGCGGCGATATCTGCAATCGATGGGGGTGAACACGCCGGCGCAGGGGGCGGGGTAGCGCCGTAGTCCATGGCAATGCCGTTCTCCCGCGAACGCGGGAGCCCAGGGTTACGCGCGATGACCTCATTACCCTGGGCCCCCGCTTTCGCAGGGGAACACCAGATTTCATCTGACAGCGACAAGCGCCGCACCCCTACTCCGCCGCCTGCATCTCGTCCGGATCGCGCGCGACATCGCCGGGCAGCGCCCAGATCAAATCGCCCTTACCCAGCACGCGACCGTCCTGCGACAGGACCGAGATCGGCTGCAACGGCCGCCGATCTCGTTCGTCGACCAGGATCGGATAGGCGGGTACGCCTGTCTCCCACCGCTCGCCCCATTGCCGGAGCGCGATCATCGTCGGCAGCAGCGCGAAGCCCTTGTCGGTCAGGCCATAGGCGATCTTGCGTCGATCCTCGGGGATCGTCTGCCGCGCCAATATGCCATGCTCGACCAGCCGGCCGAGCCGGTTCGCCAGGATGTTGCGCGCGATGCCCAGTTCGGACTGGAATTCCTCGAAATGGTGCAGCCCGTTGAACGCCGCGCGCAGGATCAGGAACGACCAGCGTTCGCCCACCGCCTCCAGCGCGGCGGGCAGGCTGCATTTCAGCGACGGTTCGCGCAATTCCATCGACGACATCCTCTGAGCTCTCCTTTACCGCAGATCGGCCAATCTGCCCAGAGCCGATAGGTTTTGTCTTGCTACTGTTTTGCCTGCAGCATAGATAGCGATTCGCAACCTTTGCCGGAGACAGCCATGACCGCTCATCGTCGCCGCGTCGGCGCTGCTCGCCATTCCGGCGGCTGCACCCGCGCAAGTCGGCGGTTATCATGTCGCGGTACCTGCCGCCGTGCCGACCAGGTCCGGGCTGATGACGCATGCGACCTATTGGTCGCTTAGGAACGGCGCGCATGTCGCGCCCCGCGCCGCCGAACGCGACATGGTCCTGTGCCAGTTGGTCGTGCGGAGCGTCGGTTCGCTGTCCAGCTTCACCGCGGGCGGCAACGCGTACGACGGCATGGGGGGGACGGGATCATGATCGCGACGCTGATGATCGGCCTGTGGCTGACGATGACGATCGCACCGGCGACGCCGATCGCACGCGGGTTGCGGGTGTGGATGGTCGATCGACCTGCCGCGTTGCTTGCGCGGATTACGCGGGGTCATGTCGTGATGATGGCGAGCGTAGTCCTCGTGACGTTCGTCGCTTCCCGCTGGCTCGGCGACGACATAGTCGCTTTCCTCGGCATGGGCGCGCCAGAACTAGTAGCGTGGAGCGTTGCGTTCGACGTCGCGACCTATGCAGACATGGCGGTCGCAGTGTTGCTGATATCCTCGACGGCGCCGTTGCGAAGCTTCGCGTCGCGTGTCGTGGCTCCAATCCGTTACCTGGCTTCACGCCATCGCCGCATGCGAAGCGTCTCGCGCGGTTCGCGGCGATCCGCGGCAAATGACGATGAAGAAGGACGAATGCCAATCGCCGCCTGATCGCGGCGTTGCGGATATCGTCCGCGGACTCTAGGTCGATCGCGACATTAGGAAGGGCGGACGTGACGGCGCTGTTGCGACGGTTCGATGCGATGCGGGCGAGCGGGGTGCTGGGGCAGCTGGTGCGCTTCGGCATCGCGGGCGGGGTGTCGAGTATCGTCTATTCGCTCGTCTATCTGCCGCTGACGCATTTCGTGTTTCCGGGGGTACGCGCAGTGCTGGCGGTGCCGTTCGCGTTCGCCGTCGCGGTGACGGTCGGGTTCTTTCTCCACAGCAAATGGAGCTTCAAGGATCACGGCACGCGCGACGGCGGCTTCGTGCAGCATGGCAAGTTCGTCGCGGTCCAGGCGTCGGGACTGGCGCTGAACGCGGTCGTGACCTGGGTCGGCACCGCGCTGCTGCATCTGTCGCCTTGGGTGCCGCTAATCCCTGCGATCTTCCTCGCGGCGATCGTCACTTTCGTGCTCAACCGTTTCTGGGTGTTCGGCTGATATGGATCGCATCGTCTACGACCGCATGGCCGCGCATGATTCGACGCATTGGTGGTACCGCGCGCGCCGCGATATCCTGGCGGATTACCTGACGCGCTATGCCGATTTGCCCGAGGGCGCGCGCATCCTGGAGATAGGGTGCGGCACCGGGCACAATCTGCCGATGCTGAGCGGGTTCGGCACCGTCGATGCGATCGAGATCGATCCGGCGGCGCGTGCCATCGCAACCGCGCGGCTGGGCAAAACGGTCGGTGCGGCGCCGCTCCCCGAACTGCCGGGCGTGCCGCGCGCGGCCTATGATCTGGTCGCGGTGCTCGATGTCGTCGAACATATCGCGGACGACGTCGCCGCGCTCGCCGCGATGGCGAGATGCCTGAGGCCCGGCGGCAAGATCCTGATCGCGGTGCCCGCGCATCAATGGATGTGGAGTGCGCACGACACGGTCAACCATCATCACCGGCGCTATTCGAAGAAGACTTTGGTCGCCGCGATCGGGGCGGCGGGGCTGAAGCCGGTAAAGCTCGGCTATTTCAATTCGCTGCTGTTCCCGCTTGCCGCCGCGGCGCGCGTCGCCGGGCGGCTGACGGGGCGCGACGACAGCGACGATTCGCCGCCGGCGAAACCGGTCAACGCGCTGTTCGAGCGGATCTTCCGGCTGGAGCGGCATCTGGTCGGGCGGGTGCCGATGACGCCGGGGGTGTCGATCGTGACGCTGGCGGTGCCGCGCTAGGCGTCGGTCTCCGTCGGCTCCGCCCGAAACCCCAGTGTCGCCCGCCCCAGCACCGGCCCCGCCACGTCGGCGACGATGTACAGCGGCCGGTGCTTCGATTCGATGTACAGCCGCCCCAGATATTCGCCGATCATTCCCAGCACGAACATCTGCACTGCGCCCAGCAGCACGACGACCAGCATCGTCGAGGTCCAGCCCTGCACCGCGCTGCCGGTGAAGAATCCGATCGCGATATAGACGAACAGCAATAGCGACGCGCCCGTCAGCGCGAGCCCGGCATGGCTGGCGAAGCGCAAGGGGGCGGTGGAGAAGCCGGTCACCGCGTCGAACGCCAGCCGGATCATCTTGCCGATCGGGTAATTGGTCTCGCCCGCATGCCGTTCGGCACGATCGTACGGGAACGGCACCTGGCGGAAACCGACCCAGGCGACCATCCCGCGGATGAAGCGCGCCTGTTCGGGCAGCGACAGGAACGCGTCGAGCGCACGTCGGCTCATCAGCCGGAAATCGCCGGTGTCGAGCGGGATCGGCGTGTCGGTGACACGGTCCAGCACGCGGTAGAACAGCGCCGCGGTCGCCTTCTTGAACAGCGTCTCGCCGTCGCGCTTGCGGCGGACGGCATAGACGACGTCGGCGGCCCGGGCGACCATCGCCGCACGCATGTCGGCAAGGAGTTCGGGGGGGTCCTGCAGGTCGGCGTCGATGACGAGGATCTGCGCGCCACCGCACAGATCGAGCCCGGCGGTCAGCGCCAACTGGTGGCCATGGTTGCGCGACAGGTTGATCGCGACCAGCCGCGGATCGGCCGCGGCGAGGCGTTGCATGACCGCCCAGCTGTCGTCGCGCGATCCGTCGTTGATGAGGACGATCTCGTAATCCTCGGCGACCACGCCGTGCGCCGCAGCGGTGATCCGCGCGTGCAGCGGATCGAGGCAGGCGGCCTCGTTATAGCAGGGGACGACGATCGACAGCGCGGGACGGTGCATAATGGCTATTGGTAGCGCGCGCATCCCGCATCGTCACCTGCTCGTTGAAAAGATGGGCTAACTTAGCTAAGTGGGGATGCAGGAGGTCGATATGGCGACGACGGTCAAGATGCACGAAGCGAAGACGCATTTGTCGAGTCTCGTGGCGCGCGCAATGGGTGGCGAGGAGATCGTCATCGCGCGCGGCGACAAGGCGCAGGTGAGGCTGGTTCCGGTGGAGGAGCGCAAGCCCGACCGCGTGCCTGGCGCGCTGGCCGGCCGTATTTCAGTGCCGGACAGCTTTTTCGAGCCGATGTCCGAAGAAGACCTGTTGCTCTGGGAGGGCGGGTGAGGCTGCTGCTCGATACGCATGCGCTGGCATGGTGGTTCGAGAATAGCGCGCGGCTCGGCACTAGGACGCGGTGACATTTTAGGGATTCCACTGAGCCGATAGTTCTGATTC
>NZ_CAXTII010000070.1:0-14865 GCF_964244235.1 uncultured Sphingomonas sp.
GGCGCGGTCGGGGCGGGTAGTCCGGAGGACGATCCCCGCACCCCCGGCACCATCGCGGACAACGTCGGCGACAACGTCGGCGACTGCGCCGGCATGGCCGCCGATCTGTTCGAAACCTATGTTGTGACCCTCGGTCTGACCATGGTCTCGATCGCACTGACCGTCAGTGCGGATACCGCGGGCCTGACCAAGCTGATGAGCCTGCCGCTGATCGTCGGCGGGGTGTGCATCGTCACCTCGATCATCGGGACCTACATGGTCCGCCTCGGCGGCGGCAGCATCATGGGCGCGCTCTACAAGGGGTTCTGGACCTCCGCGATCCTCGCGGTGCCCGCGATCTATTTCGCGACCCAGTACGTGCTGGGCGACATGACCGCGCCGATCGCGATGAAGTCGATCAATCCGGCCGAGGCGCTGGCGCTTCCCGCCGATCAGTTCGTCGCGGCGGCCCCCGTCGGTATGACGTTTACCGGCATGGGGCTGTTCTGGTGCATGTTGATCGGCCTGGCGCTGACCGGCGCGCTGGTGTGGATCACCGAATATTACACCGGTACCAATTACCGCCCCGTAAGGTCGATCGCGAAGGCATCGGAGACGGGCCACGGCACCAACGTCATCCAGGGCCTGGCGATCAGCCTCGAGTCGACCGCCGCGCCGACGATCGTCATCGTGATCGCCGTCGTCGCGGCATTCAAGATCGCCGGGATCATCGGTGTCGCGTTCGGCGCGACCGCGATGCTGGCGCTGGCGGGGATGGTCGTAGCGCTCGACGCGTACGGCCCGGTCACCGACAATGCGGGCGGGATCGCGGAGATGGCAGGCTTGCCCGACGATGTCCGCCACCGCACCGATGCGCTCGACGCTGTGGGCAATACGACGAAGGCGGTGACCAAGGGCTATGCGATCGGCTCCGCCGCGCTCGCCGCGCTCGTGCTGTTCGGCGCGTACACCACCGACCTGCGCGAGTTCTTCCCCGGCGTGCCGGTCGATTTTTCGCTGTCGAACCCGTATGTCATCGTCGGACTACTGCTCGGTGCATTGCTGCCCTATCTGTTCGGTGCGTTCGGGATGACCGCTGTCGGCCGTGCGGCAGGGGCGGTCGTCGAGGAAGTCCGCGCGCAGTTCCGGGACAATCCGGGTATCATGCTAGGCACGACCCGTCCCAATTACGGGCGCACCGTCGATCTCGTCACGCGCGCCGCGATCCGTGAGATGATCGTCCCGTCGCTCCTGCCGGTGTTGTCGCCGATCGTCCTGTACTTCGTGATCCGCGCGGTGGACGGCCAGGGCAGCGCCTTCGCCGCGGTCGGCGCGATGCTGCTCGGCGTGATCGTGTCGGGATTGTTCGTCGCGATCTCGATGACCAGCGGCGGCGGCGCATGGGACAATGCGAAGAAATATATCGAGGACGGCAACCATGGCGGCAAGGGAAGCGAAGCGCACAAGGCCGCGGTTACAGGCGACACGGTCGGCGATCCCTACAAGGACACCGCAGGTCCTGCGGTCAACCCGATGATAAAGATCACCAACATCGTGGCGTTGCTGCTGCTGGCAGCACTGGCGGCGCACGGGGGGTAGCGCGCGACGCGTGTTTTTTCGTCGTCGTCGTAGTTACGACGCATCACGAACGCCTTTGATGCAGCACCCCCGCCCGGAGGGGAACGGCAATCAATACCCGTTCAACCGCGCAAACCGTTCGCGGTGATACGCCGCGTTCCCCCACATCGCCTCCAGCGTCGCGGCGCGTTTCAGGTACAACCCCGCGTCATGTTCGTCGGTCATGCCGATCCCCCCGTGAAGTTGTACCATCTCGCGGCTGACAAGCTTCGACGTCTCGCTGCCTGTCGCCTTTGCCAGGCTCACCGCTTGGTCGATGTCGGAACGGCCCGCATCGATCGCCTCGAACGCACCTTCGACGACCGACCGCATCAGCTCCAGTTCGGTGAACATCTTGGCCATCCGGTGCTGCAGCGCCTGGAAGGTGGAGAGCGGCTGTCCGAACTGGACGCGCGTCTTGAGATAATCGTTGGTCGTCGCGAACGCCTGTTCGGCGAGACCGAGCATCTCGGCGGTGACGAGCGCGGTCGCGCGGTCGACGATCGCCATGGTCAGGTCGGGGCCACCAAGACGGATCGCCGGCGCGCGCTCGAAGGCAACCTGCGCATGGCTGCGTCCGTCCGCCATGTGACGCGCGGCGACCGTCACGCCTTCGCCGGCAGCCACGAGATACAAACCATCGACCGCGGAAACCACGAAAGCGACCGCGACATCGCCTTCGGCAACGAAGAGCTTGGTGCCGGTCAGCATGCCGTCCTCGACCGCGGTTGCCAGCGTCGCCGGATCATGCACCGGGCCTTCGTCGATCGCGAGCGTGACGATCGCCTCACCGGTGGCGATCTTGGGCAGCCATTCGCGCTTCGCCGCGTCGTCGGACCCCATGTCGATCGCGGTCGCGGCCGGACCGGTCGACGCCAGCGGCGATGCGGCCAGATTGCGTCCCATCTGCTCGATCACGAGGCCCAGCGAGAGGTAGCCGAACGCCGATCCGCCATGCGCCTCGGGCACGACGATACCGGCCCACCCCATCTGGCCCATTTCCTGCCACGCCGGGTCGTCGAGCGCGTCGCCGGAATCGCGCAGTCGGCGAAACGCGGTCACCGGCGATTCGTTGTCCGCCCATTCGCGTGCCATGTCGCGCAGCATCGTCTGTTCGTCGTTAAGCACGGCCATCGGTCGGGTCCCCGGTAGAGATACGTCACCCAGCCCAGGCCGGGGTAACGGATTGGATCGTTACTGGTGGTCCAGCATCCCCAGGATGCGCTTGGCGATCACGTTGTTCTGGATCTCGCTCGAACCGCCATAGATCGATACCGCCTTGCCCCACAGCCAGGTGCGGGTCTGCGCGGTCTCGTCCTCGGTGAAGCCTTCGCCTTCCCAGCCAAGCCCGTTCATCCCCATGATCTCGATACCGAGCTCTGCGCGGTCCTGCGTCACGCGCGCACCGACATTCTTCATGATCGAACTGGCCGCGGAGGGTCCCTGGTTCGATTTCGACTCAAGCGCAGCCCGGCGGAGCGTCAGCATGAAGGCACGGCTGTCCATTTCGTGGCGAACGATCCGCATCCGCAGATCGGCATCGGCGATCCGGCCCTGGTCGTCGGTGCCGCGATAGTCCCTGGCGAGCGCGCTGACGGACTTGCCTGCCAGCATTCGCCCCGCACTGCCGCCGCCACCCGACAGGCTGGAGCGTTCGTGCTGGAGCAGCCGCTTGCCGATCGTCCATCCCTGCCCCTCGACGCCGACGAGGTTCTCCTTGGGCACCTTCACGTTGGTGAAGAACGTCTCGCAGAACGGCGATGCGCCCGAGATCATCCGGATCGGCTTCACCTCCACGCCCGGCGCATCCATGTCGATCAGCAGGAAGCTGATGCCCTCATGCTTCTTCGTACGGTCGGTGCGGACGAGCGCGAAGCATTTGTCCGCCCATTGCCCGCCCGAGGTCCAGGTCTTCTGCCCGTTGACGAGGTAATGGTCGCCCTTGTCCTCCGCGGCCATCTGCAGGCTCGCGAGATCGGAACCGGCACCCGGCTCGGAATAGCCCTGGCACCAGCGCACCAGGCCCTTGGCGATGTTCGGGATATGCTCCAGCTTCTGCGCCTCGGTGCCATATTCCAGCAGCGTCGGCCCGAACATCATCACGCCCATGCCGCCAATCGGGTTCCACGCGCCGATCTTCTGCATCTCCTCCTGCAGCACGCGCGTCTCGGCCCGGCTGAGCCCGCCGCCGCCATATTGCCTGGGCCAGGTCGGCACGCCCCAGCCCTTGTCGCCGACCGCCCTGGTCCACGCCGCCTCGTCGGGGGAGACGTCGCCGGGACCCTCCAGCGCGGACAGCGTCATCGCCTGGTTGGCGAGCGATTTGGGGAAGTTCGCCGCCAACCAGTCGCGCGCTTCGCGGCGAAACGTGTCGATCGGGTCTGCGGTCGCGATATCGGCGGTGGTGGTCGCCATGGCGGTCTCTCCGGGGTGACGTATCTGAAGATCGGGTATGGGTTCGCAATCGCATGGTTTGGTGCGGGATGCAAAGCCCGGTTGACGCAAAACCAACCTCCGTCATCCCGGCCTTGTGCCGGGATCCATCGTGCCGCGCATTCTCACGCGTCTGGTTCCGCGGCACGATGGACCCCGGCCTTCGCCGGGGTGACGGTAAGAGGCCACCCCTCCCGCCCCGGACGCCGCGACAGGCCCACATCCAGATGCGCGCCCGCATCTACCAGCAGCGTCTCCCCGTCACCGCAGGGCTCGCGGGGTCGAGCAGCATTACGATCGGTCCCGCGATATCCTCCGCCCCGGTCGCCATCGCCATCGGCGTCGCGGCGGCGATGCGCGCATTGAGGCGTTCGAACGCTTTCGCCCTGGCTATGCGCATAGTTGATGACGCACGAAACGTCCCGCGCCGCCAGCCGTCGGACGACGGCCGCACCGATGCCGGTGCCGCCGCCCGTGACGATCGCCGTGCGCCCCGCTAGATCCCGATCCGCCATCCCGTACTCCTTTTTCGAACAACGCGTATGGCATTGGCCCTGCGCTTCGCCTAGCGCTGGCTACGATATGCAGACCGCACCCGACCTGCTCGCCGGCGACTTCGCGACGCTCCCCGACCTCATCCGCGCGCATGCCGCGGCGCAACCCGGCAAGACCGCGGTCGCCGACGATGCCGGGTCGATCGCCTACGGCGCATTCGACGCGCGGATCGACCGCATCGCGGCCACGCTGCAGCATTGCGGCGTCCGTCGGGGCCAGGCAGTGGCGATCGTCGCCGCCCCGACGGTCGACTATGCCGCGGTCTTCGTCGCCGCGCTGCGCATCGGTGCGCTGGCCGCACCGATCGCCCCTTCCGCGACATCCGAAGCGATTGCCGGGATGATTGCGGATTGCGAGGCACCTGTGGTGTTCCTCGATGCTGCCGCCGAGGCAGCACTTGCCGATCAGGCGATCGCCGCAGCCTGCGTCGCGCTCGATCCGGCAACCTTCGAGGCTTGGCTGTTACCCGCAGGCGCGACGCCCGCGCCGGCGATGATCGCGCCGGCGGACGGCTTCAACATCATCTATTCCTCGGGCACCACCGGCAAGCCCAGGGGCATCGTCCAGAGCCATGCGATGCGCTGGCAGCATCTGTCGCGCAACGCGGCCGCCGGGTTCGAGAGCGCGGTGACGATGATCGCGACCCCGCTCCATTCCAATACCACGCTGGTCAGCTTCCTGCCGACGCTCGGCTGGGGCGGGACGGCCATGCTGATGGCGAAGTTCGACGCGCGCCGGTATCTGGAATTGGCCGCCGAGCACCGCGCGACGCACGCGATGCTGGTGCCGGTGCAATATCAGCGGATCATGGCGCTGCCCGATTTCGATTCGTTCGACCTATCGGCGTTCCGCTTCAAGACCTCCACCAGCGCGCCCTTCGCGGCCGTGCTGAAGGCGGACATCCTCGCGCGGTGGCCCGGCCTGCTGGTCGAATATTACGGCATGACCGAGGGCGGCGGGTCGTGCGCGCTCAACGCCTCGGCCAATCCCGACAAGCTCCAAACCGTTGGCCAACCGATGCCGGGTCACGACATCCGCCTGATCGACGACGATGGCCAGGAGGTCGCGCAGGGGCAAATGGGCGAGGTCGTCGGCCGGTCGCCCGCGATGATGACGGGCTATTACGGCCGCGAAGGCGCCACGCGCGAGGCGGAATGGCATGACGCGGACGGCAACCGCTTCATCCGCCACGGCGATATCGGCCGGTTCGACGAGGACGGGTTCCTGACTTTGCTCGACCGCAAGAAGGACCTGATCATCTCGGGCGGGTTCAACATCTATCCGGTCGATCTGGAGGCGGTGCTGTCGCGCCACCCTGCGGTTGCGGACTGCACCGTGGTCGGTATGCCGAGCCAGGCCTGGGGGGAGACGCCGGTGGGCTTCTACGTGCCCAGGCCGGGCGCGACCGAGGAGCCGGAAGCGATCCGCGCCTGGACGAATGTGCAATTGGGCAAGACGCAGCGGATCGCGGAACTCCACGCGATCGACGAACTGCCGCGCAGTGCGATCGGCAAGGTACTGAAACGCGAATTGCGCGATTGGTTGCTGGGAACCGTCGCATGAGGTCGCTCCCCGAAATCCTGGCCGTCGCCGAGCTGATCGAGGGTGGGTTCGCGGTGGACATCCCGGAAAACTGGTTGCAGGGGCGTACCGCCTATGGTGGTTTATCGTCAGCGTTGGCGCTTCACGCGGCGCAAAGCTCGGATGTTGACCTGCCGACGCTTCGATCGGCGATCGTGTCATTCGTCGGCCCGCTTTCGGGGCGAGTGGCGATTACCGCGACGCTGCTTCGGCGGGGGCGGAACGCGGCGTTCGTGCAGGCGGACATCGTGTCGGACAAGGGGCTCGGCTTTCGCGCCACCTTCGTCTTCATGGCGGACCAGGTCTCGCGGATCGCGCATGATGCACGCGAAGTCGAGCCGCAGGCGCCGCCCGCCGCGGATGCGACGCTGTATGTCGGCCCCGCGGATTTCTTTACGGGCAATTTCGAATTCCTCGACGTCAAGGACGGCAGCGGACCTGCGGAATGGCGGCGCTGGGGCCGCCTGCGCGACCGCGCCGGGCTCGATCCGCTGGTCGAACTGATCGCGATGGCGGATGCGTTGCCACCCGCGGCGTTCAAACTGCTCGGCAAGGACTTCGTGCCGATCAGTTCGCTGACGTGGCAGGTCAACCTGCTCGAACCACGGCCCGCGACGACCGATGGCTGGTGGCTTCTCGGCGCGACCACCGACTATGCCGCCAACGGATGTTCCAGCCAGACGATGCGGGTATGGAATGCGGACGGACGGTTGCTGGCCGAAGGGATGCAGAGCGTCGCGATCTTCGGATAGGGCAGCGGTACATATTGCGACAATCGCCGCGCGCCGCGACATATTCGGGCGACAGCGGCACGCCACAACGACCGGGTCGGCGGATCATCCGCCTGCGTATATTCGGAGAGACCCATGCGCAAAATCCTGATCGCGATCGCGGTGGCCGGCACCGCCATCGGCGGCGTGGCTTTCGCCCAGTCCGACACCCCGCCACCCGGTCAGATGCCGCCACCCCCGCCCCCGCGCGGCGGCGGATGGGGCGGCGGTATGTTGGCCGCCGACGCCAACCATGACGGCATCGTCACGCGTGAGGAGGCGATCGCGGCCGCGGACCACCGTTTCGACGAGATGGATGCGAACCATGACGGCAAGATCACGCCCGACGAGATGACCGCGTACCGCGATGCCGCGATGGCGCGACGTGGCGGCGGAGCGACGCCCCCGCCGGGCGGACCACGCGGCGGGGGGGGCCGGATCGTCAGTCGCGACGAGTATCGCGCGCGTCAGATCGAACGGTTCGACCGGATGGATACGAACCACGACGGCAAGATCGACCGTACCGAAATGGCGAACATGCGCGAGATGCGGCAGGGCGATCGGCGCGAGCGGACCACGAGCGAGACCCCGCCGCTGCCGCCTTCCGGCCGGCAATAAGCGTCGCCGACGCCGGGCGCGTATCCACGGCCCGCCCGGCCCGTCCTTGCCGTTCCCCGTTCATGGTGTACGCCTCCTACGATGGCCGACGGACCCCACCTCCTGCTCGTCGATGACGAGCGATCGATCCGCGAACCGCTTGCGCAATATCTGACCAGGCAGGGGTTCCGCGTGACCCAGGCGGGCGATGCGGAAAGCGCGCGGATGCGGCTGGCGGCCTATGCGATCGATCTCGTCGTCCTCGACGTCATGATGCCGGGCGAGGACGGGCTCAGCCTGTGCCGTCATATCGCGGCGACGAGCGATACCCCCGTCATTCTGCTGACCGCGCGAACGGAGGAGACCGACCGGATCGTCGGTCTTGAAATGGGCGCGGACGACTATGTCGTCAAACCCTTCTCGCCGCGCGAACTCGCGACCCGGGTGAAAGTGGTACTGCGCCGCGTGACGGCGGGCGGCACGCGTCAGCACGCGCCTGAAAGCGGATCCTACGCCTTTGCCGGCTGGGTATTGAAGACCGGCGAGCGCGCGCTGGTCGATCGCGAGGGCGTGTCGCTGCCGCTGTCGACGGGCGAATACAACCTGCTGCTCGCGCTCGTTACCCGCCCGCGGCAAGTCCTGACACGCGACCAGTTGCTGGACCTGACGCAGGGACGCGAGGCGGCGGCTTTCGATCGCGCGATCGACAACCAGGTCAGCCGCCTGCGCCGCAAGATCGAGGCGGACGCGAAAAACCCCGAGATCATCAAGACCGTCTGGGGCGGCGGCTACACGCTTTCCGCCGAGGTGACGCGGTTGTGAGCCGCATGATGCGGTGGTTCTGGCCGCAAAGCCTGGCGGGGCAGATGGTGCTGCTGATCGCCATCGCGTTGTTTGTGGCGCAGGCGATCAACTTCGCCATGCTGCTCCACGAGCGCGGCCATGCACGGCTCGAACAGATCGCCGGTCCCGTCGCTGCGCGTGTGCTGGACGCTGTCGAACGTACGTCGCAGGGCCGCGGCCCCGTCGCCGATCGTGGACGCATCCGCCGCCTGCCTGCGAATCCAGTCACGGCACGAGAGAACTCGCAGACCGACGTCGATGAACGTCTGCGTGCCGTCCTGGTCGAAGGCGGGTTCAGGCCGGGAGTCATCGCGTCGGCGGTTCGCCCGGCCGACCCCCGCGACGCGCCGCCGTGGCAGCAGCGCATTGAACGCCGCACGCACATCCGCAGCCAACTCGTCGTCGCCGTCGAGCAGCCGGGAATGGGCTGGCTGGTCCAGCGTGTGCCTTGGCCGGGGAACGACTGGTTCCTGTTGTGGCGGCTGATCGGGCAGACGCTGATCCTCTATGTCATCGTATTGCTGCCGGTGATCTGGATCGGTCGCCGCATCTCGCGCCCGCTACGCGACCTGACGATGGCCGCCGATCGGTTCGCGCCCGGCGAGGAGGGACCGTTGCTGACCCAGCGCGGGCCGCACGACATCGCGCACCTGATCGCGGCGTTCAACGCACTGACGCTGCGCGTCACCGCGATGCTCGACGAAAAGAACCGGATGCTCGGCGCGATCGGGCATGACTTGCGGACGCCGTTGGCGGCACTGCGCGTGCGGATCGAATCGGTCGAGGACGAAACCGACCGGACGCGCATGGCGGAGACGATCGCGGAAATGAACGGCACGCTGGACGATATCCTGTCGCTCGCGCGGATCGGTCGGCCGAGCGAGGCACCGACCGAGGTCGACCTCGCCGCGCTGGTCGATGCGGTGGTCGAGGACTTCCGCGATCTCGGCTGCAACGTCCAATTCGCCGACACCGACCGGCTGCGCACCCGGTTGCGGCCATCGCTGATGCGGCGCGCGGTGCGCAACCTGATCGAGAATGCCGTCAAATACGGGCAGCGTGCGGATGTCCGCATCGAAACGTCGTCGATCGATATCCGGATCGTCGTTGCCGACGAGGGGCCGGGTATTCCGCCCGACCGACTGGCGGACGTCTTCGATCCGTTCACCCGGCTGGAGCAATCACGCAACCGCAAGACAGGCGGGATCGGGCTCGGCCTGGCCCTCGCGCGCGGCATCGTCAGGGAGGCCGGCGGCGAGATCGTGCTGACGAACCGCGAGGGCGGCGGGCTGGACGCGACGATCATCCTGCCGCGGTAGTCAGCCTTGCCGGTCCGCGCCCGGCAGAAGGATCGAAAACACCGCCCCACCCCCGGGCCGATTGCGGATCGATAACGCCGCGCCGTGCGCCCGCGCCACGCGGTCGACGATCGCCAGTCCCAGCCCCGCGCTGTCCGATCGACCGTGATCGGCGCGCCAGAAACGGCGCGTGAGCAAGTCGGGGCTATGCGCGGTGATCCCCTGACCATCGTCTACGACGGTCAGGGTGCCGTCGAGCGCGACCGAAACGCCAACCGTCGTTCCCGCCGGCGTATGACGAAACGCATTGGTGACCAGATTCGACAGCGCGAGCCCGATCAGCACGCGGTTCGCGGTCACGAAGACCGCTTCGTCGGGCGCATCCAGCCCGATCTCATGGTCCCGGGCCATTTCCTGCTCGACCACGGTAGCGATCGTCTCGACCGCCAGCAGCGTGAGGTCGAAGCGCTCGACTGCGCCATCGGGCACGCGTTCCAGCGCCGAGAGGTCGCTCAACTGGCCGACGACATGCGACAACCGATCCACCTGCCGCACCGATGCCTCCCGCACATCGGCATCGCCCACCCCGTCGAGGCGGATGCGCAAGGTCGCCAGCGGCGTGCGGAGTTCGTGGACGACATTGGCGATGAATTGCGATTGCTGTGCAAAGCTTTCCTCCAGCCGCGCGATCAGTGCGTTGGTGGCCCGGACCAGCGGCAACACCTCGGCGGGCAGATCCGTGTCGTCCAGCCGGATGTCGAGCGTGCGCGCATCGATCTGCGTCGCGTGGGCGGATACGGTCCGGACCGCCGCGACCAGTCGCCGGATCAGCAGGCTGTTGACGAGCGGCAGGAGCAACAGGACCGGCACCAGCAGCGCGACATAACGCAGCAGCAGCGCGCGTTCGACATCGTCGAGGATCGCGCCCGGCCGTGCCTCGTCCTGCGACACCACGACCCAGAACGCTTCTCCGCCGATCGACACCGGCAGGCTGACACCGACGAACGTCCCGGCGCGGAACGGCTGAGCGGTCGGCCTTTGAGGGGCCTGCCGCCACGGCACGCGTTCGGCGTAGCGGCTCGCGATCGCCGCCCGTCCGGCACCATCGACGACCACGAAGGCGCGTCCGTCATAGGTGCTGGAATAGGCGGGCAGGATCGCGCTCGACTCTTCGATCCGGTTTTCCGCAAGCCCTTCGCTCAGGCCAAGCGCAATCGTCTGCGCCTGGTCCAGCAATGCGCGATCCTGGTACAGTGCGGTGGTTTGATGGAGTATCGACACGAGCAGCACCGCGACGATCACCACGACCCCGGCGATCGCCACGAATTCCACCAGCAGGATCCGCAGGATCAGCGACCGCGGCAGATACCGTTTGATCAGGCCCGGCGTCACGACGTAGCGCGCAGCATGTAACCGACGCCCCGGATCGTCTCGATCCTCACCGTCGCGCCTGCGTCCTCGATCTTGCGGCGCAGGCGGTGGACGTAGACCTCGACCGCGTTCGATCCGAGCGTTCCGGTCAGGCCGTAGAGCTGATCCTCGACCAGTCGCTTCGCAACGACTTGCCCGCCACGCCGCATCAGCAGCGCGAACAGTTCCATTTCGCGCGCGGACAGCGCCACCGGCCGATCGTCGGCCAGTACGTCGCGTGAGTCCGTATCGAACCGGACATTGGCGAAGCGAAGCACGCTGCCCTGGAACGCGCCCTGCCGCCGGCGCACCGCTTTCAACCGAGCGACGAGTTCCTCCACGGCGAACGGCTTGACGAGATAATCGTCGGCACCGGCGTTCAATCCCTCGATCCGGTCGCCAAGCTCGCCCCGCGCGGTCAGCAGGACGACGGGGATCGGATCGTCGCGGCCGCGCAGTTCACGCAAGACCTCGATCCCGCTTCGGTCGGGCAGCCCGATATCGAGGACGACGGCAGCATAGCGCGCCACGGTCAGCATCTGACCGGCGTCGCTGGCGTTCGCGGCATGGTCGCTGGAGATGCCGCGGCGTTCGAGTGCATTTCGCAACGCGTCGGCGAGCGCGGTGTCGTCTTCGACCAGCAGCAATCGCATGTCTGCCTCGCGCCCTCCCACCCGTAAGTCTGATGTAAGCCCGCAGTTCTATTGCGCTGCACCATGGGCGTTCGCAAGTCGCATCTGGACCGGGGCAAGGTTGGATACCATGATAGATTTTCATCATGAGCCGCCATTGCCGACGGCGCGTCGCCTCGACGCAGCCAGGCAACGACGATGGTTGCTGATCGCGGCGGCGGTCGTCGTCGCGGTCTTCGTGGTGAAGATGGTGTGGCGTCGGATCGCAACACCGGTCGACACTCCGGCCCCGCCGCTTCCCGCCGGCACGTTCCGGGCGACGCCCGAGCAGCTGGCGCAGATGAAGATCGCCGTCGTCGGCGACGGCGTCGCGGGCAGCCATGTCGATGCGACCGGTACGATCTCGGTCGACGAAGACCACAGCACGCCCGTGCTGCTCCCGTATTCGGGGCAGGTTGCCGAGGTATTCGTGCAGGCGGGGCAGCATGTCGTACGCGGCCAGCCGCTGCTGAGGATCGCCTCGCCGGATTTCGTCGAGGCACGTAATACGCTTGCCTCGACCGCGGCGGCGCGCTCCACCGCCGCGGCGCAGCTCAAGATCGCGAGCGACAATGCCGCGCGGCAACAGGCGATCTACCAGACCGCGGGTGGTGCGCTGAAGGATTATCGTCAGGCGCAAAGCGACGTGGTGACCGCGGGCGCCACGTTACGCAGCGCCGACGCCGCGTTGACCGCGGCACGCGACAAGCTCGCCTTGTTCGGCAAGGACCCCGCCGAGGTCGCCCGTTTTCAGACGACCGGCGACAGCAACGGTACATCGACGCAGACGACCTATCGATCGCCGGTCGCTGGCGTCGTCGCGAGCCGCGGTGTCGCACCCGGCCAATATGTCGGTGCCGGCGGCGACAAGCCGGTGATGACGATCGCGGATTTCGGCCATGTCTGGCTGATCGCGCAATTGCCCGAGGGTGACGCCGCTTCGGTGCATGTCGGCGATGCCGTGGAGGTGACGACGCCCGCCTATCCCGGACGAACATTCCATGCCATCGTCGACAATGTCGCTGCCGCGCTCGACCCGGCGACTCACCGGCTGCCGGTACGCGCGACGGTCGTCAATCCGGGCGAGGCGCTGAAGCCGCAGATGTTCGCGAGCTTCCAGATCGCACGCGCCGGACCGGGCGCGGCTCTCCTCGTGCCCGCCGCGGCGGTGATCCACGAAGGCGACGGCGCGCGCGTCTGGGTACTCGGCCCCGACCGGCTGCTGCGTGCCCGGACCGTCGTCGTTTCGGGTGACAGCGACAGCATGGCGGTGATCGCCGGCGGACTGAAGCGCGGCGACCGGATCGTGACCGCCGGGGCGCTGTTCGTGAACGAAGCAGGTGCGGGCCAGTGAACCGTCCTGAAACGCCGGGCCCGCGCACATGAACAAGGTCGTCGAATTCGCGCTGCGCCAGCGGGTGCTGATGCTGGTCGTGCTGGTCGGCATGGTGCTGGCCGGCGGCGTCGCCTTCGCGAACCTCAATATCGAGGCCTATCCCGATCCGGTCCCGCCGATGGTCGAGGTCATCACCCAGTCGAACGGCATTTCCGCCGAGGAGATGGAACGGGGCGTCACCATCCCGATCGAGGTCGCCATCGCCGGGGTTCCGAACATCACCGCGGTACGCACGATATCGCTCTTCGGGCTGTCCGACGTGAAGATCCAGTTCAGTTACGATGTCGGTTTCCGCGAGGCGGAGCAGCGCGTTCTCGGGCGGTTGAGCACGCTCGGCAATCTGCCCGGCGGGGCGCAGCCGACGATCTCCCCTACCAGCCCGATCGGCGAGATCTTCCGGTACCGGATGACCGCCCCGCCGGGCTATTCGGTGATGGACCTGAAGACGATCCAGGACTGGGTCCTGCAACGCCGGTTCAAGCGGATTCCCGGCGTCGTCGATGTGACCGGCTGGGGCGGGAAACTGCGCGACTATTCGGTCGTGATCGACGAGGACCGGTTGCTCGCGCACGGCGTCACCGTCGGCCAGGTGCTGTCCGCGATCGGCAAGGGCGACGGCAATGTCGGCGCGCAGACGATAAATTTCGGGCCGCAGGCGGCGATCGTCCGCGGGGTAGGTCTGATCCAGTCGACCGATGCGATCCGGAACGTGCTGGTCGCGACGAACGCCGGCAACCCCGTGCTCGTCAAGGACGTCGCGACGATCAGCATCGGCAATCTGCCGCGCCTCGGCATCGCCGGTGAGGGCAAGGACAACGACATCGTGATGGGCATCGTCCTGATGCAGCGCGGCGCGCAGTCGATGCCGACGATCGAGGCGGTGAAGGCGGAGATCGAGACGATCAACACGACCGGCATCCTGCCTCCGGGGGTGCAGCTGACGCCGATCTACGACCGGTCGAACCTGATCGACCTGACGACGCATACCGTCATGGAAAACCTCGTCGTTGGCATCGGCCTGATCTTTTTCCTCCAGTGGATATTTCTCGGCAATCTGCGCAGCGCGGTCATCGTTTCGCTGACCATCCCGTTCGCGCTCGCCTTCGCGGTGCTGATCCTGACGATCCAGGGCGAAAGCGCGAACCTGCTGTCGGTCGGCGCGCTGGATTTCGGGCTGGTGGTGGATGCCAGCGTCATCATGGTGGAGGCGATCTTCCGCCATATGGTCGAACGCGGACAGCGGATCGCGGCGGGACACGGCCATGCCAATCACGCCAGCCGCTTCTCCGCGATCCTGCACGCGTCGAGCGATGTCAGCCGCGGCATCTTCTTCGCCGCCGCGATCATCATCGCCAGCTTCCTGCCGCTCTTCACGCTGACCGGCGTCGAGGGCCACATCTTCGGCCCGATGGCAAAGACCTATGCCTATGCGATCGGCGGCGGGCTGATCGCCACCTTCCTGATTTCCCCCGTGCTGTCGGCGATGCTGCTGCCCGACGATCTCGACGAGGTGGAGACCTGGATCGTCCGCAAGCTGCGCCGCGCCTATGAACCCGCCGCCGCTTTCGCGCTCGCCAATCGGTTGCTGACACTTGGCCTGACCGCGATATTGCTTCTGACCGCGTTCGTCGCGGTGCGCTCGCTCGGCGTCGAGTTCCTGCCGCATCTGGAGGAGGGCAACTTCTATATCCGCGCGACATTGCCGGGATCGATAT
>NZ_CAXTII010000071.1:0-14588 GCF_964244235.1 uncultured Sphingomonas sp.
TTGCGGGTCTCGTCCGAGGCGGTAAGCCGAAACGTCGCGTGCGACGCGCCATGGTCGACGATGTCGAACGTCGAATGCCGCGCGAAGCCGTGCTTGGTCATCGGGTACTGCTTGCCGTCCAGCCGAATGAGGCCGCCGTTGGTGACGCCGATGACGGGGAACAGGATCGGCGCGTGGCCGGTCCAGAAGGCGGGGTCGGCATCGGTCATCAGCGCGCGGCCGTCGGCATCGGTCAGGTAGGTGAGTTCGGCGCCGTACGGGTTGATGGTCGCGGTGAGGTCGGAGGACGCGATCCGGATGAGTTCATGGTCGGCCATCATCGTCACGCTCCGAATAAGGTGTCATCGGCTGTCGTTCGATCCAGCCCGGGCCGACGAACACATCTTCCCAGCTGCCATTATCCTCGAACTCCAGCCGGGTTCCGGCGACACAGCCCAAGTGCGGCAAATGATCGCGCAAAATAGTACGCGCTGCGTCCAGGTCGTACGCATCGACGTCGATCCCTGAAAAGATAATGGATCGGCGACCCATCTCGTCCTCATCGCTCAGCAACGAGCCGCCGCCGCTGACCTCCCCGACGTTCGCGAGCCGCAATTCGGCATTTAGCGGGTCGCCATATCGCGCCTCTCGCTCGTCAGGCTTCAACGCCTCCGGAAGGTAGACGTAAACGAACCGCGTCTCCTCCGCCGATCGATCCGGCGCAGGTTGCTGAAGCATGGAACGAAACAAGTCTCTGACGCCCACCCGCTTATCCCCTTAGCGTCGCCCCGAGTTTCACCGCCGCGGCGACGACCTTGTCCGCCACCGCCTTCAGTTCTTCGTCGGTGAAGCTCTTCGCGCCGGGTTGCAGGACGATCTCGACGCCCATCGACGTCTCGACGCCGTTGTCGGTCGGGCGCGCGAACAGGTCGAACACGCGCGCGCCGACGATCGCGGCCCTGTCCGCGCCGCGCACGGCACGGACCAGTGCGTCCGCCGCCAGCCCTTCGGGCACCACGAACGCGAAGTCGCGGCGGACGGCCTGGAGCGCGGGCGGGGTGTACGCGGCGCGCGCGAAGCCGGTGCCGCGCTTGGCGGGCAGCGCGTCCAGGTACAACTCGACCGCGGCGACGGGACCGTCGAGGTCGAACGCCTTCGCGACCGAGGGATGCACGATACCGAACGCCGCCAGTACCGTCTTCGGCCCGAGCCGGAGCGTGCCCGACCGGCCCGGATGCCAGGCGTCGCCGGCCTCTCCCATCACCTGGAGATTGTCGACCGGCGCCCCCGCCGCGGCGAGCAAGGCGATCGCCTCCGCCTTGGCGTCGTACGCGTCGAACGGCGCCGCCTTCCCCTCACGCCAACCACGGGGCCGCTTGTCGCCGGCCAGCACGAGGCCCAGCGTCGGGCGTTCGGCATCGACCAGATAGCGACGACCGATCTCGAACAGCCGCACGCCCGTCGCCCCGCGCTTCACGTTGCGCGCGGTCGCGGACAGCAGGCCGGGCAGCAGCGATGGCCGCATGACCTTCAGATCCTCGCTGATCGGGTTGGCGAGCGTCCACGCCCCGCCGCCGAACGGCGCGGCCTCCGCCTCGGACAGGAAACTCCATGTCACCGCCTCGTCGGCTCCGCGCGCCGCCGCGGCCCGGCGGACGCGGCGTTCCAGCTTCTGCTCAAGCGTCGCGGTCGGCTTCGCAACGCCGGGGATGCGCGGCAAAGGGACGGCGGCGACCTTGTCGATCCCCTCGATCCGGATGACTTCCTCGACCAGGTCGGCGAGGCCGTCCACGTCGCGCCGCCAGCTGGGCACGCGCACCGGCCAGCGGCCCTCGATGGTCGCGAACAGCGCGTCGCTGAACGCGTCCGCATCGTGGATCGCGCCGATCGAGAAACCGAGCGACAACAGGATCCGCGCCTGCCGCTCGGGGGCGACCGACAGCCCGCCGAGGTCGCGGCAGAGATGCGGGTCGTAGTGCACGACGCGCTCCGCGAGCGGCGGGGTGCCGCTGCGCGTGACGGCGCTCGGCGTGCCGCCGCAATGATCGAGCACGAGCTTCGTGGCGATCGCCAGCCCGTCGTCGAGGAACGCCGGATCGACCCCTCGCTCGAACCGGCTGCGCGCGTCGCTGGTCAGCGTCAGCGCCTGGCCGGTGCGCGCGATGTGGTCGGGATCGAAATACGCGCATTCGATGAGCACGTCGGTCGTCTCCGCCGAGACACCCGACTCCGCCCCGCCCATGATGCCGCCGATGTCGTGCACCTGTGCATCGTCGGCGATGACGGTCATCGCGTCGGTCAGCGTGTAGGTCCGGCCGTTGAGCGCTGTCACATGCTCGCCCGCGACCGCCTTGCGCGCGACGAGCGCACCCGACAGCCTGGCGCGGTCGTAGACGTGCAGCGGGCGACCGAGATCGAACATCACGAAATTGGTGATGTCGACCAGAAGCGAGATCGGCTTCTGTCCGATCGCACGCAGCTTTTGGGTCATCCATTCTGGCGCATCGCCATTCGTCACGCCGCTGACGGCCTGCGCGTAGAAGGCGGGGCAGCCATCGGGATCGTCGGTGCGGACATCGGGCCCCGTGCCCTCGCCCGCGATCGGCCCGATGGGCCAGCGATAAGCGGTGGCGAGCGGGACGAGCGTACCCAGCCCCGCCGCCGCCAGGTCGCGCGCAATCCCGCGGACGCCCATGCAGTCCTGCCGGTTGGGGGTAACGCCGACGTCGATCACCGGATCGCCCAAGCCGGCGTAATCGGGATAGGACGTGCCGACCGGCGCATCGGCGGGGAGTTCGATGATCCCGTCATGATCCTCGCCCAGTTCCAGTTCGCGCGTCGAACACATCATGCCGTTCGATTCGACGCCGCGGATGCTCGCGACCTTCAGCGTCACGTCGAGCCCGGGAACATAGGCCCCCGGCGCGCCGAACACGCCGACCAGCCCGGCGCGGGCATTGGGCGCACCGCAGACGACCTGGAGCGGGCCGTCGCCGGCATCGACGGACAGGATTTGCAGCTTGTCCGCCTGGGGGTGGCGCTCGGCGCTCAGCACCTTCGCCACGCGGAACGCCGATAGCTTCTCGCCGGGATTCGCGACGTCCTCGACCTCCAGGCCGATGCGGGTCAGCGCATCGACTACATCGTCGAGCGTCGCGTCGGTTTCAAGATGCTCCTTCAGCCAGGACAGGGTGAACCTCATGCCCCCACTCCCCCGCTCAGCGTGGGCACGTCGAGCGCGGAGAAGCCGTAATGCTTCAGCCAGCGGATATCCGCTTCGAAGAACGGGCGCAGATCGTCCATACCGTATTTCAGCATCGCAAGCCGATCGATCCCGCAACCGAAGGCGAAACCCTGCCACTCGTCTGGATCGAGCCCGCACGCGGCGATCACCTTGCGGTGGACCATGCCGCTGCCGAGGATTTCCAGCCAGCCGTCGGGCTCCGCGCCGCCGACGACGCGCTTGCCCTTCACCAGCGTATGGCCGACGTCGATTTCGACCGAGGGTTCGGTGAACGGGAAATAGCTCGGGCGCTGGCGAAGGACGATGTCGTCGCGTTCGAAGAAAGCGCGGACGAACGTCTCCAGCGTCCATTTGAGATGGCCGAGCGTGATGCCCTTGTCGATCACCAGGCCCTCAACCTGGTGGAACATCGGCGTGTGCGTGGCGTCGCTGTCGCTGCGGTAGGTGCGGCCCGGCGCGATGATGCGGATCGGAGGTTTCTGCGACAGCATCGTGCGGATCTGCACGGGCGAGGTATGCGTCCGGAGCAGCGAGAAGGTCGTCTGCTCGTCGAAGGTCCCGGCGCGCTTCGCCTCGACGCCCTGCTGGAGGTAGAAGGTGTCGTGCATCGCGCGCGCCGGATGCGTCTCCGGGATGTTGAGCGCGCTGAAATTGTGCCAGTCGGTCTCGATCTCGGGCCCGGTCGCGACCGCGAATCCCAGATCGGCGAAGATTTCCGCCAGTTCGTCCATCACCTGGCTGACCGGGTGGATCGTCCCCGCGGGCGGCACATCGGCGGGCAGCGTCATGTCGAGCGTCTCGCTCGCCAGTTGCGCGTCGAGCGCGACGCGTTCCAGCACCGCCTTGCGCGCGGCGATCGCTGCCGTCACCGCTTCGCGCAGACCGTGGATCGCCGGACCCTGGACCTGGCGTTCCTCCGGCGACAGGCCGCCCATCGTCTTCAGCAATTGCGTCACGCGGCCCTGCTTGCCAAGCGCCTCGACGCGCACCGCCTCGAGCGCGTCGAGCCCGGCGGTGGCGTCGATCGCTGCCAGCAGGTGTTCGCGCAAAGTGTCGGCGTCCGTCATCGCTTCAATTCCTTGCGGACGCTGCCGCACCCAGGTCATGGGACCATTTGTGGATCGCGCCGTCGTCCGGATCGAACCGCATGCCCGCACGGACGAAGCCGTTCTTCTCCAGCACGCGTCGCGACCCCGGATTGTCGGGTGCGGTCTCCGCGGTCAAGCCGGCAAGGCCCTGCGCGCGGGCGATATCGAGGACATGGCCGACCGCCGCGGTGGTGTGGCCGCGCCCCTCCCGCGACGCCGCGACGCCGTAGCCGACCTCGAACCGGTGGCGCCCCGCGGGCTTCGTCGCGGAGATCATGCCGACCACCTCGTCGCCTTCGGCGATCATCCAGGCGAGATCGCGGCTCGTGAACGCGGCCGCCTCCGCCGCGGTGTCGCGCACCATCTCGGTCACCCAGTCGGCACCGATCCCGCCTTCGGCGATGGTCAATCCCTCGGGCCCGTCGTGCTCGCCGAGCAGCCAGGCGAAGTCCGCGTCGGTCATCGTGAGAAGGTGGGTCATGATGGGTTGGTTCCTAGAGCCGTCGGACGACGATCGATACCTTCCTCCGTCACCCGGGTTCGTCCCGGGGTCCATCGTGCAGCGAAACCACGAATATGAGAAAGCGTGGCACGATGGATTCCGGGACAAGCCCGGCATGACGGAGGTGAGGGTGGCCCGAAAGCAAAAAGGGGCGCGGACGGCCTTGGCCGCCCGCGCCCCTTTCAAGGCCGCAACAGGCGGATGTTACGCGGCCCGGGGCTGTGCCGCCTTCGCCTGCGCGATGATGGCGCTGAACGCGGCCTCCTCGTGCATCGCGATATCGGCCAGGACCTTCCGGTCGAGTTCGATCCCCGCCAGTTTCAGGCCGTGCATGAACTGCGAATAGGTCAGGCCTTCGGCACGGACGCCGGCGTTGATGCGCTGGATCCACAGGCCGCGGAACGTCCGCTTCTTAACCTTGCGGTCGCGATACGCGTACTGCCCGGCCTTTTCGACCGCCTGCCGCGCGATACGGATCGTGTTCTTGCGACGGCCGTAAAAGCCCTTCGCCTGTTCGAGGATGTTCTTGTGCTTGGCGCGGGTGGTAACACCCCGTTTGACGCGTGCCATGTGCTATTCCTTTCCGCTCAGCTAAGACCGTAGGGGGCCCAGGCCTTCACCGCCGCGGTGTCGGCCTTCGCCAGCACCTTGGTGCCGCGATTCTGGCGGATATACTTGCCGTTGTGGTGCAACAGGCGGTGGCGCTTGCCGGCGACGCCGTGCTTGAGCAAACCGGTGGCGGTGAGCTTGAAGCGTTTCTTGACGCCGCTCTTCGTCTTGAGCTTGGGCATTTTGGTCCTTTCAGCTAGCGAAGCAACGGACAGCCGCGGCAGCCCTTGATGGCCGGGCGATCCTTTTGCACCTCGCATTGGAGCCGCGCGCCTTAGCCGCGCGGTACCACGAATGCAACTGCACGGGACAGGACGACTGGAATCGGTGTCGATGCCGTGCGATGGATAGGCATGAGCGTTCCGCGTACCGACGAACCGGCCCCTGCGGTCGCCAATGCCGATGCACCGCCGGCAGGACGCCGGCGATGGTTGATCGTGCGGCGGGTGGTCGGCGGGATCGTCCTGCTGCTCGTCGTCCTGTGGCTGGTGCTCTACATCACCAGGGGCCGCTTCCTGAGGCACCCTTTCGAGCGAACCGTGCGTGCCCTGACCAGCCGTCAAGTCAGCGTCGCGGGCGATTTCCAGCTGTATTTCGATCCGATCGCGATCAAATTCTATGCCGAGGGTATCCGTATCGCGAATCCCTCCTGGGCGACGAAGCCGATGCTGTTCGCCGCGGACCGGATCGACACGCGGATCTCGCCCTGGTCGCTGATCTTCGGCAAGCGGAGACTCTACTGGCTCGACCTGACCAACGGCGCGGTCGATCTGGAATGGAATGCCGCGCACACCACCAACAGCTGGACGTTCAGCGAGAAGAAGGGCGGCAAACCGCTCGACTTCCCGTCGATCGACCGCGCGACCGTCACCGGCACGACGGTGCGCTATCTCGATTCGCGGTTGAAGCTGCTCGCGGATCTGAAGATCGACGATATCCAGTCCGCCGACGCACGGATCGGACATGCGGTCGGTCTGACGGGCAAGGGGATCGTGCGGTCGACGCCGTTCACGCTGACCGCGCGGTTGCTGACCCCCGACGCGACGGCGGCGCGCGGACAGAACAGGCTGACGATGACCGCCTATGCCGCCCATAACCGGATCGACGTCGCGGGTACGCTGCCGACGATCGCCGATATCGAGAACGTGCCGCTGCAGGTCCGGGCGAACGGGCGCAATCTGGCCGAGCTGCTGCACATCATCGGCGTCGTCATCCCGCAGACGCGGACCTATGCGCTCCATGCGCAGCTGGTGCAGTCGGGCACCGATTACCGCTTCACCCGAATGGCCGGGACGTTCGGCGACAGCGACCTGTCGGGCAAGTTCACCGTGTCCGACGTCGAACCGCGAATCCATGTCGCGGCCGAACTGGCGACGCGGACGCTCGACATCGTCGATGTCGCGCCCTTCATCGGCTACAACCCCGACATCGTCGCGAGCCAGGGCGCGGTCGCGGCCGCGGCCGCGACGGGTGCCGCGCCCGCACGGCTGATGCCCGATGCCGCGCTGCCCGTCGCCGACATGGGCAATTTCGACGCGAACGTCCATTACACCGTCCGCGTCGTCCGATCGCGCAACGTGCCGATCGCCGATATCGACCTGACCGTCGCGCTGAGGGACCGGCAGCTGCAATTGTCGCCGCTGACCTTCGCGATGTCGCGGGGCAACGTGGCGGCCGACGTGATGATGGACGCGCAGCGCCGTCCGGCGCATATCGATTACGACATCCGGCTGGCACCGACGCCGATGGGGCGGCTGCTGTCGGGGTTCGGCGTGGTCGATGCCGGCACGACGGGCACGATCCACGGCCGTATCCAGCTGGCGGGGGACGGCGATTCGATCCACCGGTCGCTGGCGAATGCGAACGGACGGATCGCGATCGTCATGCCCGCCGGCACCCTGTCGACGCGCAACGTCCAGCTTGCCGAACTGGACATCGGCACCTTCGTGCAGCGGATGTTCCAGCATCAGCTGAAGGCCCCGGTGGCGATCAATTGCGGGCTGATCGGCTTCACCGTCCGCAACGGCGCGGCGGCGGCGGACCCGATCATCATCGACACGACGAAGAACGTCATCACCGGGCGCGGCGGGTTCGATTTCGGCAGCGAGGCGGTCGATCTGGCGTTCCGGGCGGACGGCAAGAAGTTCAGCCTGTTCTCTGGCCAGTCGCCGGTCGGGCTGAAGGGATATTTCTCCAAACCTTCGCTCGCGGTGGTGAGCCCGCAGCTGATGGCCCGCGCCGGCTCCGCGCTCGGCCTTGCCTTGCTGGCGACGCCGCCGGCGGCGATCCTGGCCTTCGTCGATGTCGGCGATGCGAAGGCGGCGGCGTGCGGCCCCGTGCTGGCCGGCGCGACCGCCAATGCGCAGCGGACGACGAAGGGCAAACCGCGCGAGGATGTCGGCAACGGGACGCCCTCCACGACGGGCGGGAAGAGGAAGTTCCTGGGGATTTTCTGATGCCTCCGTGCGACCTGACGCCGTTCTCCTGCGAAAGCAGGAGAACGGACACGTCGATGGCGCAAGGCAAATTGCCTCAATGTCCCCCCGGCACCGCGCGCAGCGCCTCCAGCACGTCGTCGACCCGGGCCGGATCGCCGATCGCCAGGACATGGCCGTCGCTGTCCGCGGTCAGCGGGTCGCCGTTCCAGTCGCACATCCGCCCGCCCGCCCCCTCGACCACCGGTACCAGCGCCGCGAAATCGTAGAGCTGCAGCCCGCTTTCGCAAACGATGTCGATATGGCCCGCCGCCAGCAGCGCGTAGTTGTAGCAATCGCCGCCATAGACCGGACCCTGCCGCGGTGCGCCGCCGCTCGCCGCCGCGACCAGTGCCAGGAAGGCCGGGACGTCCTCGTCCGGGAACAGATGCGGGCTCGACGTCGCGACGACCGCCCCCTCCAGCGCGGTGCAGGTCCGGGTCCGGCACGCCGCGCCGTTGAACATCGTCGGTCGCCCCGCGACCCCGAGCCAGCGTTCGCGCTGCACCGGCTGGTCGATGACCCCGAGCACCGGCCAGCCATTCTCGACCAGCGCGATCAGCGTACCGAAGATCGCACGGCCGACGGTGAAGCTGCGCGTCCCGTCGATCGGGTCGAGCACCCAGGTCCGCCCGGTGATCCCCGGTTTCGTCCCATATTCCTCGCCGACGATGCCGTCGCCCGATCGTTCCGCCTCGATCAGCCGCCGCATCGCGGCCTCGGCGGCGCGGTCGGCCAGCGTGACGGGGGATTTGTCGGCCTTGATCTCCAGCCCCAGATCGCCGCGGAAATAGGGACGGATCGCCGCGCCCGCCGCATCGGCGAGTGCCTGGGCCAAGGCGATATCGGAGGCGGTGACGGGCATGCGATGCGCCTATCGCAGCCGGTGGATGGGCGCTAGTATGGTGACGACGATACCGAAAGGACCCCGATGCGCCTGTTCACCGCCCCCCTTCTTGCCGCCGCCGCGACCGCCCTGATCGCCGCGCCGGCCGTCGCGACATTGCCCGTCGGCGCGAAAGCCCCCGACTTCACGACCCGCGGCGCGATCGCCGGGCAAGTAATGTCGGTCCATCTGGCCGACCTGCTGAAGAAGGGTCCGGTTGTGCTGTACTTCTTTCCCGCCGCGTTTACCGGCGGCTGCAACGCCGAGGCGCATGCCTTTGCCGAAGCGATTCCCCGGTTCACGAGGGCGGGTGCCACCGTCATCGGCATGTCCGCCGACACGGTCGATACGCTCGCCAAATTCTCGAACGAAAAATGCGCCGGCAAATTCGCGGTCGCGAGCGCCGGGCCGGCGGTCGTCAAGGGGTATGACGTCGCCTATCCCAAGGAGATCATGGGCCACGCCATCACGTCGCGCACCAGCTATGTCATTGCGCCGGACGGCAAGATCACCTTCGTCCATGACGACATGAACCCCGCCGAACATGTGTCGCTGACCCTGGCGGCGGTCGGCAGGATCACCGGCAAGTGATCGGTCCGTTCCGGAAGTAACTGGCTGGTCGTTACGCGTTGATAACGCTTTTGTCCTAAGGGTACCGCGACAGGATACCGGGGCGAAGGGGTGATTGGGATGCGGGAGAGGGGCGCGGCGCGCCGGTCGGTGGGGGGCGACGATCTGTTCGAACAGATCGGAGCCTTTCTCGGCGCGCAAGGCCTCAGTCCCGATCCCGCCCATTACGGCTTCGCCTTCGCCGCACTGGCCGATCCCGATACGCCGATCGCGCGCCGCGTCGCGCGGCTGACCGATGGCGGGATTCGGCTGAACCGCCGGGATATCGAACGGCTGGGACACCAGGTGCTGGAGGGCGGCGCGCCGATGGCACCACGCGACCCCCGGCCGAGCGCCGATTCGCAGGCCGAACAGCTCGTCGCGGAAACGCGCGCGACAGTCGACGGGTTTTCGACGATGATGCGCACGATCACGAACGAAACGCGCGATTTCGGGGCCGATCTGGCTGCCAGCGCCGCCGCGATCGAACGCGCATCGCCGATCGCCGGAATCGACGAGATCGTTCGGATCACGACCACGATGATGAACCGGGTGCGCGATGCCGAGCGTCGCCTGGCGCGCGCCGACGAGGAAACCGAGGCGTTGCGCGCCAAGCTGGCCGAGGCGCACCAGGCCGCGCGCATCGACGCGCTGACCGGGCTCGCCAATCGCCGCGCCTTCGACGAAGCCTTTGTCGCGCGCGACGTGGTCGCCGGACCCTGGTGCCTGGCGGTCGTCGACATCGACCGGTTCAAGCAGGTCAACGACGACAATGGCCATGCGGTCGGCGACCGCGTGCTGGCCGCGATCGCCCGGCTGCTGACGGACTGTTTTCCCGGTCAGATCGTCGCGCGCCATGGCGGCGAGGAGTTCGCGGTCCTGATCGGCGGGGTCAACCTGGCGGAGGCGGCACGGCAGATCGATTCGGCGCGGCGCGCGGTGTCGGTCAAACGGTTCCGGACACGCGACACCGATCGGCAGCTCGGCCGGATCACGCTGTCCGCCGGCGTGACCGCGGTCCAGCCGGGCGACGATGGCGAGCAGGCGATGGCACGGGCCGACCGGCTGCTTTACGCCGCAAAGGCGGGCGGGCGCGACCAGGTCTGCGCCGCCTGACGATCCGCCACGGTTTGGCGCGATATCCGCGCGCTTTGTGGCGGATTGCGCCATTCTCATAAAGCGCCGGTCGGCAAGTCGTTGCTTTCCAATATGTTAACGAACTGGCACGCTGTCTGCAAAGTCCCCGGTATCGGTTGGTCGGATCGTCCGGCCTCGACAAAAGGGAGACTTCTCATGACCAAATTCGCCGCCACCCGTATCGTCTGCTCGCTCGTCGGTGCGTTCGTCTTCGCCGCCATCGCCGTCGGCGCAGCCCTCCCCATCCTGCCGATCGCATGACCGGGTGCCTGACAATCACTGCCCGGCGCTGTGCCGAATGGTCCGGCAGGAGCCGCGCCGGTCATGCCACCGCCGCCCGCCCCGCCGGCGCGACCGTCGCCTTTTCCCCGCGCGAATAGGTGCCGACCAGCAATCCGGCGGCGAGGACATGACCGGTCATCGTCGCGACCACATCCCCCCGGCACGGCGTCTGCCCGGGATCGCCCGCGCCATCCGAAAGCGCGAACAACTGGAACACGTAGCGATGTTCGCCGTGCCCGGTCGGCGGGTCGGGCGGCAGCCAGCCTTCGCCGAGGAACGAATTGCGGCCGACGTCGCGGCCATCCGCACCGCCATCGCCGTCGCGCATGATCGCACCTTCCGCCAGCCGCCCCGCCTCGGGCGCGATGCCCCAGACGACCGCATGCACCAGCGGTTGCGGGGTGGGCGCGTCGGCATCCTCGACCAGCAGGACCATCCGTGCGGTACCCGGCGGGGGACCGCCCCAGACGAGCGGCGGCGAGACGCCGTCGCCATCCGCGGTGAAGCGCGGCGGCAGGCGGCCGCCATTCGCGAAGGCGGGGCTGGACAGTGCGATCGACGTCCCGCCATCGCCGGGCGCGATGCCCGCGATCACCAGCTTGTCCGCGCCGGCACGCATCCCCGCCAGTGCGCGGCCGAGCCAGCCGGGGACATGTTCCAGCATCAGCCGGCATTCCCCGGCGCGGCGGTACCGCCATCCGCGCCGGGCACCGCCGGATCGGTCGCCGCCGCGCCGTCGCCCGACGGACAGCCCCCCGGCTTCGTCACCGGGGCGGCCCCCGCATACCAATGCGACCGATCGCCCATCGCGGCGTCGTGATAGCAGGCGGTGCCCTTCTTCGTCACCGGGTCGACGAACAGCGTCCAGTTGTGATCGCTGCAGTCATGCGCCTCGCATCCCCAGGCGGCGACGGTCTTGCCGCGCGCGAAGACCGGGGTCTGCGGGCCGTGGCCGTTCACGATCTCACGGCGGACCGCCGGATCGATCACCGCCTCGTTCAGCGCGGTCGCGACCTCGGTCCGATCGAAAAAGCCGACGCCGTCGACCGCGTCGCCGGGGTAATGACCGACATAGGCGGTCAGCGGCGTCGTCTGCACCTGCCCCGGCAGCGGCGTCGCGGGCCGCGTCTCGGGCGGGTGGAAGCCGTGTGCGACCGCATCGTTCCCGATCCCCGCATCGCTCTGGTCCTTGTGGCAACCGCTCGCCAGCACCGCAGCCAGCAGAGCGGCACCCATCGCCAGCGGTCGGACCGCCATTCCCTCTGGTCTAATCATTCGCTCGTCCCATTCGCGGCATCGTGGGCCCGCGGCTTGCGGTCCCGTAACGACCGAACCAGCGAGCCATGGTTGCGGTTGCACGCTGCCGCCGCCACCTGACCCTCCATGACCCTTAATCGCTTCGTCACCGCGCAGGACGCCGTCCACACCGCCATGCTTGCCGAGCTTCGCGCCGGGCGCAAGCGCACGCACTGGATGTGGTTCGTCTTTCCGCAACTGGCGGGGCTCGGCACCAGCCCGACCGCGCGGTTCCATGCGCTGGCCGACGCGGCGGAGGCGCGCGCGTTCCTCGCGCATCCGGTGCTGGCGCAGCGCTTGTTCGAAGCGACCGCGACCATGCTCGCCGCGCCCGGCAGCGCGGTGGAGATCCTGGGCGAGACCGACGCGGTGAAGCTCAGATCGTCGATGACGCTGCTCGCGGCGGTGGCGGACGATCCGACCCCGTTCGCGGCGGTGCTGGCGCGCTTCTATGGCGGCGGATCCGACCCGGCTACGCTTCGTCTGCTTGGGTGACCGGGGCCGCGATCGGGATCGGAAGTGGACGAACCACACGCCGCGTCCGCGCCGGAACCGCTCTCCGACGGGCGCACCGCACGAAGCAACTTCAGGAGCGCGGCGTCGGTTTCCTCGGGCGTCGCACGGTACCCCCTGCGCGCCGCCTGTTGACGTTCCGCCTCCGCACTCTCCGCCGCCACGGCTTGTTCCTGCGGCGATATGTAGCGTGTCGTCGGTTCGATCGACCGCTTGGACACGCGCCCGCCCGCTGCAGCCGCACGTGCGTCCTTCGCCACCCACGCGGTCCCGGTGGCCAGCGCGAGCGCCGCACCGTCGGGCGCGCGTTCGGCGCGGCAGCCGTCGATCCAAGCGCCATAGCGGGTCGGATCGCGGTAGCGCAGCAGGAACATCGTCAGCCGCTCGTCATGGCGCACCCGCTCGCCGACCTGCTCGCCCTTGTAGAAGACGGGCGTCGCGACGCCGTGCAGCGCCCGCGCGAAGGCGGCATCGGACAGGCGTTCGACCGCGACATCGATCGCGGCGTCCCAGGCGGCGCGGAAACTACGCGCATCGCCGCGCCGCCGGAGCGCATAGGCGGAGCTGGTCCCCATGCCGACGCGTTTGCACGCCTCGTCCACGCATCCGCATTCGGCCAATGCCTCGATGAAGCCGGTCTGGCGTTCGGGAGTCCATCCGTCCTGCCGCAGGCGGGCGGCGACGGGGTCGAAGGCGGGGCGAACGGCGGGGGTTGCCGGGGTGCGGTGCTTTCTCATCCAGGAGGATGGAGCAGATCGCGCGCGTGTAGGACAGCGGGTTTTGGACGGTTTTGCACGGGGGTGTGGCGCGGGGGCCTCAATCCGGGGTTGCGGTTGGCGACTGTGTGGATCACATAGCGCTACATGCTGGGGTTGAGTCGGCAGGCGTTCGCCATCCCCTACGGCATCCCGCTTGCCAGCATCCGCCAATACGAGATCGGCCGCCACATGCCCCCGCCCGCGGTCCGCGCGTATCTGAAGGTGATCGAGGCGGAACCGGAAACGGCCGCGCGGGCGGTGGCGGCGTAGAACGGCCGTGCCGGGCGATGCCGACAGACTGAGCGAAGCGCGCGCCGCGACGCTGGCGCTGCTCGACCGCCGTACACCCGACGCGACCGTCTGCCCGAGCGAAGTCGCGCGGGCGCTAGTCACCGACTGGCGCGGCGCGATGCCGATCGTCCATGCCGCGATCGACGATATGCTGGCCGACAGCGTGGTCCGGCTGAGCTGGAAGGGCGTGATGCTGGCGACGCGGACGGGCCGTATCGGATCGGGCGGGTGGGGGATTAGGCCTGCGGACCAAGCATCACGCCGTTGACGTTGGACAAGACTTTGACCATATCGTTCCGATGCAAACTGTAAGCTATTCCGAAGCCCGCGAGAACCTGAAGGCGATGATCGACAAGGTCGTCGCCGACCGCGCGCCCTTGGCCATCACCCGTCAGCGCGGCGAGGGGGCGGTGCTGATTTCGGAAAGCGAATGGGCGTCGATCGAGGAGACGCTGTATCTGCTATCCTCACCCGCCAATGCGAAGCATCTGTTGGACGGCATCGCACAGTTCGATGCCGGTAAGGGTGAGGAACACGCGCTGATCCAACCGTGAAGGTCGTCTTCACGGCGGAGGCTTGGCGCGACTGTGCACAGTGGCTGGTCGATGATCCGCTGCTGCTGGCGCGCATCAATCTGTTGATCGGCGAAAGCCTGCGGCAGCCGTTCACCGGCACCGGCAAGCCAGAACCCTTGAAGCGCAACCTCGCCGGCTGGTGGTCGCGGCGGATCAATCGTGAGCATCGGTTGGTGTCTCGGGTGAGCGGGTCGGGCGACGGGCAGACGCTGGAGGTGCTATCGTGCCGGTATCATTATTGAGCAATGGCAGCGCGATGTGTATCGGTGAGTTGATTAGCTGCAACGCATGGGTCGTGTCCCACGACGTGGTGTAGCTCGCGGTTGGGCATCGGCGATCTTCGGA
>NZ_CAXTII010000072.1:0-13803 GCF_964244235.1 uncultured Sphingomonas sp.
CGCGACCAACGCGTCGTTGACGATCTTGACGACCTGCTGGCCGGGCGTGATCGATCGCAGGACGTTGTGGCCGACCGCCTGTTCGGTGACGTCGTCGACGAATTTCCGCGCGACGGGCAATGCGACGTCCGCCTCGAGCAGCGCGACGCGCACCTCGCGCATCGCCGCCCGCACGTCCGCCTCGGTCAGCGCGCCGCGACCGCGCAGGCGATCGAAGACGCCGCCTAGCCGGTCGCTCAGACTGTCGAACATGCGCCTTCTACTCCAATCGGGCCACCAAACGCACAAAGCGCCGGCGGGCGAAACCTCGCCGGCCAGCGTGCGCCCGTGGGCGCTATGATTGGGCGTTCAGCGGCTGAACGTGGGCGGGGCGATAGAGCAGGATGCGATATAGCGCAAGGGAAGCGTTTGGTTCTGAGACTCGCAGCAGCTTTAAGTTGTTGACTAGCCCGATGCTCTGACCCGCCTTTACAGGCATGGGTTCATCACCGGTTCGCGTGGGATGGACAGAAGTTCGGTGGTAGATTCGCGAAGTATGGAAGGACCGTGGTCTCGCATCCGTTCGTACAGCTTCGCTGCCTCCCCAACGCATAGATTGCCCGAAGCATGCAATTGCTTGAGACCCTCGGAACGTCGAGCTTCCAAATCCGCCTTTTTTGCTGGACCATTCGTAATGATGAAGTCGTCGATATGTTTGAGTGATTGATCTAACTGGGCTTGAAAATCAGCATCTTTGCCCTGGTTGCATTCTTTACCAACAGCCCTGACGGCTTCGTAGATGCCCCAAACGCACAGAACAGCGCCCTTCCCGGTCACGTCAGTTTTCAAAACGCCGCCACCGACCTCCACTGTTTCTATGCCTCTTGACGTATTAGTTTTTCCGTAGCTCTTCAATTTCGAATGATCGTTCGCTAGCGCAGTGTGGGCTAGCATCGCCGCTATGAGGACAGCAGCAAGTCCGAGAACGGTCTTCATTGGCAAGTTCATTGCAGCTCTCCACGCCTACAGTTTAACTTTTGAAATCTCGGAAGGCGCTTCCGCTCAGTACACCCATACCCACTCTACATAGACCCATCCGCCCACTCGGGCTAGACGCCCCCAACCATGCCCTTCGCCCGCCAAGTCGTCACCTTCAGGGTGCCGCCTCAACATCGCCGAAAGCGGGACCCTCAACGCGCTGCTCAGTAGCCACGACGCGGTGGTCGTCGACAACTGCTCCACCCCCGCGGAGGCGGGGGCCCAGTTGGGAAGTCCTCAAGGCAGCGCCACACAGTCGTACAAATCTTCCCAATCGGGGTTGAAGCCTTCGATCTCGCGGAGCTTCCAGGCGCGGTTCCATTTCTTCATCTGCCGCTCGCGGAGCCGCGCGGCTTCCCAGCTTCCTGCAACCTCGTACCAGACCAAGAGCTTGCAGCCGTGTTGGCGCGTGAAACCGGGGACGACGCCGTTGCGGTGTTCCCATACGCGCTTCGCGAGATTGGTGGCGGAGCCGATGTAGATCGTGCCGTTGCGCTTGCTCGCCATGATGTAGACGCAGGCTTGTTCGCTCATCGGGGCGCTTCCCAACTGGGCCCCCGCCTTCGCGGGGGTGGATTGGTAGTAGGTCAAAACGCTCGGGAAGCGAACGTGGTCGCCGCCCTTTCCGTGGACTTGCCCCCACCCCATCCCTAAGTCGCGCTGCCATGTCTGCTGACGTCGTCACCCTAGGCTGCCGCCTCAACATCGCCGAAAGCGAAACCATCCGAGCATTGCTCGGCGACGGCGACGCGGTGGTGGTCAACAGTTGCGCGGTCACCGCCGCCGCCGTCAAGGAAACGCGCGCCGCGATCCGCCGCCTCCGCCGCGAGCGGCCGGGGGCGGAGCTGATCGTCACCGGCTGCGCGGCGACGATTGATCCCGCCGGGTTCGCCGCCATGGCGGAGGTCGACCGGGTGGTCGCCAACGACGCGAAGCTCGCCCCCGCCAGCTGGGGCAGCACCCTGCCCGCCGCGCCGCCGCCGCGCTTCGCGGGGCACGCCCGTGCGCTGGTCGCGGTGCAGAATGGCTGCGACCATGCCTGCACCTTCTGCACTATTCCCGCCGGGCGCGGGGCCAGCCGGTCGGTGGCGGCGGGCGCGGTGGTCGATCAGGTCGCGGGGCTGGTCGCGGCAGGGCACCGGGAAGTGGTGCTGACCGGGGTCGACCTGACCAGCTATGGCCACGACCTGCCGGGCGCTCCCACGCTGGGATCGCTGGTCGAGCGGGTGCTGCGCCTCGTCCCCGCGCTACCGCGGTTGCGGCTGTCGTCGCTCGATTCGGTCGAGATCGATCCGCTGCTGCTCGACCTCGTTACCGGCGAGCCGCGGATATGCCCGCACCTCCACCTCTCGCTCCAGGCGGGCCACGACCTGATCCTCAAGCGCATGAAGCGCCGCCATTCGCGGGCCGACGCGGTCGCGCTGGTCGAACGGATCAAGGCGCGGCGGGACGTAGCGATCGGTGCCGATCTGATCGCGGGCTTCCCGACCGAAGACGAGGCGATGGCGGCCGCCACCCGTGCGCTGATCGACGATGCGCAGATCGTCCACGCGCACATCTTTCCCTATTCGTCCCGTGCTGGCACCCCGGCGGCGCGGATGCCGCAAGTCCCGCCGCCAGTGGTCCGCGAGCGCGCCGCTGCCTTGCGGGCCCGCGCCTCGGAGGCGAAGACGGCTTGGCTGGCGAGCCTTGTCGACAGCGTGCAGGAGGTGCTGATCGAGCGCCCCGGTGTCCGCGGCCATGCTGGCAATTTCGCGGAGGTCCGGCTATCCGCGCCGCTCGAACCCGGCACGCTCGCGCGCATTCGCATCGACGGAGCGACCGAGACGTATCTTCTAGGCAGCCCTTCATGACATCCGTCCCCCTCCCTCCCTCCCCGGCGAAGGCCGGGGCCCAATTGCGAGCAGCACGATATTGGGCCCCGGCCTTCGCCGGGGTGGTGCATCTTGAGCGAACGACGGCTCCATGAGCACCAGCTGGCACGACAAACTCCTCGGCGGTTTCAAGCGAACGTCGGATCGGCTCATCGGCAACCTCGCAGGGCTCGGCACGGCGCGGCTCGACGGCGATACGCTGGACGAGATCGAGGAGGCGCTGATCGCCTCCGATCTCGGCCCCGAAACCGCGGGCCATATCCGCGCGCGCCTCGCGGAGGGCAGCTTCGAGCGCGACATGGAGGAGTTGGGCATCCGCCTCGTCGTCGCGGAGGAGGTAGAGAAGACGCTCGCCAAGGTCGCGACGCCGCTGCAGATCGACGCCTTCCCCCGGCCGCAGGTGATCCTCGTAATCGGCGTCAACGGTTCCGGCAAGACGACGACGATCGCGAAACTCGCGCATCTGTTCATGGAGCAGGACTACGGCGTGATGCTGGCGGCGGGCGACACCTTCCGCGCCGCCGCGATCGGGCAGCTCCGGACCTGGGCGGAACGCGTCGGGGTGCCGATCGTGACGGGGCCTGAGGGCGGCGACGCCGCGGGCGTGGTGTGGGATGCGGTCAAGAAGGCGACCGAGACGGGGATCGACGTCCTGATCGTCGACACCGCCGGACGCTTGCAGAACAAGCGCGAGTTGATGGACGAGCTGGCGAAGATTCGCCGCGTGCTGGGCCGGATCAACCCGGCGAGCCCGCATGACGTCGTGTTGGTGCTCGACGCGACGACCGGCCAGAACGCCTTGAATCAGATCGAGGTTTTCAAGGAGGTCGCGGGCGTCACCGGCCTCGTCATGACCAAGCTCGACGGCACCGCACGCGGCGGCGTGCTGGTGGCGGCGGCTGAGAAATACGGGCTGCCGATCCACGCGATCGGCATCGGCGAAGGCATGGGTGACCTGCGCCCGTTCGATGCCAACGAAGTCAGCCGGATCATCGCCGGCGTGGAGAGGGTACAGAAGTGACCGAGCGTAAACCCGCAACTCCCGGCCTGCGCATGGCGATCGACTACGGCCCGCTCGTCCTGTTCTTCGCAGCCAATTTCCTGGTGCCGGGCCTGCCGATCGTCCGCGTCGTCGCCGCCACGATCGTATTCGTCGTCACGACGATCGTCGCGATGGTCTTCTCGAAGGTCAGAACCGGCACGATCTCGCCGATGCTGTGGCTGTCTGGCATCCTGGTCGTCGTGTTCGGCGGGCTGACCGTATATTTCCACGATCAGCGCTTCATCCAGATGAAGCCGACGATCGTCTATGCCAGCTTCGCGGTTATACTCGGTTTCGGCATGGCGACGGGACGGCCGCTGCTGCAATCGCTGCTGGAAACCGCCTATCCGGGCCTGACCCCCGTCGGCTGGCGCAAGCTGACGCTGAACTGGGCAGTTTTCTTCACTTTCATGGCGATCCTGAACGAGATCGTATGGCGGCATTCGACCTGGGATTTCTGGGTCGGCTTCAAGCTATGGGGCGCGATCCCGCTGACGTTGCTGTTCGCGGTCGCCAACATTCCGATGCTGCTCCGCCACGGGCTGCAGACCGGCGATCCTGCCGCCGGCGATCCGGGTGATCTGCCACCCGTCTAAGGGATGCTTGCGTCCCCCGCCCCGGCGCGTCAGGATCGCTGACGACAAGGGGAAGACGATATGACGTTTCGATGGAAGGCGCTGATCGGCGCAGGCGTATTGGCGATGGCGGCAGCGGCGGGCGCGCAGGTCGCCGACCGGAAGGCGCTGGAAACCGCGCTCGACGCCAGCGTCAGCAGCACGGACCAGCTCGGTTGGCTGAAACAGATGACGGCGGGTCCGAACCAGGTCGGCTCCGTGCACGACAAGGCGAATGCCGAGTTCGAACTGGCGCGGTTCAAGGCGTTCGGCTGGGACGCCAAGATCGAGACGTTCCAGGTCCTGTACCCGACGCCCATCTCGACGACGCTGGAGATCGCCGGCCCGGTGCCCGTGAAACTTGGCGGTCAGGAGCCGCCGGTCGCCGCCGATCCGGACTCGACGAACACCGCCGACGCGCTGCCGCCCTATGTCGCCTATCAGGGTGACGGCGACGTCACCGCCGACCTCGTCTATCTCAACTACGGCATGCCCGACGATTACGACGCGCTGGCGCGGCGCGGGATCGACGTGCGCGGGAAGATCGTCATCGCGCGCTACGGCGGCGGCTGGCGCGGACTGAAGCCGAAGCTGGCGCAGGAGCATGGCGCGGTCGGCTGCATCATCTATTCCGACCCGGCCGACGACGGCTATGGGCGCAGCGACGTCTATCCCAAGGGCGGCGCACGGCCGTCGTTCGGGGTGCAGCGCGGGTCGGTGCAGGACATGACGCTGTATCCCGGTGACCCGTTGACGCCGGGCATCGGCGCGACGGCGGGCGCGAAGCGGCTGACGCGTGCCAATGCGCCGACGATCCTGAGGATCCCCGCGCTGCCGATATCGTACGGCGATGCGCAGAAGCTGCTCGTCGGTCTCACTGGCCCGGTCGCGCCCGCCAACTGGCACGGCGCATTGCCGCTGACCTATCACATGGGCGGCCAGGGCAGCGTGAAGGTGCATCTGGCGGTCACGTCAGACTGGTCGATGAAGACGCTGTACGACGTCGTCGCGACTTTGAAGGGAGCTACCGAGCCCGATCGCTGGATCGTCCGCGGCAACCATCACGACGCCTGGGTCTTCGGCGCATCCGATCCGCTGTCGGGTCAAGTCGCGCTCCTGTCGGAAGCGAAAGCGTTGGGCGCCTTGTGGGCGCAGGGTTGGCGACCGAAACGCACGATCGTCTATACGAGCTGGGACGGCGAGGAGCCGGGCCTGCTCGGCTCGACCGAATGGGCCGAGGAACATGCCGCCGAACTAAAAGCGAAAGCGATCGTCTACGTCAACACCGACAATAACGGCCGCGGCGTGCTGGGGGCGGAGGCGAGCCACGATTACCAGCATCTGATCGACAGCGTCGCGAACGAAGTGATGGATCCGGAGACCGGCGTCAGCCTCTCCGCCCGCCAGCGCGCCGAGGCCCGCGTGCATGCCTTCGACGGCGCATCCGTCGATCCCGTCGCGCTGGCCGCCGCGGAAAAGGGCGACGACATGCCGGTCGGCGCGCTCGGGTCTGGTTCCGACTATTCGGCGTTCCTGCAGCATCTCGGCATTCCGTCGATCAACCTGGGCTTCGGCGGCGAGGACGAAAGCGGCGGCGTCTATCATTCGCTCTACGACAGCTATTATCACATGACGACGTTCGACGACCCCGGGCTGCGTTACGGCGCGGCGCTGTCGAAGACGGTCGGGCGGATCATCCTCCGGCTCGCCGACGACGACACCCCGCCCCAGCGCTTCGGCGATTTCGCAAGCACGGTGTCGCGTTACTATGGCGAGGTCGCGAAGCTGGAGGCGGACCGCCGGGCACAGGACGACAAGCGCGACCAGCTTATCGCCGCCGGCGATTTCCGGCTGGCGAGCGATCCGCTGAAGCCGGTCGGCGCGCCATCCGCCAAGCCGGCGACACCGCATATCGAACTTGCGCCGTTGGCCAATGCGGTGGATCGGCTCAAGGCGAGCGCCGCAGCCTATGACCGCGCCTATGCCGCGCGTGGCGCGACGCTGTCGCCCGACCGTCGCTTGAAGCTCAACGCGTTGCTCGCCACCATCGACCAGTTGCTGCTCGACGACACCGGATTGCCTGGCAGGCCCTGGTTCCGCAACATGGTCTACGCGCCCGGCCGCTTCACCGGATATGGCGCGAAGACGCTCCCCGGTGTGCGCGAGGCGATCGAGGAACGGCGCTTCGACGATGCCAACGCCTATGCGATACGCACCGCCAGGGTGCTCGATGCCTATGCCGCACGCCTCGACCGCGCCCGCGTGATCGTCGAAGGATCGTAAAGATGCGGCGGTTCGACGAGTTGAGCGAGCGCGAGATCCTCGCGCTCGCCATCGCCAACGAGGAAGAAGACGGACGCATCTACGCGGATTATGCGGAACATCTGCGCGAGCATTATCCTGACAGCGCCACGCTGTTCGACGATATGGTCGCGGAGGAAGACGAGCATCGCCGGTCGCTGATCGATTTGTATGTCGAGCGGTTCGGGCGGCATATTCCCTATATCACGCGCCGTGATCTGCGTGGCGCACCGGCACCAGCAAGCCCGCGCTCGACGATGCTGCGCGGAATCGACGCGGTACGTGACGAGGCCCGTCGCATGGAGACCAACGCCGCGCGCTTCTACCGCGAGGCGGCGGCGCGCAGCGAGGATGCACTCGTTCGCAAGTTGCTGGGCGACCTCGCAACCGCCGAACAGGAGCACCAGCGGCTTGCCGGGGAAATCCAGGACCGGCGTCTGCCCGGCGAAAGTCGCAACCGGGAGGACGAGGACGGTCGTCGTCGTTTCGTGCTTCAGATCGTGCAGCCGGGGCTGGTGGGTCTGATGGACGGATCGGTTTCGACGCTTGCCCCGGTGTTCGCCGCCGCCTTTGCCACGCATTTGCCATGGAACGCGTTCCTGGTCGGCATGGCGGCGAGCATCGGCGCGGGGATCAGCATGGGTTTTGCCGAGGCGCTTGCGGACGACGGCAAGCTGTCGGGGCGAGGCGCGCCTTTGCTGCGCGGACTGGTCTGCGGCCTGATGACGACGGCAGGCGGGATCGGGCATACCCTGCCGTTCCTGATCGCCGATTTCTGGACCGCCATCTGGGCCGCCGGGCTGGTCGTGCTGATCGAATTGTCGGTGATCGCGTGGATCCAGTATCGCTATATGGAAACGCCGCCGATCTCCGCCGCGGCGAAGGTCATGCTTGGCGGCGCTCTGGTGCTGGCTGCCGGCATCCTGATCGGCAGCGGGTGAGCGAGGCCAGGGAGCGGAAATGAAATGAGCAAGCGAATGACGATGATGGCGCTGCTGTGCGTCTGCAGTGCCGCCCTGGCCGGCCCCGTGCCGGTCGCACCGGCGGCGACCCGCTTTCCGCTGGGTGCGTTCACCTTGGTACCGCTGCGCGATATGTTGAACGTCGTGCCGAACGACGGCAGCGTGTTCGGCAAGGACCAGACGACGGCGGCTGTCGCATCGGTGCTGACCGCCGCCGGCGCATCGTCGCAGGACGTGAGGCTCGGGGTCGATGCGCTGCTTGTGGAGGAGCCGGGCCGGACCGTGCTGATCGACACCGGGCTCGGCCCCAAGGTCGGCGGCGTGCTGATGCAGAGCCTGGCGCAGGCGGGCATAGCGCCCGCGAAGATCACCGATATCCTCATCACGCATTCGCACGGCGATCATGTCGGCGGACTGGTTACCGCTACGGGAGCGCTCGCGTTTCCCAACGCAACCATCCGGATGTCCGCACCGGAATGGGCGTTCATGCAAAAGAACGCGGCTCAGACGGCGCTGGTTTCCGCAATCGCACCGAAAGTCGTGACGTTCGCCCCGGGATCGCCCGTCGTCCCCGGGATCGACGCGGTTGCGCTGGCCGGCCATACGCCCGGGCATTCGGGCTATCGGATCACGTCGCGCGGCGCACAGCTGACCGACATCGGCGATACCGCGCACAGTTCGATCGTGTCGCTCGCCAAGCCCGGCTGGACCGTCGGCTACGACACCGACGCGATGCAAGGAAGCGCGACGCGAGAGAAGGAACTCAAATCGCTCGCCGCCAGTCACCAGCGCATCTTCGCGCCGCATTTCCCGTATCCCGGGATCGGCACGATCGTGGCGAGGGACGGCGGCTACGCGTTCGTACCTGCGCCACACTGATCAGCGGGGCGGGGAGCCCGGATACGGCGTCATCGAATAGGGCCGATCCGCGGGCGCGCTCGCCCAGCCGGTGTCGGGCGTCGCCTGCATCGTGAAGCGAAGCTCGCCGCCGGCCTCGATCTCCGCGTGCCGGATGAACGATCGTGTCAGCGCGCGACCGTTCAGCGTCACCGACCCGACATAGCGATTGGCGTCCGACAAGCCGTCGGCGACGACGGTGAACCGCCGCCCGTTCGGCAACGCGATCGTCGCGCGGTCGAGGAACGGCCGGCCGATCGCATATTGGCCGCTGCCCGGCGTCACCGGATAGAAGCCGAACGCGGTGAAGATCAGCCACGCGGACATCTGGCCGAGATCGTCGTTCCCCGCCAGGCCGTCGGGCGTCGGCTTGTATTGGCTGTCGACGATCTGTTTCAACCGCGCCTGCGTCCGCCACGGGGCGCCAGCATAGTCGTATAGATAGGCGACGTGATGGCTGGGCTCGTTACCATGAATATATTGCCCGATCAGTCCGGCGATATCCTCGGCATGACTATAGTCCAGCTTTGAATTGTCGTAATCGAACATGGCATCGAGCTTTGCCGCCATCTTCGTATCGCCGCCCAGCATGGTATCCAGCCCGCCAAGGTCCTGCGGCGCGAACCAGCTATATTGCCAGGCATTGCCCTCGGTATAATCCGATCCGTAATTGATCGCGGTCGGATCGAACGGCGTCCGGAACGCCCCGGTGGACAGCCGCGCGCGAACGAACCCGGTCGCCGGATCGAAGCTGTTCCGCCAGTTCGCCGCGCGCGTCTCGAACCGATCCGCGACGCCCTCGCGTCCAAGCGACCGCGCCATCCGCGCGATCGTCCAATCGTCATAGGCATATTCGACCGTCTTGGACGCCGCCTCCGGCTCCTTGTCGATCGGTACATAGCCCCGCGCCATATATTCGCCGAGCCCGCCATAGGGCGCATAGCTCGCGCTCGCGACCATCGCGTCCAGTGCCGCGTTCGCGTCGTATCCGCGGATGCCCTTCAGATACGCGTCGGCAATGACGGGGACGGCGTGATAGCCGATCATCGTCCACGTCTCGCGACCCGCGAACTGCCAGATGGGCAGGATACCGAACGGGCTTTCCTCGCGACTGGCGACCAGCGATCGGACGATATCGGTCGAATAGCCCGCCGGTTCGATGATCGTCAGCAGCGGGTGCTCGGCGCGGAACGTGTCCCATAGCGAATAGGTCGATCGGAAGGTGAAGTCCTTTGCCACATGCACCTGGTCGTCCGGCCCCCGGTATCGCCCGTCGGCATCGCTCCAGACGCTCGGCGCGAGCAGACTGTGGTACAATGCTGTATAGACGCTGGTGCGCATCGGTGCGGGCGCGTCGATCGCGACGACGCCCAGTTGCTGCCGCCATGCCGCCTGCGTGGCCTTCAGCGTCGCGTCGAACCCGCCCGGATCCGCCGCGAGATTGGCGATCGCGCCCGCTTCGTCGACGCCCGAAAGCGCCACGCGTACCTCGAGCGGCACGTCGATCCGCCCGAAATCGAACCGCGCGACGATCGCCCTGCCCATCCGCTCGGCGACCGCATCGGTCCCGCGATCTGGCCCCTGGAAGCCGCGATAGGCCACGTCCTTCTCGGTATCGACGAACGCGTGCCCCTTCAGCGGCCGCGAGAAGCGCATCGCGAAATACAGCTTGCGCGCCGGCACCCAGCCACGCGTTTCGCGGCTGCCCGTGATCGTGCCATCGGGCAGCAGCCGGACCGTCGACCACAGGATCTTGCCCGGATAATCATAGAGCGAAGTCCGCAGGTCGAGCACTAGATGCGTATCCGCCCCCTTGAGGAAGCTGTAGCGGTGCACGCCGACCCGCGCGCCTGCGGTCAGTTCCGCGCGGACATGCTGATCGATCAGGCTGACTGCAAAATAGCCGGGATGCGCGACCTCGCTATGATGGTCGAACCGTGACCGATAGCCCGAGCCCGGCCGTTTCGGATCGCCCGGCTCCAGCGGCACGGTCTCCCCCGACACCGGCATGATCAGGAAGTCGCCAAGATCCGAATGCCCTGCACCGGAAAAGTGCGTATGGCTGAACCCCTGAATCGTAGGGTCCTCGTACCGATAGCCCGCCGCATGCGAATAGCAGGTGCGAATGACGCACGACGTGTCGGTGTCGGGACTAAGCTGCACCATCCCGAACGGCGCGGTCGCGCCCGGGAAGGTATGCCCCTCCCCACCCGTGCCGATCATCGGATCGACGGTATCATATGGAGCCGGCCGGTCAGCGGTCTGCGCGGCGAGCGGGGTTGCGATGACGGCGGCGAGCAGAAGGATACGCATCGGGGGAGTAGAGCAAATTCCGCGCGGCGCGTCGCCCAACTTCGTCACCCCCGCGCGAGGCCGGGGTCACCGGAAAAGACGTCCCGCAACCTCCCCCGTCACCGTCCGTTGGGCGGGGAACGAGGAGGCATATGATGTCGCAGGTATCGATCGGACGGCGCAGCCTCCTCAAGAGCACGGCATTGCTGGCCGCGTCGCCCGCATTCGCGCAAGCGAACGACGGCATCGACTGGCACGCGCTAGCCATAGACGTGCGGAGCGAGATGCGCTGGGCCTGGGGCCATTATCGCCGGCTCGCCTGGGGCCGCGACGAGATCATGCCGGTCACCGGCGGCCATTCGCGCTTTTCCCTCAGGGATCATGATCTCGGGCTCAGCCTGATCGAGGCAATGGACACGCTTTGGGTCATGGGCCTCGACGCCGAATTCGCCGACGCGCTGGCCTGGGTGAAGGTGCATCTCGATTTCGACGTCGATGGCGAAGTGTCGGTTTTCGAGACGTCGATCCGGCTACTCGGCGGCTTGCTGTCGGCCTATCATGCCTGTGGCGACCCGTTGTTGTTGGCGAAGGCGCGCGACCTCGGCGACCGGTTGCTGCCGGCGTTCGCGACGCCGACCGGCATGCCGTACCGCTTCGTCAACCTGCGCACCGGAGCGATACGCGATCCGAAGACCAATCCGGCCGAGGTCGGCACCTATCTTCCCGAATGGGGCACGCTCAGCAGGCTGACGGGCGACGATCGCTACCGTGCGACCGCGAAGAAAGCGGTCGTCGCGATGTACGATCGGCGGTCGCGGATCGGTCTGCTCGCGGACGGTATCGATGCGACGAGCGGCCAGTGGTTCAGCCGACGCGCGACCGTCGGCCCGCCGTCGGACAGCTATTATGAATATCTGTGGGACGCATGGCAGCTGCTCGGCGATGCGGACTGCAAGGCGATGTACGACGTGCTGACGCCTGCGATCCTGAAATGGCAATGCGTGCAGTCGGATGGCCGGACCTGGTTCAACGACGTCGATTTCGAAGAAGGCGGACCGTTGACCGACGAGCAGGACGAACTCGCGGCTTTCTATGGCGGGCTGTTGGCGCAAGGCGGCGCGACCGCGACGGGCGCGGCTTATACGCGCGCCTGGAGCCATGTGCAGGACAAGTTCGGCATCCTTCCCGAAGGCTATGAATATCTCGGAGACAATCCGACCCAGGTGGCCAACGCGCTACGCCCCGAACTGGCGGACGCGGCGTTCAACCTGTGGCTGCTCGACCGGTCGCCCGAATGGCGGATGGTCGGGCGCACGCATTATCTGAACATGAAACGCTGGAACCGGACGCGGTTCGGCTATGCCGACATAGACGACATCACGGCTCGGCCGATGAGGCTGGCCGATCACTGTCCGGGATATTGGTGGTCGGAGCAGATGAAATATTACTATCTGCTGTTCTCCGACACGCCGCGGTTCGATTACCAGCGTAATTATCTGACGACCGAGGGGAATGTCCTGCGGGGGTTTCGGCGGACCTGAGCGTGCCGACGATCTGGAGCAACGCCAGCGTACGCGCTTCCTCGTCGCGAAGGACACCGCTCAGGGTCCGTGTACGAGCGCTTACAGGCGTTGGTCGCCACGAGATGGCGACGAGGGAGGCCGCCGCCGCGGCCAGACGATCGTAAATCATGCTGAACCCGCAGCGCATATTTGAGAAGCGCCGAATACCCTTCCTGCGTGGTCCATTTCGACCCCAGACCGCACCCGGAAATCGTTCGGTCCTGATCGCGATCAATACGGCGACCTGCAATGGCGTTTAGCTGTCCGCCAGCTCCGCAAAATTGGAAGGTCGCATAACCCATGACGCAACAGGCCCTCGCCTCGGTCTCCCCCTCGACGCCGAGAGTGATCCCCGACCTAACCCTCGTCGCGGCCGATCGCGGGAATGGACGGCTTCGCGCATGGCTTCGCGACCGTCGACTGCGTCAGGCTGAATTACGTCAGCGGCGGGGCGCTATGATGGCGAGTTCATCGTCCTGCTCGCCGGGTTCCCGGAAGCTGGCCGGATCGGGCGTGGCGAACCTGGCACTTCGCCTTCCATAGCCTGCCGGACCTTGCCCGAGATCCTGATCGCCGGCCGGAAGCGCGCCTATCCGGGCTGGTTCTTGCGTCGCAAGACCGCCAATCCCGAGACCTTCTCGGATGCCGATATTGACGAGTATCTTCGCGTCTTCGTCAAGGATAGCGACCTTCTTGCCGGCCTTGGCTACTGCCGCGCGGCCAACCTGCCGGCCCGGCAGAACCGCGCGTCGAGCGCCAGGGGCAAGCTGCGGATGCCGGTGCTGGCGTTGGGTCCGACCAAGGCTCCATCTCCGACATGGCGTCCCCATTCATGGCGCCCGCCGAAGATGTGCGGGGCGCGGTGATTGCAATTGCAGGCACTTCCTTCCCGAGGAACACCCTGTAGCGGTCGCCGCGGAGCTGATCGCGTTCCTGGGGGCGTCCACCCCGGAGGTCCCGCGATAATCACAACCAGCGCAGATTCATTCCCACTCGATTGTCCGGGAGCATCATAACCAACTGATTTCGCTAAGCAAAATATTCGTTATATGTTCTTATGCCGATCGACGTGCCGTCAAAAAAGTCGGGCTGTTGATTTCATTGAGGAATTTGACCCCTCAACAAAACTGGCGTTTCACCATCAATCGCTGACTTTTGGCTGACTCGTCGCATTTCCACGAATCGCATTAGGCTGTGGTGACGATTTAATTATTTGAGCCATAGCATGATGCTGGCGAGTTT
>NZ_CAXTII010000073.1:0-13401 GCF_964244235.1 uncultured Sphingomonas sp.
GGAGATCGCCGTGATCACACCGGCGAAGCTACACCACGCCGTGGGGCACGATCGGCACTTCAGATAAATCGATCGGGCTCACCGATGCCTGTTGATCCAGGTTACTTCCTCGGTTTGTGGCTGAATATGTGCGGATAGCTGCGCCAGCCAGGCAGCTTCATTGGAGATCCGTTCGGAGTCGCCCTCGATCCGCCAGGCGCGGCGCTCGGGCGACCACCGATAGCCCGCCTCCTTCAGCACGTCCTTGTGCTCGAATGGTGCCCGGTTCGCGTAGAGCCGGTGTGTGACGCGGCAAGCGGTGTCGACGAGGTGGGCCGCGACCGACCGACCTTCTCCGGCATTCGAGGCAAGCAGGCACGTAGTCGCCCACACGTCGGCAGCGGCGCGGTGGGCATCGGGCAGGAAGAACCCCGCCTGCGTCAACAGACCAGCAATGCTGCGGCCGCCACTCCAGCCCAGACTGGACCAGTCGATCTCTGCCATCGAACAAGCCCAGGGCAGGTTCGCCACCTGAGGAAAGCGCCGAGTGACGAAGCCGCGGTCGAATTTTGCATTGTGCGCCACGATAGCATCGACCCCACGGAGCGCTCCCATGACCTCCGCCTCGGGGATCCACTTGCCGATCAGCATGTCCGACGTGATGTGCGTCAGCAGCTCGATCTCGATCGACAGATCCTCGGCCGGATCCTCCAGCCAAGATTTCGGCGGGGTCACGTCGACGATGTCGCCGGCTTCGGCATCGATCGACAGCGTGCCGACCGCAAACTCGATCATCTTGTGGCGTTCGGGATCGAGGCCGGTAGTTTCGCAATCTACGATCGCAAGGCGAATGACGTTGTCCGACACGGGCATCGACCGGCACCACAGTTCCTCGGGTCGCGGCAGACGACGCAGTACGCGGTAGTCGCCGAGCTGTTCGAGCCGAGCGGGCGAGCCGCTCACCGCGGCGATTGGGATTGAGGTGGTAGAAGGACATGTCTTGTTCCCTGAATGACGAACGCCCGCCGCTCCGGGGAGCGACGGGCGTCGGAGACGTGAGTTGGCGGAGAGGATCAGGCGGCGAGCGCGGGCCTTGTCCCGATGGCCCGAAACCAGTCATCCTCGGCGGTGCGGATCTGGTCGGTATTGGCGAGCCATTGCCACTGGCGCGACCCGCACCGGCCGGTGGGACGCCAGAATCGCGCCGTGGCGAGCAGGTGGACGTGAGGCGGCCCGGGCGGAATGCCGTTCGCCCCCTTGGGCGCGTGGATCGCCCAGTCGACGATCATGCCTTTGTCGACCAGATGGCGGTACGCGTAATTCTCGACCAGCCAGGTCCAGCGCGCCGGATCGGCCTCTTGCGGCAGGTCGGCAACGATGTGTGTGGCCGTGATCGCGCGCGGTCCCTCGAGCGCCGCCGCGTCGTCGGCATCGCGCCACAGCGTGTCGCCGGACCGCAGCCGAGGCGGCAGCTTCTGCGGATGGCAGCGCCCGGCGGCAACCAGATCGCCGCGTTGGGTATAGGTGTCCGGCACCTTCCCGAACCGATCGCTGCCGCCGAGTCGGTTGATGTAGAGCCAGGAGGCGGTGGAGGTATAGTGCGTGGCATACGGCCCCTCGGTGGACCTGCTCTCGCGCCCCGCCGCGCAGACCGGACGGGCGTTGAACGGCGGTCGCGGGCGCAGGACGGGGAGTCCCGCCTCGCGGGCACGAGGCAGGTTAATGGGGTCGGACATAATCGTTCCTTTAGGCTATGGTCGCGCATCGCTGCTGCGATGCACGGAGCCGTCAGCGACGGATCAATGCTTTCTGCATTTTCCCATCACCTTCCGGCTCACTTCAGCCGCTCCCTTTCCGTGGTCCAAGGCATGGACGGCGCGAGCCGCGCTTTTCCATCGATCAAGCAAAAAAGAGACGATCCGGCAAAGGCCTTGCCGCCGCCGGATCACCTTCCCGGACTGCGATCGAGGTCCGGTGCCGGTCGGCCGGTCGCAAAGTCAGACGGACCGGCGGTGCGGGCGGCATAGGCCTGCACCGCGCCGGCGATCGGCTGCGGCCAGACCGGACCTCCGGCTTCGCGGCTGGCGCGCACCGTCTCGGTCACGAGCACGGCGACGCGGTCTTCATGCCGCCACGGATGGAGCAAGGCCGCGAGCATGGCCGGCTTGCCGGGCAGCGCCATCAGCCTGCCATCGGCAGCAATGTCGATCCGGCGGGGATGCTGCCCCGCCAGCATCAGCAGCATGAGCAGTTGCTCGGTCGGCTTGCCGGTCGCCGTGTCGAATGCGGCGATGCGGGCGCGGATGCCGTCGTCGTGGAACGCGGGTGCCAGGCCCTGCCGCCATCCGCCAAACCCGTCGGCTATGCGGGGCAAGGCTTTAGCCGCGACCTGCTCGTCGCCGACGCGGGCCCTGCGATGCTCCGCGTCACGCACGGCATGCGCGCGGTCGATCGTCCGCTGCATCTCGAACGCATCACGCTCGAACCCCGGATCGTTCGCCCAGCGATCGATCCGGCGGAGGTGGTCCGCCGGGAGGTCACGTGGCCAGAACCGCGAGCCGGTCTTTGCAAACGCGAGCGGCCGCCCCGTTGCCTCGCGTGCCAGATCGGCGACAACCGTCTGCTCGTCGCGCATGGCACGCAGCGCCTGCTGCACGCCTCGCGCCTGCAGCCAGTCCCATCCGACCCCGATCGCCTTCAATGCCGGATAGTCGGTCTCGACCTGCCCGTCGTCACCGCCATAATCGGCGATATAGGGATCGAGCGCCCTGAGCCGTGCGACCCGCGAGATCGTCATCGCCGAGCCGCTCGGCCTCCACGCGCAAGCGCGAGGTCGCCGCGGCGGCAAGCTGGTCGAGGCTGGGCACCGCATCAAGCATGTCCACCGCGCCCAGCGTCGGGAGGGTGTCGAGCCGAAGACCGTCGGCCCCCATGCCCTTGCGCCGCTTGCGGATGCGGGCCGACCGGGCGATCGCCAGCGCATCGAACAGCGATGGCACCGGGTCGTCGCGTTGCAGCGTGGTGGTCAACACGACGGGTGCGAGATTCACGCGCGGGCGCACTGACCGCGCGCTGGACAACGTGCGCCCGCCGGTCGGGGCGACGGCGGGCACGAACGGCAGCGCGGCCGGCTGGGCGCGACCGGCAGGCTCGTATGTGACGGCAGGCTTCGCCACAAAGCTTGTCTGGAGCCGGTCGCCTGCGACAACGCGTCGCGTCGCCGACCACCGCGCGTCCGGTCGCAACGGTATGACGGCCGGAGTGCGGTTCGTGGCCGGCGTTGCCGCTGGCGACGTGGTAATCACGGTCGCCTCGATCGGCGCAACGGCGGCCGCGATGGCCGGCCGTGAGGGTACATAGGCCCGAGCCCGGACGATCGCCTTGGTGGGCATGGTTGGTGCCGATGCCGTCAGCACGGTGGCCGATGCTGGGGCTCTGGCGCGCGTCAAGAGAGTGGCCACGTCTACCGGCGGTGCGGCACGGATGATCTTCGCCGGGATAACCGCATCCACATGCTGCTCGATCCGCTTCACCGCGGCATCGCGCATCCTGGTCAGCGCCGCGATCTTATGGTCGGCGTCGCGGATCACCCGGCGGGCGGCATTGCGCGCAGCCTTGATCCGGTTGCGCTCGTGCGCCCAGACATGGCCGCCACGCGCGACGATGGCGGCGCGCGGCTCGCCGAGATGTCCGCCTGCTTCCAGATCGAGCCGACGCGCGCCATAGCCGAGACCGGTATAGCGCCGGTTGCTCCGCGCCTCTTCGGCCGCAGCCGACATCGAATGCGCCCACAGGTGACGAAGCATCTGGACGCCGTCACGTCCGTCGAGTTCGCCGCACACCTCGTCGGCGACTTCCCAGGCATAGGGCTCCACCCGGCGCATCGGCCGCAGCGAGAAGGCGATATGCGGATGGAAGTTGCGCTGGTCGCCTTCAGCTGGCGGCGAATGGATTGCAGAGGAATACGGCAGGCCGAGCGGATCGAGCGTGGTCCGACAGAAGTGGGCAAGCGCCGCGATCATCTCGCCCTCGCTCATGTCACTGTCAAACGGCGCGATGGCGAGCAGCTGGATCTTGGCGTTGGCGCGCGTGCTGGCGTCCTCCATCGCCTGCCAGGCCGCGCCGATCTCGATCCAGTCGTCGCCCATGTTGCTGATGATGTTCGCGTTACAGAGAGGGCGGCAAGCACGCCTGCCCAAACAATCGCATCATCACGACCGACCGCCTTGAGACGCGCGTCCTGCACGGCTTACAGCACTACATGCTTAACGAGGAACTTATCGAAATCTATATCGTGGAATATCGCGCCGAGTTCGCCAAACGGAACAAGGAGCTCAGCCGTGAGGAAGACCGCCTGAAGAAGCGGCACGGCGATGCGGTCGCCAAAATCGAACGTCTGGTGGAGGCCGTTGCCAACGGTGCCGAGGACTTCATCGAAATCCGCGATGTCCTGGCCAAGGCCCGAACCGATCGCGATCAGGTTGCCGAACAAATCTCTCAGTTGCAGCAGCTGCCGGCCGTCGCGCTGCATCCCGCAATCGTAGGCGACTACCGCCGCCAGGTCGCCAAGCTGAACGCCGCATTAGGCGAGAACCCCGACGCACGGCTCGAAGCCATCCCCCAGCTTAGGGCGTTGATCGATCAAGTAAAAGTATTGCCGTCCGAGCAGGAAAAGGGCGTCATCATCGAAGTGATCGCCGCCTGACTTCAATCATGGCTCTCGCTACCGGCGAGCAGATTTCCAGCAAACAGTACTTTAACGTTGGAGCGGGCGAAGGGATTCGAACCCTCGACCCCAACCTTGGCAAGGTTGTGCTCTACCCCTGAGCTACGCCCGCTCTGGCGCCATGGCCCGGATGGGTCCGGGCGGGTGAGGGGCGGCCACTAGCAGCGGCTCGGGGGGTTCGCAAGCCCCGTCGAGATCGACCGATCGACACGAACGATTCATGGTAGCGGGCTCGGATTTAGAACATTACAAGAACATGAATGTCCGAGTCGCCAACCCAGATCGCCCGATTGCGGAGCCTAGCTGCCACGGCCAGGCTTTCGACAGCCAGGCTTTCGACGGCGACGATCGTCGGCGAGACCGCATGGCTGACTGACGGGTTAGGCCGCGCACAATTGCACGAACTGTTCGCGATCGATGCCGAAGAAGCTGCAGCGGCCGCGGGATTAGCGGTCGCGGTGACGATCGCTGGCAAGGCGCTGCCGGTGCTGTGGTTGCGTACGATGGCCGCCGAACGCCGCGGTGGCCGGTTGCGGGCGGGGGGACTTGGTGAGCTTGGACTGGAGGCGCGTGCGGTGGTGCTGGGCATCGTCGCGGACGAGGCGGCGCTGCTCCGTGCGGCGGCGGATGCGGCGCGCTGTCCGGGGCTGGGCACGCTGATCGTCGAGGCCTGGGGCCCCGCGCCCGGTATCGATCTTACCGCAACCAGGCGTCTGATGCTGGCGGCGGAGGCGTCGGGCGCAACCGTGCTGATGGTCCGTATCGGTGCCGAACCGCGACCGAGCGCGGCGGCAACGCGCTGGTCGGTGGCGGCGGCACCGTCGACCGCGCTTGATGCCAATGCACCCGGCGTCCCCGCCTTTGCGGTCGAATGCCTGCGCCGTCGCGGGGGACCGGCGGGGCGACAATGGCGTGTGGAATGGGACCGAGATGCGACATGTTTCCGAAACGCGCCGTTACCTGGCGCTGATCTTCCCCTGGTTGCCGATCGAACGCCTGCGCTCGACTCGCCCGCATTTGTTCGCCGGACGGGATGAAGTGCCGGTCGCGTTCGTCGAAACGCGCGGCAATGCGGTGCGGCTGGTCGCGGTCGATCGGGTGGCGACGCAGGCGGGGCTTGGCCCCGGGCTGACGCTGGCGGATGCGCGCGCCCGCGTGCCGACGCTGGAAGTGTTCGAACATGACGCGCATGCCGATCTCGACTGGATCGAACGGCTGGCCGACGGGTGCCAGCGTTACACGCCGATCGTCGCGGTGGTGCCGCCCGATGCGCTGCTGCTCGACATCGCCGGGTGCGTGCACGCGTTCGACGGCAACGAACGCTGGCTGGCGGCGGATGTCGAGACGCGGCTGGCAAGGCGCGGGGTCTTGGTCCGGCATGCGTTCGGCGATACGCCCGAGGCGGCGCAGGCGCTCGCGCGCTTCGCCGGTGCCCCCGCCCCCGACGAGAGGCGCGCGGTGCGCCGCCTGCCCGTGGCGGCGCTCGGGCTCGACGAGGATTCGACGACCGCGCTGTCGCGGGCCGGGCTGAAGACGGTGGGCGACGTGATGACCCGGCCGATCGCGACCATCGCCGCACGGTTCGGCGAAGAGGCGGCGACCGCGATCCGGCGGCTGTCGGGCGAGGCGCGCGCGCCCGTCATGGCCAGGCAAACCATTATACCGATCGCCGCGGAACGTCGCTTCGCCGAACCGATCGCGCGGACCGATATGGTGCTGGCGACGATCGCTGCGCTGATCGCGGAGGCCGGGGAAGCGCTGGAGCAGCGGCACCAGGGCGGTCGCCGGTGGGAGGCGCGGCTGTTCCGCGCCGACGGGCAGGTGCGACGGCTGCGGATCGAGACGGGGCGACCGACGCGCGACGTGGCGCTGCTGATGCGGTTGTTCCGCGAACGGATCGACGGGCTGGCGGATCCGCTCGATCCCGGTTTCGGTTACGACCTGATCCGGCTCGACGTCGCGCTGGCGGAGGGGCTGGCTGCCAGCCAGTTGAAGCTGGAGGGCGGCCATCATCAGGCGACCGGCGAGGATGCGGTAGCGGCGTTGATCGACCGCTTGTCCACGCGGCTGGGCCGCGGCGCGATCCGGCGCTTCGCGCCGCGCGAGAGCCATATCCCCGAACAGGCCGAACTGCTTCTGCCCGCCACGCAAGCATCGACCGCCGCCACCGACTGGCCGGCAATCGAGCCGGGCGAACCGCCGCTTCGCCCGATCTACCTGTTCGACCCGCCACAGCCGATCGACCTGCTGATGGGCGAAGTGCCCGACGGCCCGCCAAAGCGATTCCGATGGCGACGCAACTTGCACGAAGTGTCACGCGCCGAAGGTCCCGAACGGATCGCGGGCGAATGGTGGCGACGGCACGATAAGGCGGTGCCGACGCGCGATTACTACCGAGTCGAAGACCGGCGCGGGCGGCGCTTCTGGATCTTCCGCCATGGCCTGTACAGCGAGACGGAGACGCCGCGCTGGTATGTGCACGGGCTGTTTGCATGACGCGCTTTCGCTCGCCAAAGGCATCGACGCGCTTTCGCCCGGTGGTCGAATGACCGATCCGGCTTTCGCCGAACTGGTCGCGTCGACGAACTTTTCGTTCCTCGACGGTGCCAGCCATGCCAGTGAAATCGTCGCCCGCGCGGTACAATTGGGGCTGTCGGGAATCGGTATCGCGGACCGCAACACGGTTGCAGGTGTCGTGCGGGCGCATCAGGCGCTCAAAAAAGCGCGCGCCGGCCTGTTTGGAGCGGGACTGCCGCCGATCGATTTCAAATTGGCGACGGGTGCGCGGCTGGTGTTCTCGGATAATACGTCCGACATCGTTGCCTATCCCGCGACCCGGATTGGGTGGGGTCGTCTCACCCGGCTGCTGACGGTCGGCAATCGGCGCGCGGACAAGGGTGGGTGCATCCTCGAGCTCGGGGATTTGTTGCGTCATGCCGACGACATGTTGCTGATCGTGATGCCGCAAAGCACCGATCGCGGCGCGGATGTGAAAGTACCGATACCGGCGGACGGGTCGAGTGCGGAGCCGCCCTTCACGCTCTCGCCACGCGAGGGGAGGGATATGGCCACGCTCTTGGCGGAGACGTTGGACCGCGTCGCTTGCATCGCGCCGGGACGGGTGTGGCTGGGGGTGACGATGTCCTATGCCGGGCCCGACCGTCGCAGGCTCGCGCGGTTGGGGGCGGTCGCCGATGCGGCCGGCGTTCCGCTGATCGCGACAGGCGATGTATTGTACGCTCATGTCGACGATCGTCCGCTGCACGATGTCGTGACATGTATCCGCGAAGGCATGACGATCCAATCCGCGGGCCGGCGGCTGGCCGCGAACGGCGAACGCCACTTGAAGGATGCGCGCGAGGTAGCGCGGCTGTTTCGCGATAGGCCCGATGCGATCGCACAGAGCCTGCAATTGCTCGACTGCATAGCATTCGATCTTGATCAGCTACGCTATGAATATCCTCATGAGCCGGTTCCCGAAGGATGGAACCCCCAGGATTGGCTGGAGCATATCGTCTGGCAGGCCGCGCTCGATCGCTTCGACGATGCGGTACCCGAAAAGATGCGCCTGCTCCTGAACGAGGAATTCCACCTCATTCGGGACCGCGAATATGCATATTATTTTCTGACCGTCCACGACATCGTGCGGTTCGCCCGCAAGTGCGACCCGCCGATCCTGTGCCAGGGGCGTGGTTCCGCCGCCAATTCGGTGGTGTGCTTCTTGCTCGGGGTCACGTCGGTCGATCCGATGAAATATGATTTGCTGTTTTCACGCTTCGTGTCCGCGGAACGCGACGAACCGCCCGACATCGACGTCGATTTTGAGCATGAACGGCGTGAGGAGGTGATGCAGTATATCTATGCGCGCTATGGCCGCGACCGAGCGGCGATTGCGGCGACCGTCATCCATTACCGACCACGCAGCACGGTTCGCGAGGTCGGCAAGGCGCTTGGACTAACCGAAGACATCACTCAGCGGCTGACCAGCACCGTCTGGGGCAGCTTTGCCAACCGGTTCGAGGAAAAACGATTCCGCGAGACCGGGTTCGATCCCGACAATCCCGATATCGCGCGGTTGCGCGACATGGTCGACCGGTTGCTCGAATTCCCGCGCCACCTGTCGCAACATGTCGGCGGGTTCGTGCTGACGCAGAACCGGCTCGACGAGACGGTGCCGATTCACAACGGCGCGATGAAGGGCCGCACCTTCATCGAATGGGACAAGGACGACATCGACGCGCTTGGGCTGATGAAGGTCGATATCCTCGCGCTCGGCATGTTGACCTGCATTCGCAAGAGCTTCGACCTAATGCGCGAGCATGGGCTAGGCGATCACGCGCTCGACACCATTGCAGTGGCCGAACATCCGGCGGTTTACGACATGCTGTGCGAGGGGGACAGTATCGGCGTATTCCAGGTGGAAAGCCGCGCGCAGATCAACATGCTGCCACGCCTCAGGCCCCGCAAGCTCTATGATCTGGTGGTGCAGGTGGCGATCGTCCGACCGGGACCCATCGAGGGCGATATGGTCCATCCGTATCTGCGCCGCAGATCGGGTAAGGAGGCGGTGGACTTTCCATCGCCCGATCCGCGGTTCGGCCCCCCGGACGAACTGCAGCAACTGCTGCGCTTCACTTACGGGGTACCGTTATTCCAAGAACAGGCGATGAAACTGGCGATCGTGGCGGCGGGGTTTACGCCTGGCGAAGCCAATCTTCTCCGAAAGGCGATGGCGACGTTCCGCCATGTCGGCGGAATGGAGAATTTCCAGACCAAGCTGGTGGGGGGCATGGTCCGGCGCGGGTATACCGCGGAATTCGCCGAACGCTGTTTCAAGCAGATCGAGGGATTCGGCAGCTACGGTTTTCCCGAAAGCCATGCGCTGTCTTTCGCGAGGCTGGTGTATGTCTCATCCTGGATCAAATGGTTCCATCCCGCGGTATTCGCATGCGCATTGCTCAATTCGCAGCCGATGGGGTTCTATGCACCTGCGCAGATCATGCGTGATGCGGTCGAACATGATGTCGTGGTGCTGCCGATCGATGTAAATGCGAGCGGCTGGGACAATGGGCTGGAACCGTCATCGCTCTTACCCTTCCGGGGACAGATGGAAAGGACGGCGAAGGCGGAGGGTGAGGGCGACGGGCTCATGATGCGCCTGGGCTTTCGCCAGATCGACGGGTTCCGAGAGGACTGGGCCGATACTCTCGCGATTGCCCGGGCGGTTGGCCGCTTCGTCTCGATCGAAGATCTCGCTCGCCGTGCCGGCCTCCCCCAGCGTGCGCTGACCTTGCTCGCGGATGCTGACGCGTTCGGATCGATCGGGCAGGACCGCCGCGCCGCGGCATGGGACGTGCGCCGGACCCCGCCTGTCCAGCTACCGCTGTTTGCCGCCGCCGCTGCACCCGAACTCGGCGTCGAACCCGATGCTCGCCTGCCCGCCATGCCGCTGAGCGAACAGGTCGCGGCGGATTACCAGGTGACGCGGCTGTCGCTGAAGGAGCATCCGATGACCTTCCTTCGGCCGATGTTTGTTGCCGAAGGCGTGCTGACCTCGGTACAGGCGGCGGAGGCGAAGGACGGTCGCCGCGCGAAGGTTGCGGGCATCGTCCTGGTCCGCCAGCGCCCGGGCAAGGGCAATGCGATCTTCGTGACGATCGAGGACGAGACCGGGATCACCAATGGTCTGTTATGGGCACGCGATTTCGAGGCGAACCGCCGCGCGGTGATGGCGTCCCGGCTGATGGTCCTGGAAGGCACGATCCAGCGCAGCGAGGAAGGGGTGACGCATCTGATGACCGTGCGCGTCCAGGACCGCACCGCCGATCTGGCGCGGTTGTCGAGCGACCACAGGATCGACCCCGCGCCCATGCCGCCCGACGAGGTGGTGCGGCCGGTCCATACGCACAGTCGCGATCCGCGGTCGCACCACCCGCGCGACGTACGGCTATTACCGAAATCGCGCGATTTTCACTGAACGTCGTACTCCGCTCGAAGCCAACCGATCAGCCGTCGTAATCGCCGCCCAGATTCTGGTTGCGCGGCGGCGCGGCGGCGGTGAGACGGAGCGCCTCGGCGGAGGCGGCCAGGCTGCCGATCGCATCGGCCTCGTCCTCGTCCTCGATCTGCACGCGCTGCAGGCCGGACACGACCGATTCCTCGAGATGATCGGGCCGCACCGTCTGCTCGGCGATCTCGCGCAGCGCGACGACGGGGTTCTTGTCGCGATCACGGTCGATCGTCAGATCGGCACCACCCGAAATCTGGCGCGCACGCTGCGCGGCCAGCAAGACCAGGTCGAAACGGTTGGGGATCTTGTCGACGCAATCTTCGACGGTCACGCGTGCCATATGTACGCTTCCTCAGGGATCAGTTTTATGCGGATAAGCGATCTTCCCTATGCGAATGGGTCGCACGAGTCAAGAAATGCAGGCCGCGCCCGCCGCTTCAAGAGTGTCGGCGCGCCGTTTAGCCGACGCCACCGTGGCTCTGCTAGTCCCTCCACCCCCAGTAAAGCTGTGCCGGGGGTACGTTCCACCATTCCATGCCATGATCGATCGACGTGAAATGCGGGGTCAGGAAATCCTTCACCCTGGGCGAGAATTGATAGACCAGGAACGCGCCACCGGGCCGCAGCACTTCGTGCGTCGCCGCGGCGATCGCTGGGCCGACGCCGGGGGGCAGCGTCGAGAAAGGCAGGCCCGAGAGCACATAGTCCGCCGCCGCGAACCCGTGATCCGCGACGATCGCGGACACGTCCGCCGCCGATCCGGACACCGCGGCAAAGCGTGGATCGGTGATGGTGTGGCGCAGATAGCGGATGAAATCGGGATTGGTGTCGATCGCGACCAGCATCGCGTCGGGGGCCATCCGCTCCAGGATCGGGCGGCAGAAGGTACCGACACCAGGGCCATATTCGACAAACAGCTTGCATTTTTCCCAGTCGACCGGCGCCAGCATCTTGCGGATCAGCCGATCCGACGACGGAACGATCGATCCCACCATCACCGGATGCTTGACGAACCCCTTCAGGAACATTTGCCAGGGGGACGACACCCCCGCCGGGCGTGAACGCGATCGCCTGGCGGCGGTAGTCGAGCTTGGCATCGAATTCCTGACGATCATGACCGAGAATAAGGTGGCCGAAACGATAGTCTCGTTCCGTCGCACGTTTCCAGAACGATGTTCAAGGGTTCGGGTCGCTCGCCGTGGTTTTCGTGCGACTTGGCGTGTCGCGCGCAAGCGCCTAACCGGTTGCCGATGCGCGACCATCGCACCGGCCAGATCGCCGTCATCTTCGCCTCGACCCGCAACCTGACCGACGACCCCGGCTATGCCGCGGCAGCCGAAGCGATGGATGTGCTGGCCGCCCGGCAACCCGGCTACCGCGGCATTGACAGTGTTCGCGACGCGGACGGACGCGGGATCACCGTCAGCTATTGGATCGACGATGCCGCCGCGATCGCGTGGCGCGATCACCCCGATCACCGGGCGACGCGCGAAGAAGGTCGTGCGCGCTGGTATTCGGATTATTCGGTTAGCGTCGCGCGGGTCGAACGCGATTATGGCTGGTCCGGCGAATGACGGCGTCTTCTTCGGTCGATCGCCGCTTCACGCTGATGTTCCTGGTGATGCTGACGATCGCGGCGGGGAATACCGCGCTGCAATCGGTGCTGCCTGCGCTCGGTCGGTCGCTTGGCGTGAAGGACAGCGCGGTCGCGGCCGCGTTTTCGGTATCGGCGCTGTTATGGGTCGTCGCCGCACCGTTCTGGGCGGATCGATCGGACCGTCACGGCAAGCGGGCGATGATCCTGCTCGGGGTCGGCGGTTTTTCCGTGTCGCTGACCTTGTGCGGCCTGTTCCTTGCAGCAGGGATCAATCACTGGATCGGCGGAACGCTGGCGTTCGTCCTCTTCATCGGCGGACGGCTGATCTATGGTACTTTCGGCTCGGCAGCGCCGCCCGCAGTGCAGGCGATCATCGCCGGAGAGACGACGCGCGGCCTCGTGATGGGGCACGCGCAGGCGATGACGAGCCAGGCGATCGGCTTCCTGGTCATCGACCGGCTCCATGTCGCCCCCGACAAGGCGCTGGAGCCGACCGGGATCGTGCTGATGATGGGCGCGGGTGCGGCGCTGTTGGCGCAATGGGGGGTGATTCCCCGGCTGAACCTCGCGCCGCGGGCGCTGGTGCTGGTCGGGCTGATGCTGGCGGCGGCTGGTACTGCGCTGACCGGGCTCGGCACTTCGCTCTACACCATCGCGACCGCCTATGCGTTGGCGAGCCTTGGCTTCGGCTTTACCCGGCCGGGCTTCACCGCGGGGGCTTCGCTCGCGGTCGGGGCGGAGGCGCAGGGCTCGGTCGCGGGCAAGGTGACGAGCGTCAACGGCGCGAGCTTCGTGCTCGGCCCGTCGATCGGCGTGGGCCTGTACGAACTCCGGCATTCGCTGCCGTACCTGGCCGCTGGCGCGGCGTGCGCGGTCATGATCGTCTATGCCTGGGCGGCGTTGCGTGACTAAATCCTCCCCGCTCGCGGGGAGGGGGACCAGCGAAGCTGTTGGAGGGGGCTATCGGCAAGCGACTGCTCGCGGATAGCCCCCTCCACCACGCCCTGCGGGCGCGGTCCCCCTCCCCGTAAACGGCAGGGGAATCGCATATGGAAATTTGATCGAAAAGGGATTCGGAAGGGTGCCTCT
>NZ_CAXTII010000074.1:0-13289 GCF_964244235.1 uncultured Sphingomonas sp.
GAGAAGCAGGCTAATGTAGCCTAACCGCGTGTCCATGAGACCGGCAGCAGCTCAGTCCGCGTTGAGCGTCAACCGTGACCCATGCTCGAGAAGACTTTACCGAAGCTGCGTTTGGCTCGCATAAAGCTTAGCGTCGTTGCATTCCTTCTGATTGAATAGAGTATTCACGCAGCCTGCTAAGACTGGGGCGCTAGGGAGCTTGGACGTGGTAATCCATCCGATATACGTGGAAGACGAAACGCGATCGGCGTGGCGCGGCCTGGATGCGGCCCGCGATGCCCGTTAACCTGCCCACCAGCCTGCTGCGCAGCTTCGTGGCAATCGTCGAGACAGGGTCGATGATAGCCGCGTCGGAGCAGGTGTTCGTGACACAGTCGGCGCTAAGCCTTCAAACCAAAAGGCTCGAGGACATGGTCCAGCAGCCGCTATTCCTGCGCGAGGGGCGGCGACTGGCGTTGACCCCGGCCGGGGAGACGCTGCTTGACTATGCCCGCCGTTTGCTGGCGCTGAACGACGAAACGGTGAGCGCGGTCGGCGCGGGGCATTTCGCGGGGCCGATCCGGATCGGCATGGTCCAGGACTTCGCCGAGACGATGCTGGGCGGCATCCTTGCGCGTTTCGCAGATCTGCACCCAGAATCTCAATTATACGCGCGCGTGGCCGGGACCGCCGAACTGCTCGCGCTGCTGGAAGGCGGGCAGCTCGACATTGTCGTCGGCTATGCCGGTGCAGACGATCCCGGCGCGATCCAGGTGGCGCCGATGGCCTGGTATGGAAAGGAAAGCCTGGCTGACCGCGCGATCGTGCCGCTCGCGGTGCTTGAAAAGCCGTGCCGGTTCCGCGAGGCGGCGATCGCTGCATTCGAGGCGGCGGGACGACCTTGGCGGATCGCGATCGAGACGCCGAACCTGTCGACGCTGCGCGCCGCGGTCGAGGCGGGGCTGGGCATCACTGCGCGTACGCACCTATTCCTCGCCGACGCGTCGCCGCTGGAGATGATCAACCTGCCGGCGCTGCCGCAGGTGGCGTGCATCGTCCGCCGGGGCGGCCCGTTCGATCAGGCGGCGCAGCGCCTGTTCGATCTGTCGGTCCAGGTCGTCCGCGGTCTGGACAGCGACGTTCGATGAGGGGCGATCAAGTGGTGCGCGGCATATCTCGTTGGCGGCATGCGCGCCGCCCGCCCTATCGGTCATCGCGCAGACCCACTCGGTCGTGCGCACCGGGATGGGAAGGAATGACCTTGATGAGCGATCGTGCCGATACACTGAAAACCGCCTTCCACGATCTCGACGCCGAACGCGCGCGCGCCTGGCCGGCGGCGCAGTTCGCGGCCAACGTCATGCAGCGCCGGACGCTGGTCGAACGCTTCGATCCGTCACGCGCGGTCCAGGTCGGCGATAGGCTCGACGGCGTGACCTTTGTTGCGCCCGGCGGCGCGCCCCTTTCGCTCGATACGCTCGTCGCCGACGGTCTCGCGGTGTTGATCTTCTTCCGGTTCGCGACCTGCCCGGCCGACGCCATTGCGCTGCCGCATTACGACCGTTTCCTCCGGCCCGCGCTGGAGCGTGCCGGCATACCGCTCGTCGCGATCAGTCCGCAGCTTCCCGAACGACTGACCGCCACCGTCGAGGCGCACGCGCTGAAACTCACAGTCGCGAGCGACCCCGGCAACCGTCTCGCTGAGCAACTCGGCATCACCTTCGCGCCCGATCGGACACCCAGCCCTCCGCCCGCCGACTGGATCGGCGCGGTCACCGGCACGGGTACATGGGACTTGCCGATGCCGACGGTGCTGATCGTCGATCGGACCCGCGTGGTGCGGTTCGTCGTCATCAGCCCCGACTGGCTCGATTGCCCCGATGCGTCCGCGATCCTTCAGGCCGTCAACGCCGTCCGGGCCGACCGCATATCCATCGGCGCGCGCGATGCCGCCTGATCGAGGAACATCCATGACCGATCGCCCTGTTCCCCTGTCCCGGCGCACGCTCATCGCATCGGCCGGGCTGATCGCGCTGGCCGCGTGCAGAAAGGGCGCTGACGCGCAGAAGGGCACGCTCTACGCCGGCGACCAGAAGGGCGGATCGAAGGTCGTGTTGGGCGCAGCGGGCAAGCTGAAGGACCTGCCCTACAGAATCGAATGGTCCGCCTTTCCGAATGCCGCCCCGCTGCTCGAGGCGCTGAACGCGGGCGCGATCGACACCGGGATCGGCGGCGACGCGGCGTTCATCTTCGCGATCGGCACGGGCGCCACGATCAAGGCGATCGGCGCGCAGAAATATGATGGAGTCGGCCCGGTGCTCGTCGTGGCGCGCGACTCGCCGATCCGGTCGATCAAGGACATCGCCGGCAAGCGCATCGCGACGCCGCGCGGGTCGATCGCGCATAATTTCATTCTCGCCGCACTCGAGGCACAAGGGCGACCGCTCAACGCGGTGCATTTCGCGTTCCTATCGCCGCAGGACGGACAGGCCGCGTTGCAGGGCGGTTCGGTCGATGGCTGGGCGATCTGGGACCCGAATGCCGCGCTCGCCGAAAAGGACGGTGCGCGGATCATTCGCGCCGACGGGCTGGTGCCTTCCTACGCCCTGTTGTTCGGCCGCGACGGCGCGATCGCCGACAAAAGGCCGTTGCTCCAGGATTATGCCAGGCGTCTCTATGCCGGCTGGGACTGGGCGGTCGCGCATCCCGATACCTATGCCACATTGCTTCATGACGAGACGGGCATACCGACCGACGTCTGGCGGACGGTGACCGGCCGCACGAAACGCACCGGCATTCCGATCGACGTGACGCTGATTGCCGACCAGCAGAAGACCGCCGACCGGTATCTGCGTGCGGGCCTGATCGAGAAACCGGTCGACGTCCGCAAGGGGTTCGACGCCAGCTTCACCGCCTGAGGCTGCACCAACCAATCATTGCGAACGCTCATCGATCGGCGATCATTATAAATATAGAGATTATCTAATGACCGACGCGATTAAGCTTTGTCGAGCAGCATGGAAATAGAGGCTAGCACATCCCCAGATACGAAGGGGTCGTCAGTGTCTTCAGTAACTAGATCATTCAAGCGTCATCAAACAGCTCTGCTCGGTGCAACCGGCTTTGTTGTTGTTGCGATTGCCGTGCCCGCGTTCGGACAAACTACAACAGTTAGCCCAGCAGTCTCCCCGGGGGATGTGCCAGGCGGTCCGGATACGCCACCGGCGGACCAGGCCAGCGTCGGCGACATCACAGTCACCGCGCGCTACCGCACCGAAAGCGTGCAGAAGGTGCCGATCGCTGTCACCACTTTGGACGGCGGCAAGATCGATGAGCAGGGCGCGTTCAACCTGAAACAGGTTGTCCAGCAGCTGCCCAGCCTCAATATCCAGGGCATCAGCGGCCGCAACCAGACGATCACGATCCGCGGCATCGGCACCAATGCTGGCGGCACCAACGACGGCCTGGAACAGGGTGCGGGGCTTTATATCGACGGCGTCTACCGGCCGCGGACCGGCTCGGTCATCACCGACCTGATGGACATCGACAGCATCCAGCTGTTGCGCGGGCCGCAGGGCACGCTGTTCGGCAAGAATACCGTCGCCGGCGCGATCGACATCCGCACCCGCGAACCCGTGTTCGAGAACGAGGCGCGCGGCGAATTGAGCTACGGCAATTACAATTACCTTCGCGGCTATGGCTCGATCGACACCACGATCGGCGACGATATCGCCTTCCGCGCTAGCTATCTGCACACCCAGCGCGACGGCCTGATCTACAACACTAGATACAACCAGGCCTGGGACGATCTCGACAACAATGCCGGTCGGCTCGACATCGTCTACAAGCCCAGTGCCGATTTCAAGTTGCGCGTGATCGCGGATTTCAGCAGCCAGAACGGCAATGTCGGCTTCCAGAGTGTGACGCAGGTCCTGCCGACGACGCTTGCCAACGGCACGCAGGTGCGTGGCTTCTACGCGCGCTCCGCGGACGTCGGCTATGTGCCGATCGCGATCGATCCGTTCGCGCGGGCGGTCGATCTCGATTCCTCGCAGCATGACAAGATGCCGAGCTGGGGGGTGCAGGCGCGCGCCGACTGGACGACGGGCGGCGTCACGCTGACCTCCATCACCGCCTATCGCAACTGGAAATGGCTGCCCAATTACGACGGCGACCAGATCGGCGCCAATGTGCTGACCCAATCGAGCGTCGTCACCCACCAGCAGCAGTTCAGCCAGGAAATCCGCGCCGCCTCGCGCGGCGCCCAGACGATCGACTTCACCGGCGGCCTGTATTTCTTTTGGCAGAAAGCCGACGACCTGCAGGAGACGGGCTATGGCCGCGATGCGTCGGCCTGGCTGACCACCGCCAATACGCCGACCGCGACTGTCTCGACGCTGCCGAGCGCGGCGCTCAACGGGTTGTTCGCCTATGCGCATGTCGTGCCCGCGACCTACAGCTACGCGGGCTATGGCCAGGCGACCTGGAACATCGCGTCCGCGTTCCGCTTGACCGCGGGGCTGCGCTACACCTATGAACACAAGACCGGGCTGTACGATGGCTATGCAGGCGGCACGCCCGCCCCGATCGCGAGCTTCGATCCCGCGCTCCAGGCGACCGTCGCCGCGCGGCGCGGGGCGCTGGTGCCGCTAGGCAACTACGATGTCGCGAACAACACCGGCAACCTGTCGGGAACGGTGATCGCGGCCTATGACGTCAGCGCCGCGGTGCACGGCTATGCGAGCTATTCGCGCGGCTACAAGTCGCCCGGCATCAACCTCGTCGCGCCGGCGACCGGTATCGATATCTTCGTCAAGCCCGAGCAGGTCGACGCTTATGAGATCGGGTTGAAGAGCCGGTTGCTCGGCGGGCGCGCCGAACTCAACCTCGCGGCCTTCTGGAGCGATGTCGCCGATTACCAGGCGAATTTCGTCAACACCGCGGTGATCCCGGTCGTCTCCTACATCACCAATGTCGGCAAGCTGCGTTCGCGCGGGGTCGAGTTCGACGCGCGCGCGACGCCGCTCGACGGGCTGACGCTGACCGCGGCCGGCGCGTATGACGACGCCTACTACGTCAGCTACAAGAACGCCCCCACGCCGTACCTCACCTCGTATCTCGGCGTGGTCGATCTTTCGGGGCAGCCGGCATCGGGCGCGCCGAAATGGTCGCTGACCGGCAGCGCGGAATATGTCATGAAGGGCAGTGCGGTCGATTTCTACGCGGGCGGCGACGAGAGCTACCGGTCCTCCTTCTTCGCCGCGGTCAATCTCGATCCCTTCTCGCGGGTCGCGGGCTACACGCTCACCGGGCTGCATGCCGGCATCCGCAAGCCCGACGCGCGCTGGGACGTGTCGGTCTGGGTCCGCAACCTGTTCGACAAGGATTATTACAACACCCGCGCCGTCAGCGCGCAGTTCGGCGTAGTGCTGGCCGCGCTCGGCGAGCCGCGCACCTTCGGCCTGACGCTGCGCGGGCGCCTGTGACTTCTCTCCCGTCCCCTCAACCACCGAGGAATGATCCCATGGCCAAGCGACAGTTGAAACTCGGACTCGTCCCCACCGGCGTCGGCGGCCCCGGCGAAACCGACCGCTGGCGCGATCCCGACATCCCGGTCGACGCCAGTGTCAGCATCGACTGGTATGTCGACATCGTACGCCAAGCAGAGGCGGCGAAGTTCGATCTCGTCTTCATCGTCGACAGCCAGTTCATCACGCCGGACTCGCCGCCGCATTATCTCAACCGGCTCGAACCGCTGACGCTGCTGTCGGCGCTTGCGGTGACGACGAAGCACATCGGTCTCGTCGGGACACTGACGACGTCGTACAACGATCCATTCAACCTCGCCCGCCGGGTGGCGTCACTGGATCTTATCAGCCAGGGACGCGCAGGCTGGAACGTCGTGACCAGCGGCGACGCGGGCACCGCGGGCAATTACGGGCGCGACGAGCATTACGACTACGACACGCGCTATGGCCGTGCGTTTGAGTATCTCGATGTCGTGCGCGGGCTGTGGCGTTCCTACGAGGACGACGCGATCGTTGGCGACCGCGAGAGCGGCGTGTTCCTCGACAAGGACAAGCTGCACGCGCTGCATCACAAGGGCAAGCATTTCTCGGTCGTGGGCCCGCTCAACATCCAGCGATCGCCGCAAGGCGAGCCGGTCATCTTCCAGGCGGGCGATTCCGAACAGGGCCGCGACCTGGGCGCGACGATCGGCGATGCAATCTTCACCCATGCGAAATCGATTGAGCAGGGCCAGGCCTTCTACAAGGACCTCAAGGCGCGTGCGGTGAAGCTGGGCCGCGATCCCGATCAGATCGTCATCCTGCCGGGTTTCAAGATCATCGTCGGCGATACCGACGAGGACGCACGTGATATCGAGCGGCACTATCAGCGGCTCGACCAAAGTTTCGACCAGGCGCTGGGCGAGTTCGGTCGCGCGTTCGGCTGGCATGATTTCCGCCAGTACGACCTCGACGCGCCGTTTCCGGTCAAAGCACTGGAGCATGCGAAGAACAGTTTCTTCACCCAGGCCAAGCGCGTCACCGACCTCGCGACCGCGCGCGGGTTCACGCTGCGCCAGACGGTGGAGTTTCAGCGCGATCAGAAGTCGAGCCCGTTCGTCGGTTCGGCCGAGACGGTCGCAAATGAGATCGCCCGCTGGTTCGAGGGCCGGGCGCTCGACGGCGTCAACGTCCATGCCGGCCATCCGAGCCAGTTCCGCCGCTTCACGCAGGAGGTCGTGCCGATCCTTCAGGCGCGCGGTCTCTTCCGCACCGAATATGAGGCAACGACGCTGCGCGGCAATCTGGGGCTGCCGATCCCGGCCAACCGGCGAACGCCCGTCGCGGCGGAGGATCGCGTTGCCGTAGCTGCTTGAGATTAACGCTATCCCCCTCCCGGCCTTTGCCGGGGGGGGAGTAGGTGAAATCCGAAAAGGGCCCGCTCAGATCACGAAAAAACCGTGACTCGCGTCACGTTCCAGTTGCGTGACGAGGCCATATTCCCAATCGAGATAGGCCTGCATCGCCGCCGCGGCATTGTCCGTCCCCTCATAGGGCCGCTTGTAGCGATGCGCCGGATCGAGCGGTGGAATGACGGATAGTGCGCTCTGCTCCAGCGCACCATCGCACCCGCCGTCCAGTGCATACACTTCCCACCCCATCTGCGCGAGCCATGACGCGGTCATGTCGGCGCGGACGCCGAGATCGTCGGCCAGCAGGATACGCGCGCCACGCACCGGGGCGGCCATGTCGGTCTCTTGCACCAACTGCCCGCCGGGGTAATGGCGGAAGCCCGGGATATGGCCCTCGGCATATTCCTCCACGGTGCGCACATCGAACCGGTAGAGCGTGCGCGTGTCGTCGCAGGCCAGTTCGGTCGCGGCTTCGACATCGATACGACGCACGCCGGCGCGATACGCGACGCCGCGCGCCCGGTGCCGCGCGTCGGCGGCATCGGCCGGCGGCACATGGCGATCCGCACCATGTTCGAGCGTCTGGCCCGCGAGTGTCCAGCCGATCGTGCCGTTGCGCAGCGCGACGACGCGGTTGGGAAGCCCGGCGTTAATGAGCGACTGCGTGCCGATGATCGACCGCGTCCGCCCGGCGCAGTTGACGATCACCGTCGTCGTCGGATCGGGTGCGGCCGCCGCGGCGCGCAGCACGAGTTCCGCGCCGGGGACGCTCGCCGAGCCGGGGATGTTCATCGTCGCATATTCGCTCGGCCGCCGCGCATCGACGATGGCGATGTCGGCACCGGATGCGATCAGCGCGGCGACCTCCTCGGCGGCCAGCGACGGCGTGTGCCTCCGAGCTTCGACCAGCTCGCCGAACGCCTTGGAATAGGAATTCACGTCCGCGAACAACTCGTATCCCGCCGCGCGCCAGCCTTGCAATCCACCTTCCAACGCCACCACATTGGTGAAACCAAGCGCGCACAACGCCGCGGTGCCGGCGTCCACCAGTCCTTCGCCATCGTCGTAGAGGACGATCCGCACGTCATTGCGCGGCAGACGCATCTCCGCTTCGATATCGATCCGGTCGAGCGCGAGATTGGCGGCGAACAGCGGATGTCCCGTCGCGAATTGGCCCTCGTGGCGCAGGTCCAGCAGCGCAATCTCGTGGCGCAGCAACAACGCTCGCCGCACGGCCTGTGCTGAAATCGGGCTCACCGGAAACTCCTAGAGGGTCAGCGCGGGGGTGGAGGCATAGCCGGACACGAATGGCCTGGGGTTGCCCGCCGGGTCGTAGGTCGCGCGCCGAACGGTACCGATATCGGCACCGTAGACATGAATACTGATCGACACACGGTCGTCATAGGCGTTCGATACTTGGTGGAGATCGCCGATCGCCGGCGACACCGCATCGACCTGACCGACATCGAGCCGCACCCGGTCGGTGACGCGAAGCCCTTCAGCCCCCTGCGCGTAGCCTTCGGCAATCTCTGCCCCGCGCAACATGCCGATCAGGCCCCACACGGTGTGGTCGTGGATCGGCGTCCGCTGACCGGGTCCCCACACGAAGCTGACCACCGAGAACCGCGCGGCCGGATCGCGATATAGCAGATATTGCCGGTAGCGGTCAGGATCGGGGGCCGCGTGGCTGTCGGGCAGCCAGCCATCGGTCGCGACGAGATCGATGAGCAGCCGCGTTCCCTCGGCCAGGACGGTCGGCTCGTCCGCCGGCTGCTCCACCACCGCCGCCATGCCGCGCACGAACGTCCTGAGCGGATCCAGCATATCGCCGCTCATCGATCGCGCCCGATCATGTCGGCATAGGCACCGCCGTCATGCTCCAGCCCGAGATAGCCGAGCAGCGTCGCGCGCAACGCGCGGATCACACCGCTGCGATGGCCGCGGGGCGCGACGATCACTTCTTCGGCCGCGATCCGCCCGCGATCGAGCACCAGGATGCGATCGGCGAGCGCCATCGCCTCCTCGACATCGTGCGTCACCAGAAGCACCGCAGGCCGGTGCGTCCGCCATAGCGCCATCACCAGCGCATGCATCCGGATCCGGGTCAGCGCATCGAGCGCGGCGAACGGCTCGTCGAGTAGCAGCAACTCGGGCCGGCGGACGAGCGCGCGAGCCAGCGACGCGCGCTGCGCCTCGCCGCCCGACAGCGTCAGCGGCCAGGCGTCGATCCGGTGTTCGAGCCCGACCTCCCGCAACGCGGCCTCTGCGGTGGCGCGCAGATCGCGGCCGTGTAGACCCAGCACCACATTCTTCCATACCCGTTTCCACGGCAGCAGCCGCGCGTCCTGGAACACGGTCGCACGCGCGGCCGGCACGACGATATCCTGCCCCTGATGGTCGTCGAGCCCAGCCAGCGTGCGCAGCAGCGTGGTCTTGCCAGATCCTGACCGTCCCAGCAGCGCGACGAACTCGCCCGGCGCGATCGCCAGATCGAGCGCGTCGATGACGCCGTTGCCGTCGAAATGACGCGAGAACTTCGTCAGGCGGACGATCGGCTGTGACGACGGCACCGCCACCAGCGGAATGCGCAGCACCTCGGTCATGCGCGCAGTGCCATCACGCTTGGCCGCCAGGCGAGCGCGCGCCGCTCAATCGCGCGCATCAGCAAGTCGCCGGCGAGACCGAGCAGCGCATACACCAGCAGGCAGACGACAATGATGTCGGTCCGCATGAAATCTCGCGCATTGTTGATGAGATAGCCGAGCCCGGCGGACGCGTTGATCTGCTCGGCGATCACCAGCATCAGCACCGCGATCGACAGTGCATAGCGCAAGCCGACGATCAGCGCAGGCAGTGTGCCCGGCAAGATCACGTCGCGGATCAGGTCGAAGCGCGACAGGCCGAAGCTGCGCGCCGCATCGATAAGCCGGACGTCGACGCCACGAATACCCTCGTACAGGTTGAGATACACCGGTAGCATGGTCGCGAACGCAATCAGCGCGATCTTGGTCGTTTCGCCGATGCCGAACCAGACGATGAACAACGGGGTCAGGGCGACGACAGGAATGGTGCGCTTGATCTGGAGCAGCGGATCAATCGCAGCGTTACCTTGGCGGCTGAGCCCGGCGGCCAATCCCAGCACGACGCCGGCCCCGACCCCGAACGCCAAACCCAACCCGGCGCGCACCAGTGAGACCGCGACGTTGTGAGGCAGTTCGCCCGAAGCGGTCATCGCGATCATCGTCGACACGACCGATGACGGTGCAGCCAGCGTCCGTTCGGGAATCACGCCGGTACGCGATCCCAGTTCCCACAAGGCAAGCAGCAGGATGGGCGAAAGCCAGCGGGCATCGGCAAACAATTGGCGAAGGTAGGAATTCATCGGGTGCATCCTTCACAACGCTCCACGAATGAAGCCACCGATGCAGGTCGACAATCGAGTTCCGCCATCGCGTTCATCAGCGTGGCTCATAGATCTCCATCTCGTTACGCCCAGCCTCGGAGGACGATTATCGATCTACAGGTCCGATGGCGGGCGGGCCACATAAGGTACCTATCCGGAAGCATATAAGATGTATGGAGATGATCGCGTCTTGCCATTACACCGCTCGCCAGTATCGTGCTTGCCGACATCGGCAACGCGCCGCGCGTGCGATCGGGCGTCGCCACCGCGGTCAGCGCCGACCGATGGCGGCCATAGGTCTCATAGATACACTGGATGATCTCCTCGCGCCGCTCATGCTCGAAATCGACGTCGATGTCGGCGGCTCCTTGCGCTCACCCGATACCGCTTGAAGAGCAACTCAAGCTGGATCGGATCGGTCGAGGTGATGCCGAGCGTATATCAGACACAGCTGTTGGCCGCCGACCCGCGCCCCTGGCAGAGGATGCCACGCCGCCGGCTCTCAGCGACGATGGCGTTCACGGTCAGGAAGTAGGGCGCGTAGCCGAGTTGGTCGATCAGCCGCAGCTCGTGGTCGATCTGGTCACGGTAAGGCTTGGGTACGCCGCCTAGGAACAACCGATCGGCCGCCTCCTCGGTCAGCGCGCCCGAGGCTTCCTGTGGGGTCCGCCACCAGCGCGAGTTCGTTCAGCGGCGACTTTTTGCCTTGCGCGTCCAGCGGGTGATCGAACAGGCGAAGGCAGTAGACTTCGCATTCGTAGCGTTTGCCGGTCCTGAGGCTGAAGGCGCCCTGGTCGACCCGGTTGGGCGAAGCCCAGGTGCCGAACCAGTTGAGGCCGCCGACCTTGCTGATCTGGCGCACCGTGAAGAAGGCGGTCTGCTCGGTTGCGAAGGGCGCATGGCGGCTCAGCGCCGTTGCGGCCGCCTCGAAGGCGTCGAACGACCGGCGCTTATGCTTTTGCGGGTCGAACTCCGCGTTGATGGCGTAAAGCTCGTTGGCGGCCTTCGCCGCGCTTGGCAGGCGCGCCCGGTCGGCGGCGGTCATGACCCCGCGCAACGCGGCGTCGGTGAGGTTGGCCGCGAACGCATCGGCGGCGAGCGTCAGAATATACGAGGTGCCGACCTGTTCGGCGCGAATGATCCGGGCGAACCGCACCGGCACGAGGTCAAATGGGGTGGCCGCAGCGCCATCGGTGACGAAGCAGACCAGCGCATATTCGCCGGCGAGCATCTCGCCTGGCACCCGCGCGCGGACATCGTCGGCAAGCCAGTTGGCGCTGTAGCGAAATTGCATCTGGCCACCATACGGCAATGCGTCCCGAAGAACGGGGACGAAGGTCGGCGCGCGTCGCTGCGCGCCCGAGAACGGCGGCCGCCATACCGCTCGGGAGAAGCCCATCCGCCCATCGTGCCGAGACGGTCGAGATCCTCCAGCACGACAATCGTACCGGACTTGAGCGTGTTGACGTCGAGCTTAGAGCCCGCAGCCTTTAGCCAAGCCGGCAGTTCGGCAAGCTCGGGCTGCAGAATCTCGTCAATGGCATCCTCGTCGCCGGCAGCACTGCCCAGCGCTTCTAAATCGACGTGGACGACGTACCATTTCTTGCCCTCGGTCTTGGAATAAACCGAATAGCGCTTGGCCAGGCTCACCGCTGCGCTCGGCAACCCGTAGCCGTAGCGGCCGAAACCCTGCCGATCGTTTTCACGATCAGTCCCGCCCCAGCGGACCGCATGACTGATCATCCGCGACAGCATGCCAATGCCATTGTCGACGATGGCGACCTGGCTCGGCTTGGAGCGTTCCACTTTCCAGTCGACGTCCTTCATCCGGATGTCCACGGTATCGGCGCCGGCCTGGAAGCTGTTGTCGATCAGTTCGGCGATCGCCCAGGCGGGGTTCTTATAGCCGATCTCACGCATGCCGCGAATAAAGGCGTCGGCAAAGACAAGTCCGAGCTTACTGCCCTTCTCGTCCTCACGCGCAAGGAAGCGCCGCTGCCGCGCGAGCGGATCGGTCGCGTCGTTTGTTTCGGGGTCCTCGGCTGCTGCTGGTTTGGGGGGCATCCGCAGTTTGAGCGGCGCGCCTTTAACGAGTGCCATACGACCTCCTGCTTTTCGACCGCGAATTTGCGGCGGCAGCGAGGCTCTTGAGCCGGTCTAACGAGTTGCCTTGGACCCTGTCTTGGAGCTGGCGCGCGCAAAGACCTCGCGTTTCGATATGATAATACAGGCGGGCACGGAAAGCGATAAGGTAGGGAGGTGTGAGTGCGATCGTCCGAACGTACACTGGTCCTGCATACAAAATGATCGGCGGTCCCGTCGCCTCGTCGTCGTCATCCCACCGGCGCTCTCATAGGAGGTCGCCGCAGTCCCAGTCATGGAACCATTGCTTGCGTTCAGCCAGGCGTTCGACTACGTCCGCGCGGTATCGTGAACCAAGGCGATTTCAGGTGTCGCTCGGCGCTCATACTTCAGCAAGCAGTCGACGTCCCGGATCGTCCGCTCATACCTTCGGATAAGCGACGCCCAGTGGTCTACGTCGATAAAGTCGAAGGTTCCGGTCTCGACGGCCTCGTTCATCTCGGTCAGGCTCTGTGAGACGGCGCCGATCAGTGACCCTGCGACGACCGCGTTCGAACGCTCGGCCACCAAGCGTCTCGATCTCGCCGTCAATTCCAATGTCGGGTGACGTGATGCCACGGTATATAAAGCCGAGTTGCTCCTCGACAAACGTCTCGAAGCGTCGTTCACCGGCCTTGCCAGTTCTGGAGGTGGGAAAGAAGCGCATGCGGATGTTAGGTCGCTGATAGGATCGGGGCTGCCAGAGCGCAGGCGTGGCATTGCCGGAGGATGGGATGCCGCTTCTAGACGGACCCCTTGCCATTATTCCCGGTTGTGTGCGGCAAGTCCTGCAAATGGCGGCGTGGCATGCTGGCTAGAGTATCCGTTGTGATCAAGCCGGTTTGGCCACCCATTTCCGGTTGGCGC
>NZ_CAXTII010000075.1:0-13012 GCF_964244235.1 uncultured Sphingomonas sp.
CGCGGCGATCGCCAATTTCTGTTCGCTCACCTACGACGTGACGTTCCCGGTGTTCGCCAAGATCGACGTCAACGGCACGCATGCCGATCCGCTGTTCGCCCGGCTGAAGCAGGACGCACCGGGATTGCTGGGGACGAAGGCGATCAAGTGGAACTTCACCAAATTCCTGATCGACCGCGCCGGAAAGGTCGTGCGCCGATACGGCCCGACGACCAAGCCGGAGGATGTGGCGGCGGATATCGAGGCGTTGCTGTAGCGCGAACGGCGGAGGGCGTTGTCGCCCCCCGCGTCACGCGTTCAGGCCGGCGCGCCGACGACGGTCTTCACCTCCATGAAATCGGTCAGGCCATAGCGTCCGTTCTCGCGGCCATTGCCGGATTGCTTGTACCCGCCGAACGGCGCGCCGGTGTCGGGGCTCCACGAGTTGATCGTGACCAGACCCGCCCGCAGCTTCGGCGCGACCTTCGCTGCCGCAGCCGGATCGCCGGAGATCGTCGCGGAAAGCCCGTAAGGGGTATCGTTGGCGATCCGGATCGCCTCCGCTTCGTAGCCATAGGACGTGATCGTCGCGACGGGGCCGAACGTCTCCTCCTTCGCGATCCGCATCCCGGGGGTAACGTCGGCGAACAATGTCGGCTGGATATAGAAACCGGCGTTGCGCCCGTCCGGCCGACCGACGCCGCCGGTGACCAAAGTCGCACCCTCGTCGATCGCGGACTGGATCAGGTCCTGGATCTTCTCGAACTGCGCCTTGTTCACGACGGGGCCGATCTGGTTGCCCATCTCCGCCGGATCGCCGACGACGGTCTGTTCCATCATCGCCTTCACGAACGCAGTGGCGTCCGCGACCTGGCTTTCGTGGACCAGCAGCCGCGTCGGCGCGATGCAGCTCTGTCCCGAATTGGCGAGTACCCCTGCGACGGTCGGCGGCAGGACGGCCGAGAGGTCCGCCCCCTCCAGCACCAGGTTCGCCGCCTTGCCGCCCAGTTCCTGATGAACGCGCTTGACCGTCGTCGCCGCGGCCTGCGCGATCTGGATGCCCGCGCGGGTCGATCCGGTGAAGCTGACCATGTCGATATCCCTGTGCGCCGACAGTGCCGCGCCGACGCCCGGGCCGTCGCCGTTAACGAGGTTGAACACGCCCGCCGGCACGCCCGCGGCGTGCATGATCTCGGCCAGGATCGCCGCACAACCCGGCGCTTCCTCGGACGGTTTCAGGATCATGGTATCGCCCGCCGCCAAAGCGGGCGCGACCTTCGCGCAGATCTGGTTCAGCGGCCAGTTCCACGGCGTGATCATCGCGACGACGCCCAGCGCCTCGTGCACCACCCTGGCCTTGCCGATCGTCTCCTCGAACTCGAAACCCGCCAGCGCCTTTGCGGTCGCGGCGAAATGCGCGAGGCCGATGGGTGCCTGCGCCATCGTCGCCAGACCGATCGGCGCACCCATCTCGGTCGAGATCGCCTTGGCCAGATCGGGGATGCGTGCCTCGTATTCGGTCATGATGCGGGTCAGCAGCGCCTGGCGTTCCTCGACACTCGTCTGGCTCCACGTCTCGAACGCACGGCGGGCGGCGGCAACCGCCTTGTCGACATCGGCGGGGGTGCCCAGCGTGATCTCGGTACAGGGCTGCTCGTTGGCGGGGTCGATGACCTGCCACGTCGTACCGCCTTCGCTGTCGACCCATGCGCCATCGATATAATGCTGGAGATAACGCTGCATGATCCGCTCCGTCGTTCGTTTTCGAAATTCGGGTATCGTCACCGTCGATATGGAGCGCGCGCGAAACCGTTGCAACCCGAAACGCGAGCCCCGCGTTCGGATGGAAACCGATCGGGAGAATGCCAGTGGCGCGTTTCACGGACAAGACCGTCATCGTGACGGGTGCAGGATCGGGTATCGGCGCGGCCGCTGCACGGTTGTTCTCCGCCGGGGGGGCGAACGTCATCGCGTTCGGGCGAGATCTGGAGAAGATGAACGCGAGCATCGACGGCCTGCCGGAGGATCGCACGATCGTCGTCGTCGGCGATACGTCGAAAGCGTCGGATGCCGACGCCGCCGTGGCGGCGGCGGTCGAGCGGTTCGGCGGGCTCGACATACTCGTCAACAATGCGGGCGTCGTGGTGCAGGGCGATGTCGGCGCGACCAGCGAGGAGGACTGGACGCGCGTCCTGACCATCAACGCCACCGGCTATTTCCTGATGGCGAAGGCCGCGATCCCCGAACTGAAGAAGACGAAGGGATCGATCGTGCAGACCTCGTCCGTGTCCGGGCTCGGTGGCGATTGGGGCATGGCGGCATACGACGCGTCCAAGGGTGCGGTGACGAACCTCACCCGCGCGATGGCGCTCGATCTCGGCAAGGACGGCGTGCGGGTCAACGCCGTCGCTCCCAGCCTGACGCGGACGGGAATGACGAAGGACATGGCGGACGCCACGATCGCGAAGTTCATGGACCGCATCCCGATGAAACGCGTCGCCGAGCCGGAGGACGTGGCGAAGGTCATCCTGTTCCTGGCGAGCGACGATGCGGGTTTCGTCACCGGCGTGAACCTGCCCGTCGATGGCGGGTTGTCGGCATCTAACGGACAGCCGGACATGACGTCGTGACCCGCGTTGCCCGCATCGAGCGAACCGGCGGGCCCGAGGTCATCCAGTGGGTCGATATCGACCTGCCCGATCCCGGCGAGGGCGAGATCCGGATGCGCAACACCGCGGTCGGCTTGAACTTCATCGACGTGTATCACCGCAAGGGCGTCTACCCGATCAGCCTGCCCGCAGGGCTCGGCAGCGAGGCGGCGGGGGTGGTCGAAGCGGTTGGGTCGGGGGTCGGGGGTTTCGAGATCGGCGACCGTATCGGCACCTTCGGCCCCTCGCGCGGTGCCTATGCGGCCGCGCGCAACGTGCCGGCGGGCGAATGCGTGCATCTGCCCGACGATGTGAGCGACGAGATCGCCGCGGCGCTGCTGCTGAAGGGATGCACCGCCGAATTCCTGGTCGAACGTTGCGCGAAAGTGGAGCAGGGGCAGGTGGTGCTCATCTGGGCCGCGGCGGGCGGGGTCGGACATCTGCTCGTCGGCTGGCTGAAGGCGATCGGCGCGGTGGTGATCGGCGTGGCGGGCGGCGCGGACAAGGTCGCGAGCGTGAAGGCGGCGGGGGCGGATTACGTCATCGACCACCGCGCCGAGGACGTCGCCGGCCGCGTACGCGCGATCACCGACGGCGCGGGTGTGCCGGTGATATTCGACGGCATCGGCGCGGCGACGTGGGACGCGAGCCTCGCCAGTACCGCGCGGCGCGGGCTGATCGTCAGCTATGGCAACGCCGGCGGGCCGGTCGAGGGGCTGAAGCTTGCGACGCTGGCGGCGAAGGGATCGCTGTTCGTGACCCGCCCGACGCTGTTCGACTATTGCGTGACCCCCCAGGAGAAGCGGGCGGCGGTGGACCGGGTGTTCGCGATGCTACGCGTCGGCGCGATCGTGCCCGAGATCGGCCAGCGGTTCGCACTGGACGACGCGGCGGACGCCCACCGCGCGCTGGAGGCGGGGGAGACGCGGGGGAGTAGCGTGCTGGTGGTGTGACGCCATGTAAGCGATCGTCAACAAATCATGGTGTAAGCGATCGGCTACTTGTGCGAATGTAGGCGATCGCATACATTGTGCATCTTCGATCCTACTGGATACGCGCTCATGAAAATACGATCAACGCAGGATATGGGCGCGCTGATCCGCGATAGCCGTCGGCACCAAAATCTCGATCAACAGGCGCTCGCGGATCGGATCGGTGTCAGCCGGCCGTGGATCAGCGAGTTGGAGAATGGCAAGGCTACGATCCGCCTGGATCTGGTCCTGCGTGCGATCGCCGCACTCGACCTCGTGATCGATATCGCGGATCGGCCGATCGACGGCGGCAAGAGCCGATCCGCCGCGTTGATCGCCAAGGCGCTGGATCGCTGAGCGTGGCGGACCTAGCGGTCCTGCTCGATGGGGTGCTGGCCGGTCACGTCGTGGCGAACGGCAACCGCATGTCCTTTTCCTATGACAAGGGGTGGCGGCATGCGGCGGATGCCTATCCATTATCGCTGTCGATGCCGCTCGCCGCGCGCGACCATCCCCATGCGCGGATCAACGCGTTCATCTGGAACCTGCTGCCCGACAACGAACGCACGCTGGATCGTTGGGCCAGGCAGTTCCAAGTATCCGCGGGTAATTGTTTCGCGCTGATCGGTGCGGTCGGCGAGGATTGCGCCGGGGCGGTCCAGTTCGTCCGGCCCGACCGGTTGGACGCCGTTCTGTCGGCGACCGAGCCCGACATCGAATGGCTTGACGATCGGTCGATCGGCGACCGTCTGCGATCGGTGCTGAACGACGCGGCGAGCGGCCGGACCGCGGGGGACAATGGCCAGTTCAGCCTGGCGGGCGCGCAGCCCAAGACCGCCTTGCTGTTCGACGGCGGTCGGTGGGGCGTTCCCGCAGGACGCACGCCGACCACCCATATTCTCAAGCCGCCGGCGCGAGCGATGCCGGGGCATGCCGAGAACGAGCATCTGTGTCTTCGCCTCGCCGCCCGGCTCGGCCTGCGCACCGCGCGTTCCGAGGTGCGCCGCTTCGACGGGCAGCTCGCGATAGTGGTCAAGCGATATGACCGCATCCAGGCCGGTCCCGACGGCCCAGTCGACTTGGTCCGCCTTCACCAAGAGGACATGTGCCAGGCGAAAGCGGTGCTGCCCTGGCACAAATATCAGAACGAAGGCGGTCCCGACGCCGCATCGATCGCCGCGCTGATCCGCGGTGCCGTCCATTCGCCGATGCGGTCAGGCGATCGTATCGGCGGGCCGATGATCGGCGACCTATGGGGATTCGTGGATGCGCTGATCTTCAACTGGATGATCGGCGGCACCGATGCGCATGCCAAGAATTACGGCTTCCTGCTGGGTGCCGATACGGTGCGACTGGCACCGCTGTACGACGTCGCGAGCGCTTACGGATTTGCCGGTATCGAGCCGCAGCGGATGAAGCTCGCGATGAAGATCGGCGGCTATTACAAGGTCGAACAGATCGTCCTGCGGCACTGGGCGCGCTGGGCGACCGAGGCCGCGCTCGACCCGGACGCGGTCGTCCAGCGCATCGCTGCGCTTGCCGCCGCGTTGCCCGATGCGTTGTCGAAAGTGGTCGAGGAAATGCGCGGGCAGGGGTTGGGGCATTCCGTCGTCGATAGCCTCGCCATGCTGCTGCCGGAACGCGCCGCCCGGATCGCGCGGATGTGAAAAAGGCGCCTGGATCGCTCCGGACGCCCTATATTCCCTGTTGCGAAGCCACGTCGTCGGCCGTTAGCTGCGCAACGCCGGCCGACAGCGGCTGTGCACAGTCGCGCACCGCGCGCTGGAGGCGGGGCAGACGCGGGGGAGTAGCGTGCTGGTGGTGTAGGGCGTCAGGGTATTATGATTGGCATTCGTGAACTGCCGTTCGTCAGATTGGGACATGCCATTCCGCAATAGCCTTCTGCAAATTCCAAACCGTTGATTTTGCCCGATGCGGATTGGTGTCGCGAAAGCGAACCCTTTCGCAACATAAGGGAAGGCAGGAAGCGCCCATAATCAGACGTTTAGACCTTTCGCCGGTGATGCGAGCCCGCTCTACTGATCGATCCTTAGGACACTACAATGACCCTAGGCGTTTTTTGGCGCCAACCTGCAGCGGTACGGAGGTAGATAAATTCGGTGTATCCCCCACACAGGCCGGAGCACTCGTAACGCATCGTAACCATCGCCGTCTTTCCGTCGCGAGAGACCCGTGGCGGATCGATCGCGAATATCTCAGTGGCTGGCGGATTGCTCTCCCCCGGAACAGGAACATGGCTTCCAGCTCGGGCGCGGGCGTCGTCATCGGCAAAAGGATACCCTTTGGGCACAAGTCGTCGCAGCTCCGGGCAAACGTCTAAAAGGTCTTTCCGGACGCTGTCGGGGCTGGCGTAGTAGCTGGCATAGCTGCGGTTAGCGTTGAAGGCAGGTAGGTCTTGCAGCGCGGCCCGGCCAACCTGACACATTTCACTTGAGGTCGTTCGGTCCGGAGCGCTGGCCCTGACGGCGAAGGCCATCATTGAGGTCCACATCTTGCGCTTCCCACTTACTTGTATGTCAGCAGCATCATTAACGACCGATGCGGCCGTCCGCAAGCGGTCCGTCCGCTCACCACCAGGTCGAGCCATTCGCCGACGCGTTGCGGAAGGGACCCCTTTTGCAACGTAGGCCACGATAAAGGGCGTCCGGATCGCTCCGGACGCCCTCCCTTTAATACCGCGACGTGGCGGAGCCACGTCGTCGATCGGGGCGTTGCCCCGTCGGCCGACAGCGGCTGTGCGCATTGCCCACCGCCGTGCGGCGCGCACGGCTCAGCCGCTGTAGTACATGTCATACTCCACCGGGCTCGGTGTCATTTCCCACAAGGCCACGTCGGCGAACTTCAGTTCGATGTAGGACTCGATCTGGTCCTTCCCGAACACGTCGCCCTTCAGCAGATAGTCGTGATCCGCCGCCAGGCTGTCGAGCGCCTCGCGCAGCGACGCGCAGACGGTGGGGACCTGCGCCAGTTCGGCGGGCGGCAGGTCGTACAGGTTCTTGTCCATCGCCTCGCCGGGGTGGATCTTGTTCGCGATGCCGTCCATTCCCGCCATCATCAGCGCCGCATAGGCGAGATAGGGGTTGGCGAGCGCATCGGGGAAACGCACCTCGACGCGCTTCGACTTGGGGCCGGTGCCATACGGGATGCGGCACGAGGCCGAACGGTTGCGCGCCGAATAAGCGAGCAGCACGGGCGCTTCGTATCCCGGAACCAGCCGCTTGTAGCTGTTGGTCGACGGATTGGTGAACGCGTTCAGCGACTTGGCATGCTTGATGATGCCGCCGATGAAGAACAGGCACATGTCGCTCAGCCCGGCATAGCCATTGCCGGCAAACAGCGGCTTGCCGCCGTCCCAGATCGAGAAATGCGTATGCATCCCCGATCCGTTGTCCTCCTTGACGGGCTTCGGCATGAACGTCGCGGTCTTGCCGTAAGCGGCGGCGACCTGGTGGACGACGTATTTGTAGATCTGCATCCGGTCCGCGGTGGTCGTCAGCGTGCCGAACGTCAGGCCGAGTTCGTGCTGTGCGGGGGCGACCTCGTGGTGATGCTTGTCGCAGGGCAGGCCCATTTCGAGCATCGTCGAGACCATCTCGCCGCGGATATCGACCGCCGAGTCGACCGGCGCGACCGGAAAATAGCCGCCCTTGACGCGCGGCCGGTGCGCCAGATTGCCGCCTTCATATTCGCGGCCGGTATTGGTCGGCAGTTCGATGTCGTCGATCTTGAAATAGGACTGCGCATAGCTCGTGTCGAACTGCACATTGTCGAACATGAAGAACTCGGCCTCGGGGCCGACATATACGGTGTCACCGACCCCCGTCGTCTTCAGATACGCCTCGGCACGCTTGGCGGTCGAACGCGGATCGCGCGAATAGAGTTCGCCGGTCGACGGTTCGACGATGTCGCAGAACACGATCAGCATCGGCGTCGCCGAGAACGGATCGGTATAGACCGCGTCCAGATCGGGCTTCAGCGTCATGTCGCTCTCGTTGATCGCCTTCCAGCCTTCGATCGACGATCCGTCGAACATCAGGCCGTCGGTCCACTCGTCCTCGCCCATCACGCCCGCGACCATGGTCAGATGCTGCCATTTGCCCTTGGGGTCGGTGAAGCGAAGGTCGATCCACTCGATCTCCTCTTCCTTGATCTTCTTCAGGATGTCCTGGGGCGAATTCGCCATGTGTCTCTGTCCCTATGTCTAAACGGAATACGTGTCAGATCGCGGCGTCGTCGCGTTCGCCGGTGCGGATTCGAAGTGCGCTTTCGACGGGGATGACGAAGATCTTGCCGTCGCCGATCCGTCCGGTCTGCGCGGCGGCGGCGATCGCCTCGACCACGCGCGCCGCCAGACCATCCTCGACGACGACCTCCAGCTTCACCTTGGGCAGGAAATCGACGACATATTCGGCGCCGCGATACAGTTCGGTATGCCCCTTCTGCCGGCCGAAGCCCTTCGCCTCGGTGACGGTGATGCCCGACACGCCGATCTCGTGCAGCGCCTCCTTCACCTCGTCGAGCTTGAACGGTTTGATGATCGCCTCGACCTTCTTCACGACGGTTCATGCCCCCAGCTGTTGCGCGTGCCGCCACCATGGCGCGTCGCACCGATCGTGCCACCGGGCGTTCCCATGGGCAACTGTGAATCCGGGGAAATCCGTGCCGTTAAAATGGGCAAAAGGCCGGGCACTGCCCAATTGACAGGCAATGCGCTGCCGATAAGCCGATAGAGGCTGGTTCAACCCAGTTTGGGGATCAGCACGCCGTTGACGACGTGGACCACGCCGTTCGACTGCCGCACGTCCGCGGTCTCGACATAGCTCTTGTTGCCGTTGACGTCCGTCAGTGCGATCACGCCGTTCGCCATCGTCGCGGTCAGCGGTTCGCCCTCGACCGTCGTCAGCGTGGCACTGCCGCCGCCGGCCGCGATCCGCTGCATCAGCTGCGCGCCCGAGATGTTGCCCGCGATGACGTGATAGGTCAGTACCTTCACCAGCGACGGCTTGTTCTCCGGTTTCAGCAGCGTGTCCACGGTACCGGGCGCTAGCCTGCCGAACGCCTCGTTGGTAGGTGCAAAGACGGTGAAGGGGCCGGGGCCCGACAGCGTAGCGGCGAGATCCGCCGCCTTTACCGCAGCCACCAGCGTGGTGAGGTTGGGCGCGTTCGCCGCGTTCTGGACGATCGTCAGGGAAGGCAGCATCGGCGCACCGCCGACGGTCGGGTTTGCGCCTGTCGACGGGACAGCCGGGACTACGGGCAAAACCTCTGAAACGTCCGGCACCTTGGCGATTTCGGGCTGTGGCCGTGCCGAATGGCTGCAACCGGCAAGCGCGATCATCGAACCGATCGCCGCGATCGATAGGGTCGTTCGGGTCATTTCGTCCTCCGGTGAAATTCGATGACTGGCGTTCAGGTGGGGATGGCGAACGGCTCCGTACCGTCCCGGTGGCGTGCTGCTGCGACGGTTGCCGTGACACCGCCAAACAGGAAACTGACCCCGAGGATGAACCCGAGCAGAGTCAGCGCCGACCAGGGCAGGGTCGCGAAGATGTAGATCGCGAGCAGGATGTTGACGATGCCGAGCCCGATCATCAACCCGCGCCCGCGGCGGATGCGCGACCCGACGACCAATTCCATCGCCCCGCGCAGGCCGAGCCAGACCGCGACCAGGACGGTCAGCGATATCGCACCACTCGGCGGATCGAACGCCATCACCAGCCCGATGACGAGCGACACGACACCGAAGCCGATCGCGTAACCGCGGCCGTGATGATCGTGCGCCGCGACACCCGCCGCGATCGACACCGCGCCCGCCGCGATCAGAAACCCTCCGACGATCAGCGTCGCGGCATAGGTCGCGGCGAACGGCCAGGCGAAGGCGGCGATCCCGATCAGGACAGACAGGATGCCGTACGCCATGATCCAGCCCCAGCCTGCGCCGATCGGAGCGGCGGCCTGCAGCGGGTCTCGTAGAGTGTCGATCATAGCCGGGCTCCGGTAGGTCGTCCTGGCTTCGCAACGGATGGTGGGAGGAGCGGTTCCCGGTTGCGCTCACCTCATGCCCACCCCCGGCGGAGGCCAGGGCCCGGCTGCTCAGGTGGAGGCCCATGCAACCAATGCTTGGCATCCGGGCTCCTGCCTTCGCCGGGAGGGGCAGGAGGGTGAGTGCGGGAGCGGGAAGGGACAAGTTTGGGCAAACCCGCCCCCCTCGCTGGTCGAATCGGTCGAAAGCGCATACGCACCGCCGATGCATTCAGGGTTCGTGCCGCTCCGTATCTTTTCATCCTACACCATGCTCGACGGCGCGATCGAGCCGAAGGCGATCGTGAAACAGGCAAAGGCGCTTGGCTTCCCCGCCGCCGCTCTGACCGATCGCAACGGGCTCTATGCCGCGATGGCGTTTTCGGATGCGGCGAAGAAGGACGGGGTGCAGCCGATCATCGGCACCATGCTCGGCGTCGCGCGGCCGGGGATGCCCGAGGGAGTGGAGCCGCCACTCGACTGGATCGCGCTCTACGCGCAGGACAAGGTGGGTTACGACAATCTGTGCGCGCTGGTGTCGATGGCGCATCTCGACCGGCCGATCGAACAACCCGCGCATGTCGCGTTCGAAATGCTGGCAGCGCGTGCGAATGGCCTGATCGCGCTGACCGCGGGCGGCGAGGGCGGGCTCGCGCGGTTGCTGGCGGAGGGACAGCCGCGTCAAGCAGCGGATTATGCCGACCGGTTGCAGGCGCTGTTCGGCGACCGGCTCTATGTCGAGATCGCGCGGCGCGGCGACGCGACCGAGATGGCGACGGAGGCGGCGCTGATCGACCTGGCCTATACACGCGACCTGCCGCTGGTCGCGACCAACCCCTGCTGCTTCGCTGAAAGCGCGTTCGGCGACGCGCATGATGTGATGCTGTGCATCGCGAGTTCGAGCTATGTCGAAAGCGAAGACCGCCCGCGCAGCTGTCCCGAGGCGTGGCTGAAGGACGCGGAGTCGATGCGCATCCTGTTCGCCGACCTGCCCGAGGCGGTCGAGAACACGCTGGTCGTCGCGCAGCGCTGCGCGGTGATGGCTCCCAGCCGCAAGCCGATCCTGCCGAGCCTCGCGGGGGATGTTGCGGGGGAGGCGGAGCTGCTGCGTGCCGACGCGCGGGCGGGGTTGGAGGCGCGGCTGGCGAAGATTGCCCTTCTTCGATCCCCCCCCCGCGGGCGGGAGGGGTTAGGGGTGGGCGCTCGCTCTCCCGGCGGGACCCAGTCATCAGCGGAGCGCCCACCCCGGCATCAGGTGAACCGGCCCCCGGCTGGTTCACCTGATGCTCCCCTCCCGCTCGCGGGAGGGGGAGAAGAATGGAAGCAACCCTACCGCGCCCGGCTGGAATTCGAACTCGACGTCATCATCCAGATGGGGTTCCCCGGCTATTTCCTGATCGTCGCGGATTTCATCAAATGGGCGAAGGATCATGGCATTCCCGTCGGCCCCGGCCGCGGTTCGGGCGCGGGGTCGGTGGTCGCATGGTCGCTGACGATCACCGACCTCGATCCGCTGAAGCTCGGCCTGTTGTTCGAACGCTTTCTCAATCCGGAACGCGTGTCGATGCCCGATTTCGATATCGACTTCTGCGAAACGCGGCGCGGCGAGGTCATCCGCTATGTCCAGGAGAAATATGGCCGCGACCAGGTCGCGCAGATCATCACCTTCGGGAAACTGAAGGCGCGCGCGGTGCTGAAGGATACCGGCCGCGTGCTTCAGATGAGCTATGGCCAGATCGACCGGCTCGCCAAGCTGATTCCCAATCATCCGACCGATCCCTGGACGCTGGAACGCGCGCTGAACGGCGTGTCCGAACTGGCGAAGGAATATGCCAACGACAATCAGGTCCGCCGGCTGCTCGATCTCGCGATGAAGCTGGAGGGACTGCCGCGGCATTCCTCTACGCACGCCGCGGGCGTGGTGATCGGCGACCGGCCGCTCGCCGAGCTGGTCCCGCTGTACCGCGATCCCCGGTCCGACATGCCCGTCACCCAGTTCGACATGAAATATGTCGAGGGTGCGGGGCTGGTGAAGTTCGACTTCCTCGGGCTGAAGACGCTGTCGGTGCTGCAAAAGGCCGCGCAGCTGCTCGCGAAGCGCGGCGTCACGGTCGATCTCGATACGCTCGAATGGGACGATCCCGCGGTCTATGCGCTGCTCCAGAAGGGCGATACGGTCGGCGTGTTCCAGCTGGAATCGGAAGGGATGCGCCGCACGCTGTCCGCCGTCCGCCCGAGCAATTTCGGCGACATCATCGCGCTCGTCTCGCTCTACCGGCCGGGGCCGATGGACAATATCCCGAGCTTCGGCCGTCGCAAGCAGGGCACCGAGCCGATCACCTACCCGCACCGCCTGCTCGAACCGATCCTGTCCGAGACCTACGGCATCTTCGTCTATCAGGAACAGGTCATGCAGGCCGCGCAGGTGCTGGCGGGCTTCTCGCTGGGCGGCGCGGACCTGCTGCGCCGCGCGATGGGCAAGAAGGTGAAGGCGGAGATGGACGCGCAGCGCGCCGGTTTCGTCGAGGGTTGCCGGACGGTGAACGGCATTCCCAAGGCCGAAGCGAACGCGCTGTTCGACCTGATCGACAAATTCGCCGGCTATGGCTTCAACAAGAGCCATGCCGCGGCCTATGCGCTGCTGGCATACCAGACCGCGTGGCTGAAGGCGCATCATCCGCAGGAATTCTATGCCGCGTCGATGTGCTACGACATGGCGACGACCGACAAGCTTGCGATCTTCGTCGACGATGCGCGGCGACTGGGTGTCGCGATACTGCCGCCCTGCATCCACGCGAGTGCGGCGGATTTCTCGGTCGAAGTGGGCGAGGGGAAATTGGCCGTTCGCTTCGCCCTCGGCGCGCTGAAATCGGTCGGCGAAGGTGCGATGGAGCGGCTGGTCGCCGAACGCGCCGCGAACGGCCGCTTCGCCTCGCTCGACGACCTCGCCCAGCGCGTCGACCCCCGGCTCCTCAACAAACGCCAACTCGAAACGCTTGCCGCGGCGGGGGCGTTCGATGGCATCGATGCGAACCGCGCCGGCGTCCACGGTGCTGCGGAGACGATCCTCGCCGTCGCGGCGCGAGTCCACGACCAGAAGACGAGCGGGCAGGGCGGCCTTTTCGGCGAGGGCGATGTCGCCGGCGATACGATCCGCCTGCCCGCTACCGCGCGCTGGACGCTCAGCCAGCGAATGGAGCAGGAGAAGGAGGCGTTCGGTTTCTACTTCTCCGCGCATCCGGTCGATCGGCATTCGCATCTGGCGAAGATGCACGGCGCGCGCGTCTTCGCGGCGCTCGGCGATCTGTCGATCCCCGACGATGGAACGCGTTCGGGCGCGACGATGGCGGTGCTGGTCGAGGAGGCACGCTG
>NZ_CAXTII010000076.1:0-13009 GCF_964244235.1 uncultured Sphingomonas sp.
CACGATCTCGGACTGGCCGCCCGGATCGCCGACGACGTCGTGTTGCTGAAGCATGGCCGGGTGGTCGCGGCGGGGCCGACCGACGATGTGCTCACCGCGCCGCTGATCGGCGAGACGTACGGCATCGCGGTCGAGATCGGGCTGACGCCCGGCGGCGCGCGCTATATCCTGCCGACCGGGGTGCGATAATCCCGCAGGAGGGACCATGACCGAAGACGATATCCGCGCGCATCTGGATTCGCTGGCGAAGCCGAGGAGCAGCATGGGTCGGCTGGAAGACATCGCGGTCGCGCTGGCGATGACGCAGGGTCGGATCGATCCGTCGACCAGGCCGCGGCGGCTGGTACTGTTCGCGGGCGATCATGGTTGCGTGGCGGACGGCGTGTCCGCCTGGCCGTCCGCGGTGACGGGTATGATGGTCGCGACAATCCTGGCGGGCAGGGCGACGAGCAGCGCACTCGCCGCGGTGCAGGATTGTCCGCTCCGGCTCGTCGATGTCGGGATGGCCGGACCGCAGGTCGATGCACCGCCCGCCTTTTTTCGCGACGCACGCGTGGCGGACGGCACCGGCAGCCTCGCGCACCGGCCGGCGATGACGCCTGCGGAGTTCGACGCCGCCTGGCGTGTCGGCGTCGAGGAGGCCGAGCGAGCGGTCGGCGAGGGAGCACGGGTGCTGATCGCCGGCGAGATGGGGATCGGCAACACGACGCCTGCCGCCTGCCTGACCGCGCTCCTCACGGGGATCGAACCGGACGCGGCGGTCGGGCGTGGGGCGGGGGCGGACGATTCGGTCATGGCGGCCAAGCGGCGGATCGTCCGCGTGGCGGTGGACCGCGCGCGTACGACGGACGACCGCGATGGCATCGCGAGCGTGTGCGGTCATGAGATCGCGGCGATGGCTGGCTTCTATGCGGCGGGTGCAGCGGCCGGGGTGACCTTGCTGATCGACGGCTATGTCGCGACCGCGGCGGCGCTGGTCGCCGAGCGACTGGCACCGGGCACGGCGCGCGCGATGATCTCCGGGCATCGCTCGGCCGAGCCGGGTCATGGTGCCGCGCTGGCGGAACTGGCGCTCGTGCCGATTCTCGATTGGGGGATGCGGCTGGGCGAAGGCAGCGGCGCGCTGGTCGCGCTGCCGTTGCTCGACTCGGCCGCAGCGTTGCTGACCGGTGTCGCGCGGCTCGACTCGATCGGCGCGGTCCGTGAGGACTGACGTGCCCTTCTGGGCCCCTCCGCTGCTGGCGGTGCAGTTCCTGACTCGCGTGCCGGTCCCGTGGCTCGATCGGCTGACCTCCGACCAGGCGCGCGAAGGGCTGGTACGCGCCACAGGCTGGCTGCCGCTGGTCGGGGCGGGGATCGGGTTCGTCACCGCGTTCATCTTCGCTGGCGCCAGTACGCTGTGGCCGCCGCCGGTCGCGGCGATCGTCGCGATCGGGGTCGAGGCGTGGTGGACCGGGGCGTTCCACGAGGATGCGGTCGCCGATTTCTGCGATGGCTTCGGCGGCAACGGACGAAGCGCGGAGGATATCCGCCGAATCATGAAGGACAGCCGGATCGGCAGCTATGGCGTGCTCGGCCTCGGGCTTGCGGTCGCGCTCCGCGCAGCCACGACCGCCTCGCTGCCGCCGGTGCTCGCGACCGGCGCGATCGTCGGTGCTGCGGCGTTCGGGCGGTGCTGCGCGGTGCTGCTGCTGACGATGGCGCCCCCCGCGACGTTCGAAGGCGGCCTGGCAAAGGATATCGGCGGGACGCGGCGGGGTACGCCGTGGACGGCGTTCGGCCTGACCATTCCCGGTCTTTTCGCGATCGCCTACCTGCGGCCAATGGCCGTCATGGTGGCGATGGTCGTGGCCGCGGTCCTGCTGTCGTGGCTGGCGCGCGAACTCAAACGACGGATCGGCGGTAGTACCGGCGATTGCCTGGGGTTCGCCGCCTATTCAGGACAATTGGTCATGCTCCTGGCGGTAACGGCGGGGTGACCGGTCGCGTCCTGCTGCTGCGGCATCCGCCGGTGGCGCGCGCCTGGGCCGGGCGCTGCTACGGGCGATCGGATATGGGGCTCAGCCGGGCGGGAGCGGCGATGGCGCGTGATATCGTTGCCGATATCGCCGGGCGGGGCGTCACCGCGGTGGTGCATTCCGACATGCGGCGCACGCGTCCCCTGGCCGCGGCGATCGCGCGGACCGCCGGCTGTCCGGCGATCGCCGAACCCCGCTGGCGCGAGCGCGACTTCGGTAGCTGGGAGGGGCGGCGCTGGCATTCGATCTGGCGCGAGACGGGTGACGCGATGGACCGGATGATGACCGATCCCGCCGGCTTTTGCCCGGGCGGCGGCGAGACCGGTGCCAATATCGCGACGCGCGCCGCCGCCGCATGGCATGACTTGCCGCGTGGGGGCGTGACGGTCGTCGTCGCGCATGGCGGGTCGATCGCTGCGGCCCGTGCCTGGCTCGCCGGCGATTCACTCGAACAGATGGTTGGGTACATCCCCGCGTGCGGCGCGATCGTCGAAGTTGCTCGCGACTCTAGGCCGTCTCGAGCAGCCGATCCGCCTGCGCGCGCGCTTCGTCGGTGATCGTCGCGCCGGACAGCATCCGTGCGATCTCCTCGCGACGTTCCCCCTCGTTCAGCATCCGCACGCCGGTCCGCGTCACGAGACCGTCGTGACGCTTGGCGATCAGCAAATGCGCGCGCCCCCGCGCCGCGACTTGCGGGCTGTGAGTGACGACCAGCAATTGCGTGCCCGCCGCCAGTCGCGCCAGCCGCTCGCCGATTGCGGACGCGACCGCGCCGCCGACGCCGCGATCGATCTCGTCGAAGATCATCGTCGCCGCGCCACCTTCCTCCGCCAGCGCGACCTTGAGCGCCAGGATGAAACGCGACAATTCGCCCCCGCTCGCAATCTTGATCAGCGGAGCGAAAGGCGCGCCGGGGTTGGTCGCGATCAGGAACTCGACCCGGTCCTTGCCCGCGCCGGACCAGCCCTCCGCCGCCAATGGCGCGACCGCGGTCCGGAAGCGCGCGGCGTCCAGCTTGAGCGGCGCAAGTTCGCCGGCGACCGCGGTATCGAGCCGCGCCGCGGCGGCCTGACGCTCTGCGGTCGCGGCGGCGGCGGCAGTGTCGTATTCGGCGCGCGCGGCCTTCACCTGCGCCTCGATCGACGCGATGCCGTCCTCGCCTGCGTCCAGCCGTTCGAGCCGTATGCGCAGGTCCGCGGCCAGCGCGGCGAGGTCGTCGGGCTGCACCCGGTGCTTGCGGGCCATCGCGCGGAGTTCGAACAGCCGCGCCTCGTCCTCCTCGAGCGCGCGCGGATCGTGCACCAGCGCACCGCGCGCCTCGCGCAATTTGTCCTCGACCAGATCGCCTTCGATCACCGCACGGTCCAATGCCGCTAGTGCATCGGCCAGCGCGTCATGCTCACCGGCGACCCGCTCGATCACGCGCGCCGCCTGCCGCAGCCGCGCAAGCGCGCCGTCCGATCCATCGAGGAACGCGGCGATCGCCTCCAGTTCGCCGGACACCTTTTCCGCGCGCTGCATCGCCCGGCGCGTATCTGCCAGCGTCTCCTCCTCACCGGGAACGGGGGCCAGCGCGGTCAGTTCGCCGACCGCATGTTCCAGCCATTCGCGATCGCGCGCCGCGATATCGATCTCCGCCCGCGCCGCCGCGAGCGCCGCGTTCGCCGCGTGAAGCGCGCGCCAGGCGACGGCGGTCGGCGCGGTATCGACCCGCCCGAACATGTCGAGCAGCGCGCGGTGCCCGGACGGGGCGAGCAGACCGCGATCGTCGTGCTGACCGTGGATCTCGACCAGGTGTGGCGCGATTTCGCGCAGCAGGGCGGCGGAGGCGGGCTGGTTGTTGACAAAACCGCGGCTGCCCCCATCGGCCTTGACCAGACGGCGGACGATCAGCGGTTCGCCCGCCTCGATCTCGATCCCGTTCTCCTCCAGCATCGCGGCCAGCGTGCCGTCCGGCGGGTCGAAGATCGCGGTGACCGCCGCCTGCGCCGCGCCGTGACGGACGAGCCCGCTGTCGCCCCGCGCGCCAAGCGCCAGTCCGAGCGCATCGAGCAGGATAGACTTGCCGGCACCGGTTTCGCCGGTGAGCACGCCGAGGCCGTCATGGAAATCGAGATCGAGCGCCTCGATCAGCACCACGTCGCGGATGGAAAGCGCGGTCAGCATCGTTGCTCTCCTTAACGGATAGCGCAGCGAAGTTGACCCCTTTTCGTTCCGCTGTTCGCAAGCACGCCGTTTTACGTTCTCCTGCGAAAGCAGGAGCCCAGGATCATAGGTGTTTCACGCGGAACCCTGGACTCCCGCGTTCGCAGGAGAACCGGGAGAAGCATCACGCCCCCGGCGTCGTTCCCGGCGCGGGCGCGCCCGGCGTTGCCGTGCCGCTGGCGCTCGACGGGCTCGACCCGCCGGTGGTGGCAGGGGTCGAGGGAGCGGGCGCGGCGGTGCCGTTCGGTCCTGCACCGGCCGGTGCCGTCTTGGGCGTCGGCGCGACGGTGTTGACCGAGCCGAACGATACCGATCCGGGCGTGCCCTGCGCGACGACCGGCTGGCCCACGGGGATCGGTGCGACGCGGGTGAAGGGATGGTCCTTCACCAGCTTGAAGGCATGGCCGTACCAGTCGGTGCCCGGATAGTTGTGGCCTAGGACTGCCGCGGCCTTTTCGGCTTCGATCGGTACGCCGAGCCGCATATAGGTCTCCGTCAACCGCATCAGCGCCTCGGGCACATGGGTCGTCGTCTGGTAATCGTCCACCACCGTACGGAAACGCAGCGTCGCCGCGAGCCACTGGCCGCGGGTTTCGTAGAAGCGGCCGACTTCCATCTCCTTGCCCGCGAGATGGTCCTGCACCAGGTCGATCTTCAGCCGCGCATCCTCGGCATAGCGCGTCGTCGGATAGCGGCGGACCAGCTCGCCCAGCGCATCGAGTGCCTGGCGCGTGATCTTCTGGTCGCGGGTCACGTCGCGGATCTGTTCGTAATAGCCAAGCGCGATCAGGTAATAGGCATAGGGCGCGTCGCGGTTGCCGGGATGAACCGACAGGAAACGCTGCGCCGACTGGATCGATTCGGTATAGCTGCTGTCGAGATAATAGCTGTATGCGCTCATCAGCTGCGCACGGCGTGCCCAGATCGAATAGGGATGCTGACGCTCCACCTCGTCGAACAACACGGCCGCGGCCTTGTACTGCCCCGTATCCAGCCGCTTCTTGGCCGCGGTGTACAGCGTGCCCACATCGCGCGCGACATAGGGCGTATCGCCCTTTGCACGGCTGTTGCGGGCGCACCCGGCTATTGGGAACGCCAGGGCGGCGACGAGCGCGAGGGACAGCGCGCGGGACTTGGGGGTACGCATCGCCGCAGTCCTTAGCGCACCCGGCCCTCCGCGAACAATAGCTTTACGCCGGACGGATCGTGCGGCCATGATCGCGCGTTCGCGCTGGCGAATATTCCATCCCGAAAGGACGTTTCTCCATGCCCGCCACGCTGCTCCAGACCCACCGTGTCGAGAAGCCATGGGGGCGGCACGATCTGTTTCCGGGGTTCGAGAACCCCGGGCCGGACGACGCGCCGATCGGCGAGGTCTGGTTCCAGGAGCCGGGCGACTCCAGACCTGATCTGCTGATCAAATACCTGTTTCCCGGCGAGAAATTGTCGGTTCAGGTTCATCCCGACGACGATCAGGCGCATGCGCGCGGATTGCCGCGGGGCAAGGACGAATGCTGGACGATCCTGCGGGCCGAACCCGATGCCGTGATCGCGGTAGGCACGAAGGCGCCGATTTCGCGCGATACGCTGCGTACGGATGCGCTCGACGGATCGATCGAGGACGATCTAGACTGGAAGCCGGTGAAGGCAGGCGATTTCATGTACTGCGCGAGTGGGACGATCCATGCGATCGGCGGCGGTCTGACCTGTATCGAGGTGCAGCAGAATTCGGAAACGACCTATCGGCTGTACGATTACGGCAGCGACCGGGAATTGCACCTGAAAGACGGGATCGCGGTCGCGAACCCGGTGCCGTATGTCCCGATCGTCTCCCCCGGACAGGTCGCGCCGGATCGCACGATCCTGGTCGAGGGGCCGAAATTCGTGCTGGAGCGCTGGTCCGGCGGCGATCATCATGTGTCGCTGCCCGAGGGCACGACCGCATGGATCGTGCCGATCAAGGGCGAGGGATCGGTCGCGGACGTGACCGTCAAGGCGGGCGAATGCGCGACCATGACGGGTAGCGAGACGGTGCGGACGAGCGAGGATGCGGACGTACTGGTCGCATATCCGGGAACGACGCGGCTGTAATTCAATCCTTCCCGGGACGGCGAGGGGAACCGCGCGCGCCGCGCGTGGTGGAGGGGCGGGCCGAGAGCGGTTCGCTTGCCGTCCGTCCCCTCCACCATGCTGCACATGGTCCCCCTCCCCGTCCCGGGAAGAAATTTTAGGTTTCTCTGCGCTAGCGTACGCTGCCATGCTCCGCGTCGTCACCCTTTCCACGCTGTTCCCCGACGTCTCGCGTCCCAATTTCGGCGTGTTCGTCGAGCGGCAGACGCTGGGCTTCGCCGCGCAGGACGATGTGGCGCTGACCGTCGTCGCACCGATCGGGCTGCCGCCGGGTCCGGCGATCGGGCGATACGCGCCGGTGGCCGCACTGCCGCTGGTCGAGGGCTGGAAGGGCGTCACGGTCCACCGCCCGCGGTTCACGGTCTGGCCCTTCACCGGCGGGCGGTTTCATGCACGTGCGATCGAGAAAGCGGTGGCGCGGGTGCTGGATTCCATCGCCGGTACGTTCGACGTGATCGACGCCTCGTTCTTCTTTCCCGATGGACCGGCCGCGGTCGCGCTCGGTCGTCGTTACGGTGTGCCGGTATCGATCAAGGCACGAGGTGCCGACATCCATCATTGGGGCACGACATCCGCGACCGGGGCGCAAGTGGCGGCGGCGGGGAGAGCGGCGACGGGTCTGCTGGCCGTGTCGCAGGCGATGAAGGCGGACATGGTCGCGCTCGGGATGCCCGCGGATCTGATCCGCGTGCATCACACGGGTGTCGATCTCGATCGATTCGCACCTGCCGACCGGACTATGGGCAAACGCGCGCTCGGGATTACCGGGCCGCTGGTCGTCTCGGTCGGCGCGCTGATCCCGCGCAAGGGACACGACATCGTCATCGAAGCGGTCGCCCGGTTGCCGGGCGTTTCGCTGCGCATCGCGGGCGAAGGGCCGGAGCGCGGTCGTCTACAAGCGTTGATCGACCGGCTGGGCGTCAGCGACCGCGTCCGGCTGCTCGGCGCGGTCCCGCATGCCAACCTGCCGGCGCTGTTCGCCGCCGCCGACGTGATGGCGCTCGCGTCGTCGTCCGAAGGGTTGGCGAACGTCTGGGTCGAATCGCTCGCCTGCGGGACACCCATCGTCATCACCGACGCGGGCGGTGCGCGCGAGGTGGTGACGGGCGCGGAGGCAGGGCGAGTCGTGGCTCGCAGCCCGGATGCCTTTGCGGGCGCGATCGCCGCATTGCTTGCCGACCCGTCCGCTGCCGAAACCGTTCGGCAATATGCCATGGGTTTTACGTGGGCGGCGAACACCGACGCGCTGCATGCGCATCTGGCTGGAATGGTCGCGCGCTATTGCGCCAGCGGGTAAAGCGCCGCCGCGATCGACCGGCGTTCGGCACGCAAGACGCCCCAGGCACGCGCGGCGGCACGGCTGTCCATGGCCTCGACACCGATCTCCCGCGCCTCCAGCGCCCGAATTAGTGCGACCGGCGGGCGGACCAGATTCGCGCCGGTGCCGATCAGGATGAACTCGGGCCGCGCCGCGACCAGCGCCGCAAGTTCATCGATATCCAGCGTCTCGATCGACGGCGGCGACCACAGGTCGGCCCGCGTCGGGGTCAGCAACAGCGCCGGGTAATAGCCGTCGTCGACGCGAAACCCGCGCGGACCGATCGACGAGACGAGCGGACCTTCGGCATCACCCGCCCTATCTATCCTCAAATGGCCATCCTCATGTCAGCGCGGATCGCGCCTGGGGCCGACCCGCTCGGTATTGTCGAGCGTTCCCGGCCGTGCGCGCGTCGGTTCCGCGCGCAGACCGAGCGTGATGAGCAGCGAGGACGAGACGTAGATCGACGAATAGGTGCCGACGAAGATGCCCAGGATCATCGCCGCGGTGAACCCGCGCAGCACATGTCCGCCCAGCAGCAGCAGCGCGAACAGGGCGAGCAGGATCGTCGCCGATGTCATGACCGTCCGCGGCAGCGTTTCGTTGACCGACAGGTTGATGATCTCGCGCATGTCCATCTTGCGATAGCGGCGCATATTCTCGCGGATCCGGTCGTCGATCACGATCTTGTCGTTGATCGAATAGCCGATGATCGTCAGCACCGCGGCGACGATGTTCAGGTCGAACTCGAACCGGGTCAGCGCGAAGAAGCCGAGCGTCATCAGCAGATCGTGGACGATCGCGACGACGGTCGACACGCCGAACTGCCATTCGAAGCGCAACATGGCGAACAGACCGATGCCAAGCACCGCCAGCGCGACCGCCAGCATTCCGCTTCGCACCAATTCGCCCGACACCTTGCCCGACACGGTGGAATAGCGCGTGAAGGTTGCGCCCGGGAACGCCCTGGCCAGCGTTGCCTCGACCGTCTTCACGACCGCGTTGGTCGCACCTTCGTCGGCGCTTTGCTGCACCGGCAGGCGGATCGAGACGATCGTCGCATCGGCATATTGCTGAAGCGCGGCCTCGCCATAATTCAGCCGGTCGACGGTGGTGCGGACGTGGTCGAGATCGGGAGCGGAGGCAAACTTCTCCTCGATCATCAGGCCGCCCTTGAAATCGACGCCGAAGTTCAGGCCACGCGCGACCACGAGTCCGACCGCGACGATCGACAGCAGCAGCGTCAGCCCGAACGCCCATTTGCGTAAGGACACGAAGTCGATGTTCGTGTTGTCGGGGACGAGCTTGAGCAGTTTCATATGTTCATCGTCTTCGGCCTGTTGCGGCGGATCCACATCGCGACCAGCATGCGCGTGAACGTCACCGCGGTGAAGACCGATGTCGCGATGCCTATCAAGAGCACGACCGCGAATCCCTTCACCGGCCCGGAGCCAAGGACGAACATGATGACCGCCGATATGCCATGCGTCATGTTCGCCTCGAAGATCGTCCGGCTGGCTTCCTTATAGCCGAGTTCGACGGACTGGACGATGCTACGCCCGCGCCGTCGCTCCTCGCGGATGCGTTCGTTGATGAGGACGTTCGCGTCGACCGCAGTGCCGATCGTCAGCACGAATCCCGCGATCCCCGGTAGCGTCAGCGTGCCGTTGATGAGCGCGAGTACGCCCAGGATCACGAAGACGTTTATGACGACTGCGAGGTTCGCATAGAAACCGAACCGCCCATAGGTCATTAACATGAACACGACCACCAACGCGACCGCGACCGCGGAGGCGAGGATGCCCGCCCGGATCGAATCGTCGCCGAGTTCGGCACGCACCGTCGACTCTTCGATGACCTTGAGCCCGATCGCCAGCTTGCCCGACCGGAGCGCGATGGCCATCTCGTTCGCGCTCTGCACGGTATAGCTGCCGGTGATGACCGCGCTGCCGCCGAGGATCGCCGTCTCGATCGTGGGGGCGGAAATCGCTTTATTGTCGATGATGATGGCGAACGGCTTGCCGACATTCTCCTGCGTCACCCGTGCGAAGCGACTGCCGCCCTGGCTGTTGAACGTGATCGTGATATTGGGCGCGTTGGACTGCTGATCGAAGCTTTGCCGCGCGTCGGAAAGCTGGTCGCCGGTGATGATCGCGGCGCGCTTAACCGCAATGAAGCCCCCCGGTTGAAACGGCAGGATCTGGCTACCTAACGGGGCGATCCCCTTAGCGACATCGACCGGATTCGCGCTCTGGTCGACCAGCTTGAATTCCAGCTTCGCGGTCTTGCCGAGCAGGTCCTTCAGCGCCTGCGGGTTCTGCAGCCCCGGCACCTGCACGACGATGCGGTTGTCGCCCTGCTGGACGATGGTCGGCTCGCGCGTGCCGAGTTCGTCGATGCGGCGGCGCACGACCTCGGTCGCGTCCTGCATCGCGATCTGGATCGCCTGCGTCAGCCCGGCCTGGGTCGGGGTCAGCACGAAGCGGCTGGTATCGACGACGCCGATGTCCCATTGCCGCTGCCCGGTCATCCCGGCCCCGCCGCCGGTGATCGTCAGCAGCCGCTCGCGCGCCGCGTCGACCTGGCCCGGATCGCGCAGCATGAAGCTCAGCTGCCCGTTCCGCACCGAGATGTCGCCGATCTGGATCGATGGCGTGCCGCGGCGCATCTCGGTCGCCACCTGGTCGCGCATCGTCTCGATGCGGGTGTTCGCCAGATCGGCGGTGTCCGCCTCCAGCAGCAGATAGCTGCCGCCCGCGAGGTCGAGCCCCTTGTTGATCCGCGGATGCACCGGCCAGCGGTCGGTCACGCTTTCGGGCAGGAAACTCGGGATCGCGAGCGCGCACAGCACCGCCAGCAGGCCGATGATCGACGCGATCTTCCAGCGCGGGAAATCGAGCATGGGGTCAGTCGTTCGCGGGCTTGGCCGACGCGGGCGTCAGGACCTCGGCCAGCGTCGCCTTCACCACGCGGATCCGGACGTTGGGCGCGATCTCGACCTCGACATGCGTATCCTCGACGCGCGTAACCTTGCCGACGATGCCGCCCGCAGTCACGACATTATCGTTCTTCTTTACCGCCGCCACCGCGGTCTGCAGCATCCGCACGCGCTTTTGCTGCGGACGGATCATCAGGAAATAGAAGACGATGAAGACGAGGACGAGCGGCAGGAAGCTGACGATCGACGCGAGACCGCCCGGCGCGGCACCGGCGGTGGCCTGGGCATAGGCTGGGGAAATGAGCATGGGATCCCGACATGTTGGTGCGGCAGGCGGACTGTGCCCGCTCTGGAGATGCGCCGCCCGCTATCACCGGACGCCCGCTCGCGCAACCGACCGGACCGCGCTATGCGGGCCCGCGAGGGCCTGTAAAAAGGAGAGCGAGGATGATTCTGGTGATGGGCCATATCCGCATGAAGGCGGGCGAAGCGGCCAGGGCGAGGGACGCGATGGTCAAGCACATGGCCGATGTCGCGGCCGAGGATGGCTGCGAACACTACAGCTTCGCCTTCGACGCCGCCGAACCCGACACGATCCGGATCAGCGAACGCTGGACCTCGCCCGAGGCGCTCGCCGCGCATGGCGATCAGCCCCATCAGAAGGCGTTCGGCCGAGCCTTGCGCGACTATGCCGTGGAGGATGTGAGCGTGAAGGCATGGGACGGCCAATTCTGGCGCACGCTGATCGGGGACTGATCTCCGGCATGACGATCGAACGACGCAAAGCGAATATCTTGCATCGCCCGGCCACGGCGCGTAGGGCGCGCGGCTCGGGTGTCCGCAGGACACCCTCGGTCGGGGCGTAGCGCAGCCTGGTAGCGCATCACACTGGGGGTGTGGGGGTCGCAGGTTCGAATCCTGTCGCCCCGACCAATTGAAAAATAAGCGAAAATTCGTCGTTTGATCGATCCCCACGAAGGGGCGATTTGATGCCCACAGGACCGACACAGGACGGCTGCTGAAAAAAGCGCGTTATCGGCGAGCGTCAATCGTGCCGCGACAGTCGGGATAGCGACCGCATCCCCAAAACTTTCGACCGTGACGCGGACCTTTACGGGCGGTGCGAAGCTTCATGGCGCTTCCGCACTTCGGGCAAGCTTTGGCACCGGGACGTGGCGTAACGACAGGTTTGGGTAGGCGTGGAGTTGGCGCGATCAACGGCGCCAATTTCGGGGCATCTTCCGGCTGATCCGACGCTATTGTTCGTTGCGAGGGCGGGGGCCGCTTTCGTTGCCGATCCAACATTTCGGCGAACTTCGTGTTGTAAAAACCGAAGCCGATGAAGCCGCTGACAATCATCAAAAGGCCGCCTAAGCCGTTGCGCGATCGATCGACGCCGCCATTCCAAGAGCAAGCGCCGCGACTTCCAATCGATGACGATGCCCAACCGTCGCGACACGGCACCGGCCCGAGCAATTGACCGGCTAGTATAGACAAGCCGATGAACGCGACGATGCCGATAATCGTGCTGACGCAACCGCGCATCTATGGGCAATCATTCAATATTCGGGATTTCGATAAGCTTCGAACATATGAGCGAGAAGCCGGAGCGCTGGTCGCCCCTGACGCGCTTCTAACCCATCGTTTCCGCCTTCGATGGTGGCGGGATAGGTTGGGTGCTTAGCGTGTAGCGCAAACGTGTTCTGTAGATCGCGCTGCACTTTCGCTTCCGATAGATCAAACGCGAGTGTTGCAAATCTCTTGAAGCCAATTTCGACGAAATTTGAACCGATTTTTTGACGTATCTCAATCGGGAAATCGCAACACAACGAATCGTAAGCACCGAATATATAATACCGCGTGTAGGCGTCTTCCCATGCTTCTACCAAGTCAGTGCCCAAGTGATCGACGGCAAACGTTAGCTGCGCCGTTATCGCAGCATCGATTTTGTTTCCACCGTCAGCGAGGCGTTTTGCAACGTCTGACTTGAAGTCGTCCAATTTACTTTTACCGAAGCCGAACACGTGAGTACCCCCGATCGCCGATTTCGTGGGGTTCCTGATACAACGGAAGGGAAGTGCGGCCAACTTTTCCGCTAGCCGCAAAACAAAGAAGCTCCCCGGAAACGGGCATAACCGAGGAGCTTCGATCAACATCGCCACGCAAGCGTAGTTCGGGAAGTGCGAACAACGCGGCGAGCGGCGATCGGATGGTCGGGTCAGTCCTACGATAGCCACCGGACGAACCCTCGCATGACGTTACCGATTTGCGTCGGGCGAAAGCTGGGCTAGTCGCGGCGGCAAGGAGCCCGCGTAATGAGTGACCGACCCTCGACCCCCCTCTTAGACCGGATTGCGATTCCTGCCGACCTTCGCGCGCTGCCGCAGGGCGACCTGCGGC
>NZ_CAXTII010000077.1:0-12959 GCF_964244235.1 uncultured Sphingomonas sp.
GCATCCTGCTGAGCCACACGCATCACGACCACCACGGCGCGGTCGCCGCGCTGCTAGCGAAGGGCAGCCCGGAGGAGCAGGCTAAGTACGTGCCGAAGATGGTGTCGGGCGAATGGGGCGGCACGATGAACCTGACCGAGCCGCAATGCGGCACCGATCTGGGCCTGATCCGCACCCGCGCCGAGCCGCAGGCGGACGGGTCGTACAGCATCACCGGCACGAAGATCTTCATCTCGTCGGGCGAGCATGACCTGACCGACAACATCATCCACCTCGTCCTCGCCAAGACGCCGGGCGCGCCCGATTCGTCGAAGGGCATTTCGCTGTTCGTGGTCCCGAAGGTGATGGTCGAGGACGACGGTTCGCTCGGCGCGCGCAACGCGGTGTCGTGCGGGTCGATCGAGCACAAGATGGGGATCCACGCCAATTCGACGTGCGTGATGAATTACGACGGCGCGACCGGCTGGCTGGTCGGTGACGAGATGAAGGGGCTGGCGGCGATGTTCATCATGATGAACGCCGCGCGGCTCGGCGTCGGCTTGCAGGGGCTTGGCGTCGCGGAGACGGCGTATCAGAACGCCGTCCAGTACGCGCACGATCGCCGCCAGGGACGTGCCCTGACCGGTCCGAGCGAGCCGACCGAGAAGGCCGATCCGCTGTTCGTCCATCCCGACATCCGCCGCCTGCTGATGGAGGCGAAGGCGATGACCGAGGGGTTGCGGGCGTTGTGCCTGTGGGGCGCGCTCCAGGTCGATCTGGAACATGCCGCGCCGGTCGATGCGGATCGCCAGATGGCAGCCGACCTGATCGGGCTGCTGACGCCGGTCATCAAGGGATACGGCACGGACAAGGGCTACGAGATCGCGACCAACGCGCAGCAGGTTTATGGCGGTCATGGCTACATCGCCGAATGGGGCATGGAGCAATATGTCCGCGATGCGCGGATCGCCATGATCTACGAAGGCACCAACGGCGTTCAGGCGATGGACCTGGTCGGGCGGAAGCTGGCGCAGAATGGCGGTCGTGCGGTGCAGTCATTCTTCGCGCTGGTGGCGGGCGAAGTTGCTTCGGCGAAGCAGGACGGCGCGACGGCGGACTTCGCGACGCGGCTGGAAAAGGCGCTGGGCGATCTGCAGGCGTCGACGATGTGGTTCATGGCGAACGGCATGAAGAACCCCGACAATGTCGGCGCAGGTGCGTATTCGTACATGACGCTGATGGGGCATGTCGCGGTCGCGCTGATGTGGCTGCGAATGGCGGTCGCCGCGACGCGGCTGAAGGCGGCGGGGGAGGGTGAAACGGCGTACCTCGATGCCAAGCTGGTGACGGCGCGCTTCTTCGCCGAGCGGGTGTTGCCCGAGACCGGGGCGCTGCGTCGGAAGATCGAGGGCGGGGCGGAGTCGCTGATGGCGTTGCCGCCCGAGATGTTCATGGCGGCTTGAGTGTCGATGTTTGCCGCCGTCGGACACAGGCCTATATTCTATTGAGTTTGGCTCGGGGAAACCGGTGATGCCATATTGTCGGATCGTCGCCGGGCGTCGGAAGCGGCGGTTGGCGAGGCCGTCGGCCTCGGTTCGGGGGCAGTAGGCATGTCATGCCTCAGCACTTGCCGTTTCATGCACCGTGCAGGCGTCGTTGCGGGAAATTCGATGCAATTCCACAGCATTTTTTCGTAGCCGGCAGATCGGTCACGCATATAGCTGAACGATAGCGCAGCAACCTGTTCGGGTGTCAGCGGCAACGACAGCGCGGTTGCCTCGCCGTCGGTCCAGCCCATCACCCTGCACTTCGGCCGATCGCCGCATGCTTTCAGGGCAAGCGCTTGGAAGCTCGCCGGTGTCGTCGGGTCCAGGGTCGTGAGGAAGCTATCGGGATCGGATCGCGAGGGAGCCAGCCCTCGTACGACGAGCGATATGGGGTCCGCCGGGGCATCGCCATCGCCGCCCGCATCGACGCCAAGCCGATGCGCATCCGAGATCGCGGCCAGTTGCGCGATCATCGGCTCGTGCCCGTCCGGGTGGCGGTCGAAGGCGGGCGGGGTGCCCCACCACCCGCTCCAGCGGAAGAACAGATGCGTGTGGACCGCGGCGATCTTGTCCAGGCTCGACTGCCAATATGGCACCACCCAATCCGTGTGGTAATGCGTTGCGTAACCGATCGGCCGGTCCACCGTCCCCGACAACGCAGCGGTGGCGACTTCGCGCGCGCGTCGCCAGGCATCGTCGGTGGGGTGCCAGCGCTGCATCGCGCCGTCGCAGCTGAACGAGAATTGGCAACCGGTGCTTCGCTCCTGCCCCTCGAACACCACGCCGCAGACCGTCTTGGGAAAAGCGGGATGCCGCAACCGGTTGAGCACGACCTGCGCGACGGCTTTCTCGCCCTGCGTATCGTCACCCGCCTCGTACAGCGTCCCCGCCGCCATGCAGTCGACCGCGCGCGCCCGGTCTTCCGCAGCACCGGCGAAATGGAACGGCCGCGCCGCCGGGTTGGGACCGGTCGAAAAAGGTATGTCCGAATTATAGGCCCGCGCTTCGTTCGGACTGAGATCGACGAAACGCATCGGCTCCACCGCCGGCAGTTCGGCCTTCGGAACGATCCGTGGCGATGGCAGAACGGCGACGGGGCGGGGGCGGATTCGCGGCGGGTGCGTAACGACGAACGCCGGCACCGCCACTGCGACGATCGCCACCGCGGCCGTGGCCGCGTCGATTGGCCGCATCAGCTTTCGGGCAGGAAATCGGGCACCGACAGATAACGCTCGCCGGTATCGTAGTTGAAGCCGAGCACCCGAGCGCCGTCGGGCAGGTCGGGCAGCTTCTGCAATATCGCCGCCAGCGTCGCGCCCGACGAGATGCCGACGAGAATGCCCTCCTCCGTTGCGGAACGGCGTGCCATGTCCTTCGCGACCACGGCATCGACCTCGATCACACCATCGAGTGCCTGGGTATGAAGATTGGCAGGGATGAACCCCGCGCCGATTCCCTGAATCGGATGGGGTCCCGGCTGGCCGCCGGCGATGACGGGTGAGGCGGCGGGTTCGACCGCATAGACTTTCAGGTTCGGCCAGCTCTTCTTGAGCGTTTCAGACACGCCGGTGATGTGTCCGCCGGTGCCGACGCCGGTGATAAGGACGTCGATCGGCGTATCCGCGAAATCGGCCAGGATTTCCTGCGACGTCGTTCGAACGTGCACGTCGATGTTCGCCGGATTTTCGAATTGCTGCGGCATCCAGGACCCGGGTGTCCGCTCGACCAGTTCCAGCGCGCGTTCGATCGCGCCCTTCATGCCCTTCTCGCGCGGGGTAAGATCGAAGCTTGCGCCATAGGCCAGCATCAGGCGGCGGCGCTCCAGCGACATGCTTTCGGGCATGACGAGAATCAGCTTGTAGCCCTTGACGGCGGCGACCATCGCCAGGCCAACGCCGGTATTGCCGCTGGTCGGTTCGATGATCGTCCCGCCGGGTGTCAGATGGCCGTCCGCCTCGGCCGCCTCGATCATCGCCAGCGCGATCCGGTCCTTGATCGATCCGCCGGGGTTGGACCGTTCGGACTTCACCCACACCTCGCTGTCGGGGAACAGCTTCGACAGTCGGATGTGCGGCGTATGGCCGATCGTATCGAGAATGGTGTTGGCCTTCATCACACGGTCTCCATGGCAGTCGATCGGTCGGGCATGTCGGGCGGGTCGAACGTCCGCGCAAGCCTCAATTCGGGGAAAAGCCGCGCCCAGGCTATCGTGATCGCGATCGCGCTGACCCCGCCGAAGACGACCGCGCCGACGGGACCGAGCAGCGACGCCATCAACCCGCTCTCCGCTTCGCCGAGTTCGTTCGAGGCGGAAATCGTCAGCTGCGAGACGGCGCTGACGCGGCCACGCATGGAGTCGGGTGTGTGAAGCTGGATCAGCGAGGAACGGACATAGACCGATACCATGTCCGCGCCGCCCGCCACGATCAGCGCCGCCAAGCTGAGCGGGAGCCAGGTCGAAAGGCCGAAGGTCAGGATCGCTACGCCGAAGACGATGACCGCGACCAGCATCTTCACGCCGACGTCGCGCGCCATCGGCCGGAACGAGAACCAGATGGCGGTCGTCGCCGCGCCCATGCCCATCCCCGCCGCCAATATGCCGAGCCCGCCGGCCCCGACATGCAGGATGTCGCGCGCGTAGATGGGCAGAAGCGACGTCGCGCCCGCCAGCAGCACCGCAAACAGATCCAGCGTGATCGTCGCGAGGACCAGCCGGTTGCGGCGGACATAGGAGAAGCCATCCAAGATACGCGCCAATGGCTTGCGATCGGCTTGGGTCGGCGGTTGCGGAACGGGGCCGATCGCGAACATCGTCGCCAGCGCGACCGCCAGCAGGACGGAGATCGTCGCATAGGCGAAATCGGGGTGGATGGCGTAAAGCAGACCACCAATGCTGGGTCCGGCAATCGTTCCCACCTGCCAGGCGATCGACGAGATCGCGATCGCGGTCGGCAGGCTTTCGCGCGGCACCAGGTTGGGCGCCAGCGCGGAATAGGCCGGCCCGGAAAAGGCACGTGCGACACCGACGAACACCGCCGCCCCGAACAGGGCGGGCAACCCCAGCAGGTCCATCCGCGTCAGGATACCCAGCATCGCCGCGACGACAGTCAGCAACGCGGTCGTGCAGCGCACGATCCAGCGCCGGTCGACGCTATCCGCTATGAGTCCCACGACGGGGGTCAGCAGGAACAGCGGTACGAACTGCGCCGCGCCCATCATGCCCAGCAGGAACGCCGCGTGCCGGATGTCCATCGTCTGCCGCGCGATGCCATAGACTTGCCAGCCGAGGATGATCGCCTGCGCGCTAATTCCCAGCGTACCGGCGAAACGGGACAACCAATACGCGCGGAAATTACCGATCCGCAGCGGGTGTAGGGGTTTGGGCATTGCGGCTTTCTGTAGGCATGCCGGCACGGGATCGGCAACCCGTCGGGGCGGCAATTGATGTCCGCCCGTTACCGGGACTATAGGCGTTGCTCCTCCCCCAGGAACATGAAGGTTTCCATCCGTGGCCAAAGCCCCCGCATCCCTCACCGCGCCGCCGCTACCCAATCGCGAGCGGCCGGCGGAACCGACGTCGTACGAGGCGTCGACCGAGGAATTGCTGCAGTTCTACAAGGATATGCTGCTGATCCGCCGGTTCGAGGAGAAGGCGGGACAGCTGTACGGCTTGGGGCTGATCGGCGGATTCTGCCATCTCTACATAGGCCAGGAAGCGGTCGCGGTCGGGCTGCAGTCTGCGCTGTCCAAAAAGGACAGTGTGATTACCGGCTACCGCGACCATGGCCACATGCTGCTGTGCGGTATCCCGCCCAGGGACGTGATGGCGGAGCTGACGGGGCGTCAGGCCGGTATTTCCAAGGGCAAGGGCGGTTCGATGCACATGTTCAGCGTCGAGCATAAATTCTATGGCGGACACGGCATCGTCGGCGCGCAGGTGTCGCTCGGCACCGGTCTCGCCTTCAGCCATAAATACACGAATGACGGCGGCGTCTGCCTCGCCTATTTCGGCGACGGCGCGTCGAACCAGGGGCAGGTGTACGAAAGCTTCAACATGGCGGAACTGTGGAAGCTGCCGATCGTGTACGTGATCGAGAACAACCAGTACGCGATGGGGACCAGCGTGAACCGATCGTCGGCGGAGGATCAGCTGTACCGTCGCGGCGAGAGTTTTCGCATCCCCGGTATCCAGGTGGACGGCATGGATGTGCTGGCGTGTCGCGGGGCTGCCGAGGAGGCGCTCGCCTGGGTGCGTGCGGGCAAGGGGCCGATCATCCTGGAGATGAAGACCTATCGCTACCGCGGCCATTCGATGTCGGACCCCGCCAAATACCGCAGCCGCGAGGAGGTGCAGGCGGTCCGCGACAAATCCGATCCGATCGAACATGCCAGGAAATTGCTCGAGGAACGCGGCATCGGGGAGGATGCGCTGAAGACCATCGAACAGGACATGCGAAAGACCGTGAACGCCGCCGCCGACTTCGCCGAGAGCGCGCCCGAACCCGATCCGGCCGAACTGTATACCGATGTGCTGGTGGAGCGTTACTGATGGCGATCGAGATCAAGATGCCAGCACTTTCCCCGACGATGGAGGAGGGCACGCTCGCCAAATGGCTGATCAAGGAGGGCGACAGCGTCACTTCGGGCGACATCATGGCGGAGATCGAGACCGACAAGGCGACGATGGAATTCGAGGCGGTCGACGAAGGCGTCGTGACGAAGATCCTGATCGCCGAGGGGACCGACAACGTGAAGGTCGGGACCGTGATCGCGACGTTGGCCGGGGAAGGTGAGGACGCTTCTTCCACCCCTCTCCTTCCAGGAGAGGGGCAAGGCGCGCAAGCGCCGCGGGGTGAGGACAGCAACGACCTGCCCTCACCCCCCGCCGCTGACGCGGCTCCTCCCTCTCCCGAGGGGAGAGGGGACGAAGGGAAGCCCAATTCCGGCACCGCGCAGCTCGTTGCCGCGGCCGAAAATACCGGCAAGGCCGATCCCGCGATCCCCGTGGGCACCGAGATGGTCAAGATCACCCTTCGCGAAGCACTCCGCGACGCTATGGCGGAGGAAATGCGGCGCGACGACCGCGTATTCGTGATCGGGGAGGAGGTCGCGCAATATCAGGGCGCTTACAAGGTCACGCAGGGGCTGCTCGACGAGTTCGGGGATACCCGGGTCATCGATACCCCGATCACCGAATATGGCTTTGCCGGTGTCGGCACGGGTGCGGCGATGGGCGGGCTCAGACCGATCGTCGAATTCATGACGTTCAACTTCGCGATGCAGGCGATCGACCATATCGTCAATTCCGCGGCGAAGACGAACTACATGTCCGGCGGGCAGATGCGCTGTCCGATCGTGTTCCGCGGCCCCAACGGTGCCGCCACCCGGGTCGGTGCGCAGCATTCGCAGAACTACGCGCCCTGGTATGCGAGCGTGCCCGGCCTGATCGTGATCGCGCCGTACGACGCCGCGGATGCGAAGGGACTGTTGAAGGCGGCGATCCGGAGCGAAGACCCGGTCGTGTTCCTGGAAAACGAACTGCTCTACGGCCGCAGCTTCGAGGTGCCGAAGCTCGACGATCACGTCCTGCCGATCGGCAAGGCGCGGATCATGCGTGGGGGCAAGGACGTCACGATCGTCAGCTATTCGATCGGCGTCGGCCTGGCGCTCGAAGCCGCAGAGACCCTGGCCGCGGAGGGTATCGACGCCGAGGTCGTCGACCTGCGCACGCTGCGCCCGCTCGACAAGGCGACCGTCCTGAAGTCGCTCGCCAGGACCAACCGTCTGGTCGTCGCCGAGGAAGGTTGGCCGACCTGCGGCATCGCGTCGGAGATCATCGCGATCTGCATGACCGAGGGCTTCGACGATCTCGACGCACCGGTGCTGCGTGTCACTGACGAGGACGTACCGCTACCTTATGCCGCGAACCTGGAGAAGCTGGCGTTGATCGACGCGGCGCGGATCATCGAGGCGGTGAAGAAGGTGTGCTATCGGTGACCCCCGTGAGGGGGTTGCCGAATGTCGCTGATCAGTTGGTAATGTGCGCGGTAGCGACCGCCGCCTGGAACAGTTGGTTCAACGCGGTCGAAATGTCCTGGTCGGTCGTGACCTTGTAATACAGGCCAGGCGATGAGCAGTTCTGAAGCGCCGGTTCGATCTGGGGAAGGCGAGCGACGATGTTTCCTCTATTCGGGTTGATCGAATAGTCGTCGTTGGCGGCGCTGGCGACATATTCGGTGTAGAGAATACCGATGCGGATGCCGCGCGCCTTGATGGTGTCGCACAGCGAGGTGTCGATCGCGACCTCGGGTGGGCCGTTGCCGCTCGGGGAACGATATTCGTCGCGCATACCGTCGGTGACGATGAACATGATCTCCTGCGGCTTGTCGCCGGGTTGATTGGAACCGTTGCCCGGCGCGGGCATTAGGGTGTTGAGGCGCGTAAAGGCATCGCTCGTTCCGGTGTCGGTATCGCTATTACCATACCAGCCTTGTGGCGTATTGTTATCGTAATTTGCATTGTTTGCGTAATAGAATGATGTCTTAACATTACCAGCCGAGTTAGCGACCAATGACAAGTTGCTGGTAATGCCTTGTAATGAACGGTATCCGTTATAGGCTTTACTGTCTTTGGAAGCGAAGGTAGACAGCGCGGCGCGATATTGGGCGTTGTTATTCTGTTCGGTGCTAGTGGCCGTTGTCATCATCGATTGCACTGCCTTGCGCGCTTCGTCGGATCGTAGCAGGATGCCGTATGACGTTGCCACGCCATAATAGTCGGTCATGTTGCCACTTTTGTCTCTGGCCTTAATTGGATAGTTGGTGTTGTGACAAGCAAATGCGCAATTCTCAGAATTTAGGCTTTGCAACTGACTGATCCCTGCCGAGGTCGAAGGAATCGCCATCGATGCCGAGCTGTCGAGCAGCACGTAGAAGTCGATGTTCGGTGCCTGTTTGGCGTTGGTCGTTGAGGTTCCCCCAAGTTCGATCTGCGCCATGTTCAAAAGGTTGCCGAATGCGTTGTGGGACGCCGCGGACCACTGCACCGATGTCGTTCGTGTATGCCCGACCCCACTGTCGTCGGTGACGGTGATGTGCAGCGTCCCATCGTCGTCGTTGACGACGGTTTTTGTTCCCGCGCTCGTCTGATTGATCGTGCAACAGCCTGTAAAATGGGAGGCTATCAAACCAGCAGTGCCATCGGCCTGCTGGTGCCACATATTATAGGCCGTGACCGCCGCTTTATTCGGCGACTGTTGCATCATCGGTGTCGTCACGGTCGACAGCGCCGCCGCATCGGCAATGGCGTTCAGCCGGGTCTGGATCCGCGCGGCGCGTGCATAATCGATCCCGATACCCACCGATAATGTGAGCGGGATCAATGCGAAGCCGAGAATCATGAACACGCTGCCGCGTCTGTCGGCGCGCAGCGCGGTCCATGCATAGGCGATGCGACTTACGACCTGACGAAAGGAATATCGAGATTTCATCATCTTATGGGCAATCGCTACAGGGCACTGACGCACTGTTGCGCGGGGACATATACAGCGTGTCGCGGAGCGGGATCGGGCCGAGCATGTTCGAGGCGATACCCGGCAGATATTGGTAATTGATTTCCGCGTAGATCAGGTAGGTACCCGGAACGACCAGCCCGACCGGTAACGTCACACTCGATCCTTTTGCGTACCCGGTACCGTTGACCGCCTGGCTCCAGTCGATCGTCGACTTACCGGTTATGTCGATCTTGACTTGGCTGATCCGCAACACGGCATTGCTGGTCGAATAAGGTACCATCACTTGTTGCGAGGCCGCGAGAAACTGCTGCGCGCCCGCCTGTGTGGTCGATGTGCTTTGGGTCGTAAGGTCGGCAAGTGTGCGAACGGTCGTCGTGACCTTTCGATAGGCCGAAACCGCATCCATCGTCTGATATCCGCCGACGAACAGGATCGCGAGAATCGGCACGGCGAAGGCGAACTCGATCAGCGCGACCCCGCGACGATCGCCCCTTAATCGTCCGAACCGACTGAGGACGGTGCCCATGGTCATGACCCGGAAGGCTCCGTCTTGAAGACCGACGTCGCGATCAGCAGGCGATTGCCACCCGACATGGTCGACAGATCGAAGCCGAGTGGCCCCGTGCTGGTCGCCCAGATATACATGACCTTGACTGTCGTGATCTGGTTCGATCCACCGGGCGCGTAAGCCCAGTTGTTGTTTTCCGCGCCGGTCTGGGCATTGTAGGTGATCGTCGGCGCACTGGTATTTGCCGAAGAGAAATTTGTCGTCGATTGCACGTCGATCCGCACGTTCGCGCATTTCATGAACCCAGGCAGCTGGTTGCAGACGGCGGTCATAAATCCCGCCTTTGTCATCCCGGCCGACTGATCCGTTCCGGTCATCAGCTGGCGGCTTGCCTTGAGCGTTGCGGTTTCGAGGGTCTGCTGGGCGAAAAAGGTGAGCGATACCTGCAGGATCGCCATGATCAGCGCGAACAACGGTCCGGCGACGAACGCGAATTCGATGACCGTCACGCCGCGTTCGTCGCGCGCCAGCCGCGCGAGGCTGCTGTCTCGCCCTTGCCGGGAAGCCGTCGCGGTACTGATCGCCCTTTGCATCATCGCGTCGTCGGTTCTTCCGTTGATCGGGACGCGTGTGGCGCAAACAGGTAAAGATCGGGTAAAGTCGCCCTCGCAGAGCCCGCGATCCGTGGGACAAGAGGGATTCCGCCGATCGTGCCGCCCTCCAATTCGGCTGAATCGGTGCTGCCGCCATCCGGCGAGCCGAGCATCGCCGCCGCGCGCCTCGCCGAACGCGGGGTGGTGTGCGGATATGTCCCCACCGATCGGCGCGCGGGGTTCGCGGCGTTGCTCGCGCTCGACGATGCGCTGGCGGGGATCGTCCGGACGACGCGCGAGCCGATCGTCGGGCAGATGCGGCTGACCTGGTGGTATGAGGCGCTCGAGACGCTCGACCGGGCGGGCGCGCCCGTCGGCGAACCGATATTGACGGCGCTGGCGGGGAAGGTGGTGCCGCGAGGGGTGGCGGGCCCGATGCTGGCTGCGATGATCGACGGCTGGGAAATGCTGCTCGACCCCGATCCGCTCGATGCCACCCACATGCAGACATTTGCGCGAGCCCGCGGCGAGGCCTTGTTCGGCGCATTGGCGGTCGTGCTGGGCGCGCCGATCGACGCCGGCATGGCGCGGGCGGGCGAGGGGTGGGCGCTCGCCGATCTGGCGATCCATGTCCGCGATCCGGCGCAGGCGGCGCTCGCCCGGACGATGGCGATCGATGCTTTGGCGAGCGGGTCGCAGCACGCCTGGCCGCGGCGGCTGCGGCCGATCGGCATGCTTTCCCTGCTCGCCCGGGCAGACCTCGCCGTCTCGCAGCCCCGTCCCGGATCGCCGCGCCGTCTCGCCCGACTGCTAATGCATCGGATTTGGGGGCGATAGCTTCCGCCCGACGCCCCGGATCGATAGCGTCGCGACAAAGGGGCAGGGGGATATATCCGATGTGGCGCTATATATTGGGGGGAGCGGCGGCGCTCCTGATGGCGACGGCGGGCGTGCTGTGGTTCAACGCGCGGGCGCGGACCAATGCGACGCCGCTTCTGGCAGCGGCACCGGCCGCCATGGCACCCGCCGCGGCGGCGACCGGCGATGCGCTGCCGACATCGGTTCCCGAGGCGACCGACCAGACGCGCGAGCAGAAGCGGTTCGCGCGTTATGACAGGGATCGCGACGGGATCGTGTCGCGCGAGGAATATCTGGCGTCGCGGCGCAAGGCGTTCGCGAAGCTCGACACCAATCACGACGGCACATTGTCGTTCGACGAATGGTCGTCAAAGACGATCGCGAAATTCGTGGCGGCCGATCACGACCGGTCCGGCAGCCTGATCCCGGCGGAGTTCGCAGCGACCGCGCCCAAGCGATCCGCACATCCGCGCAAATGTCCGCCGACGCAGGTCGCGCGGGAGGATGATCGCGGCGAATGAGCCTGTCGTTCACGACCCGACGAGGATGCCGTGGCCCGCGGACGAGGCTTCCTCCAACGAAGACTCCGCGATCCATGCCGCGAGCGAGGCACGCGCGCGGTCGGTATACATGCGCTTGCGGTCGGCCTTCTTCGTCCGGCCGGGGATCGGTGGGAACAGTCCGAAATTGACGTTCATCGGCTGATATGTTTCCGCGGTCGCGGCACCGGTGATGTGACCCAGCAATGCGCCGAGCGCGGTATCGACCGGCGGCGGTGCGGGTGTCCGCCCCGCCAGTTCCGCCGCGGCGAAACGCCCCGCCATCAGCCCGATGCCCGCGCTTTCGATATACCCCTCGCATCCCGTGATCTGCCCCGCGAAGCGCAGCGATGGCCGCGATTTCAGCCGTAGCGTCTCGTCGAGCAGGTCGGGCGAGCGGATGAACGTGTTGCGGTGCAGGCCCCCCAGCCGCGCGAACTCGGCATTCTCCAGCCCGGGAATGGTGCGGAACAGCCGCACCTGATCGGCATGTTTCAGCTTGGTCTGGAAGCCGACGATGTTCCACAGCGTTCCGAGCGCGTTGTCCTGCCGCAGCTGGACGACCGCGTACGGCCAGCGTCCGGTCTTCGGATCGTCGAGGCCGACGGGCTTCATCGGGCCGTAGCGAAGCGTATCGACCCCGCGCTCCGCCATCACCTCGATCGGCATGCACCCCTCGAAATAGGGTGTGTCCTTCTCCCAGTCCTTGAACGGCGTCTTCTCGCCTTCGACCAGACCGGTGTGGAAGGCCAGATACTGGTCCTTCGTCATCGGGCAGTTGATGTAATCCTTCGTCTCGCCCTTGTCCCAGCGTGACGCGAACCAGGCCACGTCCGTGTCGATGCTGTCGCGGTGGACGATAGGCGCCAGCGCATCGAAGAAGGCGAGGGCCTCCGCCCCCGTGGCACCCCCGATCTGCTCGGCCAGCGCGGCGGCGGTCAACGGGCCGGTCGCGATGATCGCCGGTCCCACGGGCAGGCTATCGATCCGTTCGCGCACCAGATCGATATTGGGATGCGCGGCCAGCGCCGCGGTGACGCCCGCGGCATAGCCTTCGCGATCGACCGCCAGCGCGGACCCCGCGGGCACCCGGTGCTTGTCCGCCTCGCGCAGGATCAGCGAGCCGAGCGTACGCATCTCCTGGTGCAGCAACCCGACCGCATTCGCCTCGGCATCGTCCGAGCGGAAGCTGTTCGAACAGACGAGTTCGGCCAGATCGTCGGTCTTGTGCGCCGGCGTCGCCTCGCCCCCCCTTGTCGGATCTGCGCCGCGCATTTCCGACAGGCGGACCCGGAAGCCGCTTTCCGCCAGTTGCCATGCGGCTTCGCACCCCGCGAGACCGCCGCCGATGATGTGAATGTCGCACGGCATCAATCACCCCGTGCAGGGTATCTTCGGGGCCATCGAAACGCCCGACTCCCG
>NZ_CAXTII010000078.1:0-12573 GCF_964244235.1 uncultured Sphingomonas sp.
GAATCGAACCCCTGACCTCTGCAGTGCGATTGCAGCGCTCTCCCATCTGAGCTACGGCCCCGCGCCCTTCCGGTGCAACGAGAGCGCTGCCATTAACGGGGGACATCGGGGGATGCAACAGGTGCGGCGCGCGATGTTGCACCCGTTACGGACGCTCCATCCGGATGTTGCACCGGACCGCCGTCTTGCGGGTGAGCTCACTGGAACAATCCCGCATCCTCAACGCTTTTTCCTCGATACCGGAGGGCTTGACCCACCGGCATAGTGCGAGCGAGCAGGAGAAGACCATGTCGATCATCCGCTACCCGGGCACCACCAACGAGCCGAACCCCGACTTTTACGGGCGGGACAACCCCGCCGATTACGGGCCGGATCGTTCTCCCGCCGGCAATCCATCCGGCGCGCGCGAATATGCCGCGGCTGGCGAATATGGCGCCGGTCGCAGTGATCGAATGCAAGGCCGGTATCGCGGCGCCAATAAGGAACGCGGCAATCATCAGCAGGAGCGTGGCGGTACCGATCGGCAGAGCGAGCTTTATCGCGGCAGCTACGCGCATGACGGACATCGCTTCGAAGACGTGGGTCGCTACCGCGAATATGAAGACGACGACCGCCGTGGCGGTCGTCAGCCGCAACAGGGCAGTGTCGGTCGGCAACCGCAAGGCTCCGATTATGACGAGCGCAATTTCCTGGCGCGTGCGGGAGACGAGGTGCGCTCGTGGTTCGGCGATGACGAGGCGGAACGGCGTCGTGACCGGGATACCCGCCACGAAGGCGGGGGCAACGACGACCACCATGAGGGGTATCACCAATGGCGCACCGGCCAGATCGCCGATTTCGACCGCGACTTCGCCGAATATCGTCAGGAGAATCAGGCCAAGTTCCATACCGAGTTCACGGCATGGCGCGGCGAGCGCCAGTCCCAGCGACTGTCCCTGACCAAGGTCGAGGAACACATGGAAATCCTCGGGTCGGACGGCGAGCATGTCGGCACGGTCGACAAGATCCGCGGCGATCATATCCTGCTGGCCAGGACCGACAAGGATGCGGGTGGCCACCACCACATGATCCCGTCGCGGTGGATACAGACCGTCGACGGGAAGGTGACGCTTCGAAAGACCGCGGCAGAGGCGAAGCAGGAATGGCGCGACGTGGAACGAAGCGAGGCGGAAAACCGGTTCGGCGATCGCACCGGCAATCAGGATGGTCCGCGCGACGGACAGGGCCGCAAGCTCGATCGGAATGTTTCGCGGACCTATTGATCACGAAGTTGCATGATCGAAGGCGGATCAACGGGCGCGGCATCGCGAGGTGCCGCGCCCTTTTCGTTGCCTGGTCAGATCGCGGTCAGATCGCGCCCGAAAACGTGTCGCACTTCGCGGGATCGCCGCTGTCCAGACCGACCCGCAGCCAATGCTGTCGCTCGGCCGAGGTGCCGTGGGTAAAGCTGTCGGGCACGACGCGGCCCTCGCTTTGCCGCTGCAAAGTATCGTCGCCGATCGCATGTGCGGCCGTCATTCCCTTCTGCACGTCGCCCGGGTCAAGCCGGTCCTTGTTCTTGTTGGCCCAGACGCCGGCGTAACAATCCGCCTGCAGCTCCAGCCGGACGGAAGGCCCGTTCGCACCGCTCGCCGACCCCGATCGTTCGGCCTGCGCGACCTGGCCGGAGACGCCGAGCAGGTTCTGGATATGGTGTCCGAATTCATGCGCGATCACATAATCCTGCGCGAAATCGCCGCCCGCATGGAAGCGGGTCTGCAATTCCCCGAAGAAGCTGGTGTCGAGATAGATCTTGCTGTCGGTCGGGCAGTAGAACGGTCCCATCGCGCTCTGCGCGGCACCGCAGCCCGATTGGCCGCTGCCGCGGTAGAAGACGAGCCCGGGCGCAGTGAACGATTTGCCTTCGTCGCCGAAGACCCCAGTCCAGGTCTTGTCCGCGGAACTGAATGCATCGCAGGCGGATTTGCGGTCGGCATCGGCGCGGCAGATCGTCCCGACCGACGCACCCTTGGTCGATGGACCCGCCTGACCGGCCGGCGCGATCGACTGGCCGCCGCCGCCCACAAGCGAGCCGAGGTTGCCGAGTCCGCCGAACACCGCGAACAGGACCAGCACGACGACGATACCGCCGCAGCCGAATCGACTGCCGATCAGCGGCAACAGCCCGAACAACAACCCGCCGCCGCCAATACCGCCGCCGCCACCGCCGGAGCCTTCGTCTTCGACGTTGATATTGGGATCGAAATCGTCGAGCCGCATGGCGCGTTTACCCCGTGGGTGGAAACGCCATGTCCATGCGCCGGGACAGGCGTGCGACGCAAGCACGGTTGATCGCCGCCGCGGTTCGTCCCATGAACGCGCCGATGGCGGATATCGAACCCACCCGCGCACGCAGGCGTGCCTTGCCGTTGCCCGCGCAGGTCGCGCTCGTGCTGCAGGGCGGCGGTGCGCTGGGCAGTTTCCAGGCCGGCGTGATCGAGGCGCTGGCGGATGCCGCGGTACGGATCGACTGGGTCGCGGGTATCTCGATCGGCGCAGTCAACGCCGCGATCGTCGCGGGCAACCCGCCCGAGCGCCGGGTCGAACGGTTGCGCGCGTTCTGGGAACAAATGACGATGGCGTTGCCCAGCTTTCCGATCTTTCCCGACGACCGCGTGCGTGAATTCGTCCACGAATGGTCGGCGGGCTTCGTCGCGATGGCGGGGGTGCCCGGATTCTTCGGCCCGCGGTTCGTGCCGCCGTTCATGGCGGTGCCGGGATCGCTCGACGCGACCAGCTTCTACGATTCGCAACCGCTCGCCGATACGCTGAACCAACTGATCGACTGGGATCTGCTGAACGACGGGCCGATCCGGCTGTCGGTCGGCGCGGTCGATGTCGAAAGCGGGAATTTCCATTACTTCGACACCGCGGACGAGCGGCTGGACGCCCGCCATGTCATGGCTTCGGGTGCGCTGCCGCCGGGCTTGCCGCCGATCGAGATCGGCGGGCGCTGGTGGTGGGATGGCGGGCTCGTCTCGAACACCCCGCTGACGCATGTCCTCGATCATCAGCAGGGTGAGACGCTGGTGTTTCAGGTCGATCTGTTTGCCGCAGCCGCGGAGCGCCCGCGAACGATCATGGATGTGTTGGCGCGCGAAAAGGAAATCCGTTTCTCCAGCCGGACGCGGCAGGTGACCGACCAATTGCTGCGGCTGCGCAAGGAGCGCGAACTGACGCGGCGCGTGCTGGCCAAGCTGCCCGACGCATTGGCGAACGACCGCGACGTCAAGGCGCTGGCTGCGCTGGCCGCGGAGAAGCCGGTCAGTCTGGTCCATATCATCTACCGCGCCAACGCCTGGGAGGGCGGGTCGCGCGATTACGAATTCTCGACGCGGACGATGCTGGAACATTGGTCGGCGGGGCAGACGGCGGTCGATCGGACGATGGAGAACGCCGAACTGGTCGCGGAGAATCTGCTGACCGGCCGCACCGCGGCGTTCGATCCGGGGCGATAGGAGAAACGCATGTTCCTGAAGGGCAGAACCGCGATCGTGACCGGATCGACGTCGGGCATCGGCCTTGCCTATGCCAAGGCGTTCGCTGCGGAAGGGGCCGCGGTCGTCATCAACGGTTTCGGCGATGCCGCCGCGATCGAGCGCGAACGCGCTGCGCTATCCGCGACGAGCGGCGCGGTCGCGCTTTACGACCCCGCCGACATGACGAAGCCGGACGAGGTCGCGGCGATGGTCGCGCGGGCGGTCGCGGCCACGGACAGCGTCGATATCGTCGTCAACAATGCGGGCATCCAGCATGTCGCGCCGATCGAGGATTTCCCGGTCGATCGGTTCGATGCGATCATCGCGATCAACCTGTCATCCGCCTGGCATGTCATCCGCGCCGCGGTGCCGCACATGCGCGCGCGCAAATGGGGGCGGATCATCTCCACCGCGTCGGCACATTCCAAGGTCGCGAGCCCGAACAAGTCGGCCTATGTCATGGCCAAGCACGGCATCGACGGCCTGACCAAGACGATCGCGCTGGAAACCGCGACCGACGGGATCACGGTCAACTGCATCTCCCCCGGCTATGTCTGGACGCCGCTGGTGGAAAACCAGATCCCCGACACGATGAAGGCGCGGGGACTGACGCGCGACCAGGTGATAAGCGACGTGCTGCTGGCGGCGCAGCCGACGAAGCAGTTCGTCACCCCGGAACAGGTCGCGGCGTTCGCGCTGTTCCTGTGCCGCGACGAGGCGGCGTCGATCACCGGCGCGAACCTGTCGATCGATGGCGGCTGGACGGCGGCATGACGATGCGGACGGCAGCAACGCTGGCGTTGATGGCTATCGTCGCGGCGCAGCCGGTCGGTGCCGCGCGCGACCTGCCGCGGGACTGGCGACGCGTGGCGACGCTGCCCGATCGCGACCGGCTGCGGCGGCTGCGGATGGCGTGGGCCGATGGTGTCCGCCTCGCCTATGCAAACGGGCTGGGCGGATCGGTACGATCGCAGGGTGCGCTGCTCGACCCCGATGTCGCGCTGGCCGACCCTTTGCCGCCGCCGGGCAGATATCGATGTCGGGTCGTTAAGCTGGGCGGGCCGCAAGGGTTTTCGGCCAGGGCCGCGGTACCGTGCGAGATCGCTGCTACCGGGCCGGTATTCGGTTTTTCGATGCTGGGGGCCGCTCAACGCACCACGGGCACGCTGTTCGCGGATTCCGACGTGCGCGGCGTGTTCCTGGGGTCGCTGGCAATGGCGGACGAGGGCCATGTGCTGGCCTATGGCCGCGACGTAAATCGCAATATGGCGGGCGTGGTGGAACGCGTGGGGCCTTCGCGTTGGCGGATCGGCTTCCCTTATCCGCGCTTCGAAGCGACCCTCGACGTGATCGAACTGGTTCCTAATTCGTAGCGGCAGCTTTATCCGGCACCGGTACGGTCGGCGTAGCGGCGATCGGCGTAGCGGCGATCGGCGGCAATGCCGCAAGATATTCCTTTCCGTGCTGATCGATCACGATGAGCTGCGACCCGTTCGCCTGTGCTACCGCTTGCAGATACGATCGCGGCTTTTTCATCAGGCCGGGGAAATCTACCTTCGTAAGCCCGACGAGCCTCGCCGCCTCCTCCACGAAATGGACGCAATTGTGCGTCTGGAGATTGTAGGTGCTGTCGGGACCCTTGTCGTCCCATGCGGTGGCGAGCGCGACGACGGCGGCATATTGCTGGTCGGTGAGTACGACCGAGAATTGCGCGGTGCTGCCGTCGATATAGCCCGGCTTGGCGATATCGAGCCGACCGGGAACGGGACCGAACAGCAAAGCCGGAGTCACCGCCTTTGCCGTAAACCCGAAGTTGCGATCGACCGGTGGGCCACCCGCATCGGGAATGCCGCGCAGGGTAACGAACGCATGGGGAAAACTGTTGCCAAGCTCGTGGCTCCAGAACGTGATCGTCACCGCAGCCTGGGCGGGAAGCGCCGCGACCAATGACAACAGGATCGGGGCGAGCAGGCGGAGCAAGGCTTTCATAGACGAGGAAATACCGCGAAGGTTCGCCGGAATGCAACTCCGATCGGCGGGGCCGAGGTATCGGGTCGGCGCATCACGACCCGTCGCGCCCCGGTGCCGTAGCCACCGCATCCTCGCGCCGTTCCGGGCGGATATAGATCGACGCGAGCATCGGTTCCGCTTTCTTCAGCGCGGTCTCGATCGTCTCGATCAGGCGCTCGCCGTCGCCCATCGTCATCGAATCGACGAAATCCGCGCTGATCGCGACGAAGATGCTGGTCGGTGCGGTGTGGATCGTCCGGACATGGTTCACCGCGGTGATGCCGGGATACCCGTCGACGATCGCGCGGACCCGGGCAATGACTGCCGGATCGGCTCGCTCGCCGATCAGCAGTCCCTTGGCTTCGCGCGCCAGCAGCATCGCGACGAGCGCCAGCACGGTCCCGATCACGACCGACGCGATGCCGTCGATCCGCGGATCGACGAAATAGTGACTGGCCCAGACACCGAACGCGGCGACGGCGAGACCGAACAACGCAGCCGAGTCCTCGAACAGCACGATGAAGCCAGCCGGGTCCTTCGATCGCCGGATCGCCTGCCACCAGCCAAGGTCGCCCTTGCCCGTCGCGAATTCGCGCACCGCGACGATCCAGGATCCGCCCTCCAGCACCGCGGCGATGCCAAGCACGGCATAATTGACGACCGGATCCGACAGCGCCTCCGGGGCCCGGATATGGCGATACCCCTCATAGATCGACACGCCCGCGCCGATCGCGAAGATCAGGATCGCGACCACGAACGCCCAGAAATACAGCTCTCGACCATAGCCGAAGGGGTGGGCATCGTCCGCGGGTTTTGCCGCACGCCTTTGCCCGTACAGCAGCAGGACCTGGTTTCCGCTGTCGACGCAGGAATGAACCCCCTCGGTCAGCATCGACGACGACCCGGTGATGCCGGCCGCAACGAATTTCGCGATACCGATGCCGAGATTGGCGGCTAGCGCGGCGTAGAGGACGAGATTGGCGCGCTTGTGCAAGTGCGCCTACACTCCCGCGGCGGTCAGCCGGTCGAGCTGATCCTTCGTCAAATCCAGCGTCAGTGCGCCCATCGACTCCTCGAGCTGCTTCACGCTGGTCGCGCTGGCGATCGGCGCGGCGATGCCGGGTTGCGCGATCAGCCACGCGAGTGCGATCTGCGCCAGCAACGCGCCGGTCTCTTGCGCCACCGCGTCCATCGCCGCAAGGACGGCGGGGCCATTCGAGTCGAGCATCGCGCTCATCCGGCTGCCGCGGACGCTCTGCCCGAAATCCTTCTCGCTGCGATATTTGCCCGTCAGGAACCCCGAGGCGAGGCTGTAATAGGGCAGCACGCCGATATTTTCGGTGACGCAATAATCCTGCAACTCACCCTCGAACCTGCCGCGGCTGACCAGATTATATTCGGGCTGCAGCACGTGATAGCGCGGCAGGCCGGCCCGCTCCGCCACTTCGACCGCCGATTTCAGGCGACCGGCATGGAAATTGGACGCGCCGATCACACGGACCTTGCCTGCGTCGATCAGCTTGCCGAACGCTGCGACGACATCCTCCTGCGGGACCGCATCGTCGTCCTGATGCGCATAGTAGAGATCGATCCGGTCGGTGCCGAGCCGCTGCAACGAGGCCTCGCAGGCGGCGGCGATCCGGGCCGGGGCCAGCTTCGCACCGCCCTCGCCCGGCAGCATGCCGACCTTCGTCGCGATCAACACGTCGTCGCGCTTGCCGCTCGTCTTCAGCCATTCGCCGATTACCGTTTCGGACTCGCCGCCCTGATGGCCCGGCACCCACGCCGAATAGACGTCCGCGGTATCGATCATCGTCCCGCCGCCGGCAACGAATGCGTCGAGGACGGCGAAGCTCGCGTCGCGGTCCGCGGTCCAGCCGAAGACGTTGCCGCCGAGCACGAGGGGAGCGATCTTCAGGTCGGTCGAGCCGAGCCGATGCAAATTGGTCATCGGGTATCGCTTTCATTGTCGTCGGGGGTGACGGCGTTCGCGTCCATGCTGTTCGCGTCCAGCATCGCGGCGGCGTCGTTGAGCTGGCGCGCCTCGTCGGCGGTCACCGCGCCCGGTTGATCGCCGTGCGACGAGCATGCTGCGAGCATCGCGACGGCGGCGACCAGGATCGGCAGGCGGATCATTTCTTCAGCGCATCGCCGGCCTTGACCAGCGCATTCCCGGTCGCGTCGGCCGCACGGTCCGCGGCGTTACCGATCGCGTCACCGGCCTTGTGCGCGCGGGGCGACAGATCGGTGCCCATATTGTCCATCGACGATTGGGCCGCGCCGAGCGCGCGGTCGCTGGCGGCATCGACATCGCTGATCGCGTTGCGCGTCGTCGCGTTCGCATCGGCGGCGATGCTGTCCGCGGCCTCCGCCGTGTCGTTCCGCGCCTTCGGGCTGCAGGCGGCGATGCCGATCAAGGCGGTGGCGGTGGCGAGCGAGAGGGCGAGGCGCTGCATGTTGGTCTCCGCAAAAGTGATCAACGTTATACACAGCGGATCGGCTCCGCCAAAGTCACCGACGAGCGCGTTGACCTCATATAAAGAATTCTTTATATGTCATGTCGTGACGATCGCACTCGACATCTTCCGGGCTCTTGCCGACGCGACGCGGTTGCGCATGCTGGCGCTGTTACGGTCGATGGAATTATCGGTCGGCGAACTGGCGCAGGTGCTGGGGCAGAGCCAGCCGCGCGTGTCGCGCCATGTCAAGATCCTGTGCGACGCGGGTCTCGCCGAACGGCGCAAGGAGGGCAGCTGGGTGTTCGTGGCGCTCGGCCGGCCGCAGGCGGTCGCCCCCGTCGCCGCGGCGCTGGACGAATGGTCGAAGGCGGAGCCCGATCACTGGGCGGTCGCGGATGCGGCGCGGCTGGCGGCGGTGCGCGCGGACCGGGCGGCGTCGGCGGCGCAGTGGTTCGAGGCGCATGCGGGCGAATGGGATGCGATCCGGTCGCTCCATGTCGCGGATAGCGAGGTCGAGGCGGCGATGGCGACGGTGCTCGGTCATGCGCCGATCGGATCGCTGATCGATATCGGTACCGGCACCGGGCGGATGCTGGAACTGTTCGGCGCACAAGCCGATGCCGCGCTCGGGATCGATCGATCGTCCGAGATGCTGCGGCTGGCGCGTGCCAAGCTGGCGGGGGCGGCGAACACCGAACTGCGCCAGGCGGACCTTTACGCGCTGCCGATGGCGGACGGCACCGCGGACGTCGCGATCCTGCACCACGTCCTCCACTTCGCGCAGCAGCCGGGCGCGGCGATTGTCGAGGCAGGTCGTGTCCTGGCGGCGGGCGGGCGGTTGCTGATCGCCGACTTCGCCCCCCACGATCGTGAGGAGCTGCGGGTCAGCGACGCGCATACCCGGCTGGGTTTCGCGGATGGCCAGATCGCGGGCTGGTTCGACGCTGCGGGTTTGCAGACGGCGCGCGTGGAAACATTGGTGGGCGGCGAGCTGACGGTGAAATTGTGGCTCGGGCGAAAAATCGGCTCTGGCAACGGCGCGAGCCTGAGAGAGGTGAGGGCGGCATGACGACGATATCGGTTCCGCAACTGGAGGAGGCGCGCCGCGCGCTGGAGGCGCCGCTCTACGCCGATCTGGCGGGTGACATGGCGGTCAGCTTCGAATTCTTCCCGCCGAAGACGGAGAAGATGGAGGAGCAGCTCTGGGGCGCGGTGCGTACGCTGGAGCCGCTCGGCCCGCGGTTCGTGTCGGTCACCTATGGGGCGGGCGGATCGACGCGCGAGCGGACGCATGCGACGGTCGCCCGCATCCAGCGCGAGACGTCGCTGGCGGCGGCCGCGCATCTGACCTGCGTCGAGGCGACGCGCGGCGAGATCGACGAGATCGCGCAGGGATATTGGGCCGCGGGCGTGCGGCATATCGTGGCGCTCCGCGGCGACATGCCGACTGCGGGCGCGGCGTTCGCGCCGCATGTCGGCGGGTACGAGAATGCGGCGGCGTTGGTCGCAGGGCTGAAGAAGCTGCATCCGTTCGAGATATCGGTCGCGGCCTATCCCGAATGCCATCCCGATTCCTCCGATGCGGCGGCGGACCTCGACAATCTCAAGCGCAAGTTCGACAATGGCGCGACGCGCGCGGTCACGCAGTTCTTCTTCTCGCCCGAGGCGTATTTCCGGTTCCGCGACAAGGTGGCGGCGGCGGGAATCGATGCGGAAATCGTGCCCGGGATCATGCCGGTGACGAACTTCGCCAGCGTGAAGCGGATGGCGGCGATGTGCGGGACCGACGTGCCGGCGTGGATGGCGCGGTTGTTTGACGGGCTGGAGGATCATCCAGACGCGCGCCAGTTGATCGCGGCAACGATCGCGGCGGAGTTGTGTCGGCGGCTCTATGCCGGTGGGGTGCGCGGGTTTCATTTCTACACGCTCAACCGGGCGGAACTGGCGTTTGCGATCTGTCATTTGCTGGGGGTGAGGGCGAAGGTGAGCGAGCGGATGGCGGCGGCGTAACTTCTTCTCCCCCTCCCGCAAGCGGGAGGGGGCTGGGGGGTGGGCGCTCGCTCTCCTCCGACGACACCGCTCGTGGATGGCGAGCGCCCACCCCTCAATCCCCTCCCGCAAGCGGGAGGGGAGGAGAGAAGACGATGACGATCCGCGAAACATTCCTCGCCGAAGCCGCCACGCGAATCCTCATCACCGACGGCGCGTTCGGGACGGAGATCCAGAACTGGAAACTGTCCGAGGCGGACTATGCCGGCGACCTGGGCCTGACCCACGATCAGAAGGGCAACAACGACATCCTCGCGCTGACCAGGCCCGAGGTCCCCGAATCCATCCACCGCGCCTATTTCGAAGCGGGTGCGGACATCGCCGAGACCAACACCTTCTCCGCCAACATCATCAGCCAGGCGGATTACGGCGCGGAGCATCTGGTCCGCGCGATCAACGTCCAGTCCGCGCAGCTCGCGCGCCGGATCGCGGACGAGTTCCAGGCGAAGGACGGGCGCCCACGCTTCGTCGCGGGCGCGATCGGGCCGACCAACAAGACGCTGTCGCTCAGCCCGGACGTCAACGATCCCGGCTACCGCGAGATCGATTTCGACCATCTGAAGGGCGTGTACCGCGAACAGATCGACGCTCTGGTCGAGGGGGGGGTGGATTTCATCCTGATCGAGACGGTGTTCGACACGCTGAACGCGAAGGCGGGGATCATGGCCGCGATCGACGCCGCGGACGATCTGGGGCGCGACCTGCCGATCATGCTGTCGATGACGCTCACCGACCTGTCCGGGCGCAACCTGTCGGGGCATACGGTCGAGGCGTTCTGGCACGCGGTGCGCCATGCCAAGCCGCTGACGATCGGGCTCAATTGTTCCTTCGGTGCCGAGCAGTTGCGGCCGCATGTGAAGACGCTGAGCGAGATCTGCGACACGCTCGTCATGGTGTATCCGAACGCCGGGTTGCCCAACGAACTGGGCGAGTATGACGAGATGCCCGCGACGACCGCGGGGTTGGTAGGGGAGTGGGCGCAGGCGGGTCAGGTCAACGTGCTGGGCGGCTGTTGCGGATCGACGCCTGCGCATATCGCGGCGATTGCGCAAGGGGTGGCGGGCGTTGCGCCGCGCGTGCTTCCGACACCGGCGGTAAGGACGCGGCTGGCGGGTCTGGAGCCGTTCTTCATGGCGGCGTGATCTTTATTCCCCCTCCCGCGAGCGGGAGGGGGCTAGGGGGTGGGCGCTCGCTCTCCTCCTCGTACATCGCTCGCGGTTGGCGAGCGCCCACCCCCGGCCCCTCCCGCTCGCGGGAGGGGGGAAGAAATAAGATGACCTCCTCCACCAATTTCGTGAACATCGGCGAACGCACCAACGTCACCGGATCGGCGGCGTTCAAGAAGCTCGTCATGGCGGGCGACTATGCCAAGGCCGTCGAGGTCGCCCGCAACCAGGTGGAGAACGGCGCGCAGGTCGTCGACATCAACATGGACGAAGGGCTGCTCGACGCCGAGTATGCCATGACGACCTTCCTGAAGCTGATCGCCGCCGAACCCGATATCGCGCGCGTGCCCTTCATGATCGACAGTTCGAAATGGTCGGTGATCGAGGCGGGGCTGAAATGCGTCAGCGGCAAGCCGATCGTGAATTCGATCAGCATGAAGGAGGGCGAGGAACAGTTCCTCGCCCAGGCGCGCAAGTGCATGGCGTACGGCGCGGCGGCGGTCGTGATGGCGTTCGACGAGGTCGGGCAGGCGGACACCGAGGCGCGCAAGGTCGAGATCTGCGCGCGCGCCTACGACCTGCTGACCGGCATCGGCTTCCCGCCCGAGGACATCATCTTCGATCCCAACATCTTCGCGGTGGCGACGGGGATCGAGGAGCATAACAACTACGCGGTCGACTTCATCGAAGCCTGCAAGGCGATCAAGGCGCGGTGCCCGCATTGCCATATCTCGGGCGGGCTATCCAACCTGTCGTTCAGCTTCCGTGGCAACGAGCCCGTGCGGCGCGCGATGCATTCGGTGTTCCTGTTTCACGCGATTCCTGCGGGCATGGACATGGCGATCGTCAATGCCGGGCAGCTCGATGTCTACGACACGATCGACCCCGAACTGCGCACCGCGTGCGAGGACGTCGTCCTCAACCGCGATCCGGAAGCCGGCGACCGGCTCGTCGCGCTGGCCGAGCGCTATCGCGGCACCGATGCGGTGGCGGAGAAGCAGGCGGCGGAATGGCGCGGCCTCGCGGTCGGCAAGCGGCTGGAATATGCGCTGGTCAAGGGCATCGACGCGCATGTCGTCGAGGATACCGAGGAATGCCGCCAGCTGTTCGCGCGGCCGATCGAGGTGATCGAGGGGCCGTTGATGGACGGCATGAACGTCGTCGGCGACCTGTTCGGATCGGGCAAGATGTTCCTGCCGCAAGTCGTTAAAAGCGCACGGGTCATGAAGAAGGCGGTCGCGCACCTGCTGCCCTTCATCGAGGCGTCGAAGGAGCCCGGCGCGCGCGGCAAGGGCAAGATCATCATGGCGACCGTGAAGGGCGACGTGCACGACATCGGCAAGAACATCGTCGGCGTCGTGCTCCAGTGCA
>NZ_CAXTII010000079.1:0-12487 GCF_964244235.1 uncultured Sphingomonas sp.
AGCGTGACGACGATGTTCCAGCGGTCCATCTGGCCCTGGTTGATCTGCTGCGTGCCATGATACAGCCCGCTGGTATCGCCCAGGCCGACCGTATTGGCGGTGGCGAACAGGCGGAACCAGGGATTCGGGCGGATCACCCGGTTCTGGTCGAGCAGCGTCAGCTTGCCCTCAGTCTCCAGCACGCGCTGGATCACGAACATCACGTCCGGGCGGCCCGCATCATATTCGTCGAATACCAGGGCAGTCGGCGTCTGCAGCGCCCAGGGCAGCAGTCCCTCACGGAATTCGGTGACCTGCTGCCCGTCCTTCAGCACGATCGCGTCGCGGCCGACCAGATCGATCCGGCTGATATGCGCGTCGAGGTTGATGCGGATGCACGGCCATTTCAGCCGCGCCGCGACCTGTTCGATATGCGTCGACTTGCCCGTGCCGTGATAGCCCTGGACCATCACCCGGCGGTTGTGCGCGAACCCCGCCAGCACCGCGAGCGTGGTGTCCGGATCGAATACATAGGCCGGATCGAGATCGGGAACGCGCTCGTCGCTTTCCGAAAACGCGGGGACTTCCATGTCCGAATCGATGCCGAACATATCGCGGATCTTCACGACGCGGTCAGGCGCTTCGAGAATCGTCGTTTCCCGACTGTCGGGCATCGTGTTGGGGATGTCGGTCATTATCGCCTCGCCTGTGGCCTGACGCCTTAGGGCAACGACCGCCCCCGCTTCAACCATCCAGCGCGAGTCCGACCCATCGAGTGACCCTTGTCATGCGAACGCCGGTGCCTGACGCAGCTGCTGGTACGCCGCGATCACCTGTTGCAGCATCGTCTCATGCGCCCGGTCGCCGCCGTTGCGATCGGGGTGATAGCGGCGAACCAGTTCGCTGTATCGCCTGCGCAGCGCCATCCGGTCCGCATCCGCCGCGAGGCCGAGGACCTTCAGGCTCGCGCGGTCCTGTCCCGATAAGGGCTTGCCGTCGGACCGCTCCGGCGCGGTCTCGCGGCGGAAGCGCGCGCCGATGGCGTCCAGCGGGTCGCTGAAATCGGTCCAGCGCGGCGGACGGTCCGCGCCGCCATGCGCGAACGCCCGCGTTTCCCGCTCCCATCCCGCCAGCGGCCGCTGCGCGTCGTGGATTTCGTCCACGCTCATCCCGTCGAAGAAATTATACCGCGAATTGAACGCGCGGACATGTTCCAGGCACATCCAGCGATACGGGCGCGGTCCGTCCGGGCCACCCGTACCCTCCGCCGGCGGCGCGCGGAATTCGCCGGGTTCGTCGCAGCCCGGATGGGCGCAGCGCTGACCGGTATTCTCGACCCGGCCATGGAAGCGCGGGCTCGGTCTTTCCTTCTTTTCGTTTTCCCCCGACACCGGGTCCCCGCTCCGACAAAAGGCGCTATATAGGCGCGATGAACGCCACTTCTACAGAACCGCTCGTCGACACGATCGCTGATCGCCTGACCAGGACGCTCGCTCCGTCGCATCTCGCCGTGTCGAACGACAGTGGCCAGCATGCGGGGCATATGGGCGATGACGGCACGGGCGAGACGCATTTCTCCGTCGCGATCGAAAGTGCCGCGTTTTCGGGGCGCAACCGCGTGGAAAGACAGCGTATGGTCAATCACGCGCTGGCCGATCTGCTAGCTACGCGAATCCATGCGCTCGCCATCAAGGCGCGCGCGCCGGAGGATGCGCGATGAGCTACCAGCTTTGGTATTGGCCCTCGATTCCCGGCCGTGGCGAATTCGTCCGGCTGCCGATGGAGGCGGCGGGTATCGCCTATGAGGATTGTGCGCGTCTGGCCGATGACGAGGGACAGGCATTGCTCGCCGACATGGCGGCGCGCAGCGGCCGAACGCCGTTCGCGCCGCCCTATCTGGTCAACGACAGGTTGGTGATCGCGCAGGTGGCCAACATACTGATGTACCTGGGCGAGCGCCACGACGTCGCTCCGTCGAACATCGCCGACCGCCTTTGGCTGAACGAATTGCAGCTGACGATCGCGGACATGGTCGCGGAGGTGCACAATGTCCATCACCCGGTTGCCGCGATGGCCTATTATGCGGACCAACGGCCCGAGGCATTGCGCGCCGCCGAGCAGTTCCGCGCGGAACGGATGCCCAAATTTCTCGGATATTTCGAGCATGCGGTGATCGCCAATCCCGGCGACTGGCTGATCGATCACCGCTGGACCTATGTCGATACGTCGTTGTTCCAGCTGGTCGCGGGGCTTCGCTACATGTTCCCGAAGCGGATGGCGACGCTTGAGCCGGACTATCCGAACGTCGTGCGGATTCACGATCAGGTCGCCGACCTGCCGGGGATCCGCGCCTATTCGAAGAGCGATCGGCGGCTCGCGTTCAATGAGGACGGCGTGTTCCGCCATTATCCCGAACTCGACGCGGCGTGAGGGCGCGCGCGTGAGAGCCCCCCGCCCCGCCGCACGAATCCTGCTCGTCGATGGCATAGGCCGAGTCCTGCTGTTCCGCTTCACGCCGGACGATCGACCGACTTTCTGGTGCACGCCGGGCGGCGCGGTCGATCCGGGCGAAAGCTACGAAGCGGCAGCGCGGCGTGAGCTGCGCGAGGAAACCGGGATCGATGCCGATCCCGGTCCCGAGATCGCGCAGCGGCAGGTCGAATTCCGCACGATCGAGGGCATCGACGTCAGCGCCGACGAGCGCTGGTTTCGCATCGACGTCGGCGCGGTCGATATCGATTCGTCGGGGCATACCGAACTCGAACGCCGGGTCATGACGCAGTGGCGCTGGTTCACCCGCGACGAGCTGGCTGCGCATGACGAGCGATTCTATCCCGAGGATCTGGCCCAGATGCTGAACGCCACGGAGCGCGCGCATGTTCGGTGACTTCATCGAACAGGAAATCCTGCCCGTCACGCACGATCTGGGCGGGTTCAAGGTTCACCGCACGCTCCCCGCCAAGGCGCGGACGATGGTCGGGCCGTTCCTGTTCTTCGACCAGATGGGGCCGGCACATCTGCCGCCCGGCCAGGGCATCGACGTGCGCCCGCATCCGCACATCAACCTTTCGACCGTCACGTACCTGTTCGACGGTGCGATCGACCACCGCGACTCGCTCGGCACCGCCAGGCGGATCGAACCCGGTGCGGTGAATCTGATGACCGCCGGGCACGGCATCGTCCATTCCGAACGATCGCCGGGCGACGAGCGGAGCGATGGCCCGGTCCTGTCGGGTATCCAGACATGGCTCGCCTTACCCGATGCGCTGGAGGAGACCGATCCGGCATTCGAACATGTCGCCTCCGCCGGCCTGCCGATCATCGAGGCGAACGGTGCGCAGGCGCGGATCGTGATGGGATCGCTATGGGGCGCGACCGCACCGACGACCGCGCTGGCGGGGGCGATCTATGCCGACATCGTCCTGCAATCAGGGGCCGCCGTGCCGATCGACGCCGCCGCTGACGAGCGTGCGCTGTACCTGGCGAAGGGTGAAGCGACGCTTGAGGGCGCGCCGTTGACGCCGATGACACTGTACGTGCTGCGTCCGGGCATCGCGGCGACGTTGCGATCGGCGAACGGTGGCCGCGCGATGCTGTGCGGCGGCGATGCGTTCGCGACGCCCAGGCATGTGTGGTGGAATTTCGTCTCCAGCCGCCGCGACCGGATCGCCGAGGCCAGACGCGCCTGGATGGCGGGGGATTTCCCACGGGTGCCGGGCGATGCGCATGAGTGGATCCCGATTCCGGAGGTGCCGAAGACGGTGAGCTATCCGTGACGAACCCGACGCTTCGCCCGCATGCCTATGTCCTCGCCGTTCACGACCTTGCGGCGTCGACTATGTATTTCACCGAGACGCTGGGCTTCACGAAGGATTGGAACGACGGCGACAATTGGCAAGCGGTCATTCGCGACGATGTGCGTTTGATGATGGGGCGTTGCCCCGATGCCATTCCGGCGTCGGCGCTGGGCGACCACAGCTATTTCGCCTTTATCGCGACCGACGACGTCGATGCGCTGCATACCGAATTCGCGTCTCGCGGTGCCTGTATCCTCGCCCCGCCCGCGGACAAGCCCTGGGGCTGGCGCGAGATGCCGATCGCGACTCCCGAAGGGCATCGTATGATGTTCGCGACGTGGGTCGGCTGATAGGGACGGCTTCCCGAGAATGGCAGGAGATAGAATGACCGACGACCTGCAACGCATCGCTTTATCCACCGGCATCGAACTCGACGTCCAGATCACCGGCGACCCCGCCGCCCCGCCGATCATCCTCCTTCACGGCTTCCCCGAATCGCATCGAACGTGGCGCCACGTGGTCCCCGACCTCGCCCGCGACCATTACGTTATCGCCCCGGACCAGCGCGGCTATGCCCGCTCGTCGAAGCCCGAGGGCGTAGAGAACTACACCCCCGACAAGATCGTCGCCGACCTGATCGCGCTGGCGGACCATCTCGGCATCGCCAGATTCACGCTGGTCGGCCACGACTGGGGCGGCGCGGTGGCGTGGATGGCGGCGCTGCAACACCCGGACCGGATCGCGCGGCTGGTGATCGTCAACGCGCCGCACCCGCTCGTTTTCCAGCGCACCATCTTCGACGAGCCCGCGCAGCGCGAGGCGAGTCAATATATCCGCGCGTTCCGCAATACCGATCTGGAGGCGCATATCGAGACGATCGGGCTTTCGTCTTTCTTCGACGGCAGCTTCATGAAACACACCGACTTCGCGAAGATCGCGGACGAGAAGCCCGTCTATCTCGACCAATGGGGTCAGCCCGGCGCGATGACCGCGATGCTGAACTGGTACCGCGCCAGCGCCATCCAGGTGCCGGCAATGGACGAGACCCCGCCCCGCCCCGCCTTTCTCGACGCGCCCTTTCCGCCGACGAAGATACCGGTGCTGGTGATCTGGGGGGTCGAGGACAAGGCCTTGTTGCCGAGCCAGCTCGAGGGGTTGGACGCGTTGGTACCGGACCTGACGGTGGTGAAGGTCGATGCGGGGCATTTCGTGCCGTGGGAGAATCCAGGTGCGGTGATCGACGCGATCCGGGGGTGGGCGGGGTAGAGAATGCCGCACCGCCCCTATCCCCACCCCGGCGAAGGCCGGAGCCCAGTTGCGATACGATATTGGGTGTGGGAGTCCCGCGCCAACTAGAGACGGTGCAACTGGGCCCCGGCCTTCGCCGGGGTGGGGATGAACGCTCGGCTTGCGCTCCGCATCCCCGCGCGGAATAATCAAACCCTAACCGTCGCCCCTTCCGGCAACGCGATCCCGGCATCCTCCGCATCGGGCGCGCGAGAGTCGATCCACGCTGCATGCGCATGCGCCGTCGCCAGCACCCGCCAGCCATCGTCCCCCGGCCAGCCGCGCATCCGGACGACCTGGTGGCCGAGCGACCGGTCCGGCTCCATCGACACCCAGGCCAGCGGCCGTTCCATCGTCGCCCGTGCCCCCGCCGCTGCCATCGCCGCGCGAATGCGATCGGCGACGGGCTCGGGCAGATATTGCCACACCACCGAGTGGATCAGGACGCGCGTGACCCCCGCCGCCTGCGATTCCGTCAGCCGCGCCTCGATCCAGTCCGCCGCATCGGCCTGCACCAGATCGACCGGCCGTTCGCGCAACATCGCGATCGCGCCTTGTACGCGGGCCAGCCGCTCGGGTGCCTCGGCCCAGATGAACGCAGCCAGCCGCGCCTCGACCGCGGGATCGGTCGCATCCATCGGCTTAACGTCGCAGCCGCGGACGGAGACGATCCCGACCGGCACCGACGGCGGTGCCGGCCCGCGCCAGTCGGGCACGATCGACACCGGCGCATCCGCCGGCCCGATGACCGTGCCGCCCAGATCGATCCGGAAGCGATCGATCAGCAGGTTCAGCCCGGCGCTCGATCCGATCTCCAGCACCTCCAGCTTCGGCCCGAATCGCGCGGCGGTGGCGATCAGTCCGGTCATCAGCGCGGCCGACCGACCGGGCTCGTTCGTCTGTGGCGGCCCGTCTAGCCAGGGATACAGCGCATCGTCATGGTCGCGCAGGACTTCGGTCACGACCGCGGCAATCCGGGCGGGCCCGGCGATCCGACCGGCAAACATTTCCGCCAGGTCCGCATCCGCCCCCGCCAAAACGAGCGCATGCAGCGCACCGATCAGCCGAAGCGGCACTGCATCGCGCGTCGGCTCGCCCGGCCAGTCGAGCACGCGCGCGCCGGTACGGGTTTCCCGCGTCAGTCCGTCCGCCAGCGCGGCGCAGACCTCCGCATAGATCGGCGAGGCGTTCGCACGGCAATAATGTTCCTGGATGCGAAAAGCGCCGCGATTGGTATCTTCGGTTGCCATCCTGCCCTCCTGTTGGCGGGCCATGTTGCACCCGCCCCTCCCCCCCCGTAAAGCCCCGCGGGAAATGGCCACCCCCATCATCATCGCGGTCCCCAAGGGACGCATTCTGGCGGAGGCGATTCCGTTGCTGGCGGCGGCGGGCGTACGGCCCGAGTCCAGCTTTATGGACGAAGGCAGCCGCGCGCTCCGCTTCGCGACCGACGTGTCCGGCATCGAACTGATCCGCGTGCGCGCGTTCGACGTCGCGACCTTCGTCGCGCACGGCGCGGCGCAGATCGGTATCGTCGGGTCCGACGTGCTTGCCGAATTCGCCTATTCCGAACTCTATGCGCCGGTCGATCTCGGCATCGGTCATTGCCGGCTGTCGGTTGCCGAGCCCATCGACATGGCCGCTACCGACGACCCACGCGGATGGAGCCATGTCCGCGTCGCCACCAAATACCCGCACGTCACCGCCGCGCATTTCGCGGCGCGGGGCGTGCAGGTGGAATGCGTGAAGCTGAACGGCGCGATGGAATTGGCACCGACCCTGGGGCTGGCACCGCGGATCGTCGATCTGGTGTCGTCTGGGCGGACGCTTGCCGAGAACGGGCTGGTCGAGGTCGAACGGATCATGCACGTGACGTCGCGGCTGGTGGTGAACCGCGCGGCGATGAAGACGCGGCCCGAGGTCGTCCCGCTGGTCGAGGCGTTCCGGCGCGCGGTTGGGGTGGCGGCGTCGTGAGGACAGCCTTCTCCTGCTCCCCCTCCCGTTTACGGGTGGGGGCCGGGGGGTGGGCGCTCCCCATCCGCATGTCCACCGCCAGCAGAGAGCGAGCGCCCAACCCCAACCCCAACCCCAACCCCTCCCGCTCGCGGGAGGGGAGGAAGAAGTGATCCGCCTCCACACCACCGCCGCCGACTTCGCCGCCCGCTTCGCCGCGCTGGTCGAGGATCGCCGTGAATCCTCAGCCGACGTCGCGCGCGATGTCACCGCAATCATCGCCGCCGTCCGCGGCGACGGTGAGACCGCAGTCGCCGACCTGACCCGCCGCCATGACCGCCACGACCTCGCCACCACCGGCTGGCGGATCGCGCCGGAGGACTGCGCCGCAGCGTTCGATGCGCTCGACCCGGACCTGCGCGCCGCGCTCGAACTCGCCGCCACCCGCATCCGCGCCTATCATGAGAAACAGCGCCCGGTGGACACCGACTATGTCGATGCCGCCGGTGTCCGCCTCGGTGCGCGGTGGCGCGCGGTGGATGCGGCGGGGATCTACGTGCCCGGCGGGCGCGCGGCCTATCCGTCGTCGCTGTTGATGAACGCGATCCCCGCGCGGGTCGCAGGGGTCGGGCGGTTGGCGATGGTCACGCCGACGCCGGAGGGGCAGGTCAGCGCTCTCGTCCTCGCCGCGGCGCACCTGGCGGGCGTCGACGAGGTATGGCGGATTGGCGGCGCGCAGGCGATCGCGGCGCTTGCCTATGGCGCGGGCCCGATCGGGCCCGTCGATATCGTCACCGGCCCCGGCAATGCCTGGGTCGCGGAGGCGAAGCGGCAGGTCTACGGCGTCGTCGGGATCGACATGGTCGCCGGACCAAGCGAGATCGTCGTCTTATCGGACGGGCAGAACGACCCGGAATGGATCGCCGCCGACCTGCTGAGCCAGGCCGAACACGACGTCACCACGCAGTCGATCCTGTTCACCGACGACGATGCCTTTGCCGACAAGGTTGCCGCGGCGGTCGATCGGCAGCTGGACACGCTCGCCACCGGTACGACGGCGCGCACCGCGTGGGAGGCCAATGGTGCGATCGTCGTGACGTCGACGCTCGAGGACGCCATGCCGCTCGTCGATCGTCTCGCGCCCGAACATCTGCAACTCGCGGTCGACGATCCGCAGGCCTTGTTCGACCGCGTCCGCCACGCCGGGTCCGTGTTCCTCGGCCGTCACACGCCCGAAGCAATCGGCGATTATGTTGCGGGGCCCAACCATGTCCTCCCCACCGGCCGCCGCGCGCGGTTCGCGTCGGGGCTATCGGTGCTCGACTTCATGAAGCGGACCAGTTTCCTCGGGCTCGACGAAGCCGCGCTACGCGAACTCGGCCCGGCGACGGTAGCGCTTGCGGAGGCCGAGGGCCTGCCCGCGCATGCGCGCTCGGTCGCGCTCAGGCTGCGGCTGAACCGGTGATCCGCGCGGCGGCGATCGTCGCAGCGGGGATCGTTCTCGCGGCGGGCTCGGCGATGGCACAGGATATCGCGCCGGTGGCCGAGGACCAGACATTCGCGGTCCACGGCCAGGCGACCTTCGTCGCGCAGGGTGTCGTCGGGTTTGCTTCGCCTTATGCCGGCACGAACAGCCTGACGCCGCATCAGGTGAAGGAAACCTTCGACGCAACCGCCTTTATCGGCGTGCACCCCTGGGCGGGCGCGGAATTATGGGCGAACCCCGAGATCGACCAGGGTTTCGGCCTGTCGAACACGCTCGGCGCGGCCGGCTTCCCCAGCGCGGAGGCGTACAAGGTCGGCAAGGCGTCGCCCTATTTCCGGCTGCAACGCCTCTTCTTCCGCCAGACCATCGGGCTGGGCGGCGAGCGGCAGGTGGTTGAATCAACCCCGAACCAGCTCCGCGGCAGCCATGACGCCAACCGCATCGTCCTGACGATCGGCAAGTTCGGCGTCGGCGACGTGTTCGACACCAATGCCTATGCGCACGATCCGCGCGGCGATTTCCTCAACTGGTCAGCCGTGGATGCTGGCACCTTCGACTATGCCGCAGACGCGTGGGGCTACAGCTACGGCGTGTCGGGCGAACTTTATACGGGTCCGTGGACGTTCCGGCTCGGCGGGTTCAACCTGTCGAAAATCCCCAATGGCGAGACGCTGGAAACGGGCTTCGGCCAGTATCAGGTCGATGCCGAGGTCGAGCATCGCCATATCTTTGCCGGACGCGCGGGCGCGGTGCGGGTGACGTTCTTCCGCAACCGCGGGCAGTTCGGCCGGTTCGACGATGCGGTCGCCCATGCGCTGGCGACGGGCGGGCCCGTCGACCCCGTCCCCACCCGCCGCCGTCTGACGCGGATCGGCGCGAATGTGAACGCCGAGCAGGCGTTGACCGGCGCGTTCGGGCTCTTCGTCCGCGCGGGTTATGCGGACGGATCGATCGAGCCGTACGACTTCACCGATATCGACCGCACCGCCCAGGTCGGCGGCGCGCTGTCGGGCAAGGGCTGGGGCCGCGCGAACGACCGGGTCGGGCTGGCGCTTGTCGTCAACGGCATCTCCGCCGCGCATCGGCGCTATCTGGCGGCAGGCGGGATCGGGGTGCTGATCGGCGACGGACGTTTGCCGGATGCCGGGGCAGAGCAGATCGCGGAACTCTATTATGATCTCGCAGCGCCGAAGGGCATCAATCTGACGCTCGACGCGCAGCATATCGCCAACCCCGGCTACAACCGCGATCGCGGGCCGGCGAACGTGCTGGCGGTACGGCTTCATGGGGGGTTTTGACATTACGTTGCCGTCGAGGGGGTGACGCGCACGCCTCCAGCGCCTAAAGCGCGCCCGGATGTCCCGCAGCGCCACCCGATCGAAGGCCCGCGCCGCCGCGCGGCTCGCCGCCGTCCAGGCGCTCTACCAGCATGAGATGGAGGGTATTGCGGTCACCGCGCTGCTCCATGAATTCCATCAGCACCGGATCGGCGCGACGATCGAGGACGTCGAATATGCCGAGGCCGATGCCGATTTCTTCGATGATATCGTGAAGGGTGCGGTCGCGCGGATCGGCGAGATCGATGTCGCGATCGAGGGGAAGCTGGCGAAGGGCTGGACGCTGCCACGGCTCGACAAGCCGATGAAGGCGATACTGCGCGCCGGCACTTACGAACTTCTGGCACGGGCGGATGTGCCTGCGGCGGCGGTGATCACCGAATATGTCGATGTCGCCCACGCGTTCTACGAACGACGGGAATCGGGCTTCGTCAACGGCTTGCTCGACGCCATCGCCAAGCAGGTCCGGACGTAGCACCAGCCGCGCTTGCCAGTGTCATACGCGCCCGGTAGCCCGGGGCGATGACCATCGCTGCCACCATCGTCGCCGAACTCGATCGCCTGTACCTCGCCTCCGTCGCCCGTCTGCAGGCCGCGCTGAGCGCCTATCTGAGAGACGGCACCGTTCCCGAAGCGGCAGCGCGCACCGGTGGATCGTTCGCCTATCCCGACATCCGGCTGATCTTCCGTGGCGGCGATGATCGCCCGACCCCGCGTCGTTCGTTCGGACGGCTTGTGCAGCCCGGCGAGTATCGGACCAGCGTCACCAAGCCGGGGATGTTCGCCGATTACCTGACCGAACAGCTGACGCTGCTGATCGAGGATTACGACGTGTCGGTCGAGGCGGTGCCCGGCCGGCAGGAGATCCCGTTTCCCTATGTGCTCGACACCGGCCACGCGCTGAGCCTCGATGCGGTATCGGCCAGCGAGCTGGCGCGGCATTTCCCCACGACCGAACTGGCGCATATCGGCGACGAGATCGCGGACGGATTGTGGAGCTCGCCCGACACCGCGCGGCCGCTTGCGCTGTTCGATGCGCTGCGCACCGACTTCTCGCTCGCACGCCTCCGGCACTATATGGGTACGCCCGCGGAGCATACGCAGCGCTTCGTCCTGTTCACCAACTATCACCGCTATGTCGATGAATTCGTTCGCTGGGCGGCGGGACAGCTGGGCGACGGCAGCCGCTTTACCGCGCTGTCGGGGGCGGGCAATGTCGTCATCCGGCCGGGGGACGACGCGGACGAGCTGATCAACGACAGCGCGTGGCGGCGGCACCAGATGCCCGCCTATCACTTGATGGCACCGGATCGGACGGGGATCACGCTCGTCAATATCGGCGTCGGGCCGTCGAATGCGAAGACGATCACCGATCATCTGGCGGTCATCCGGCCCGAGGCGTGGCTGATGATCGGGCATTGCGGCGGGCTTCGTCCGTCGCAGCGGATCGGCGATTATGTCCTGGCGCATGCCTATCTGCGCGACGACCATGTCCTGGACGACGTGCTGCCCCCCGAAATCCCGGTGCCCGCGATCGCCGAGGTGCAGGTGGCGATGGCGAAGGCGGCGGAGATCGTGTCGGGGCAATCGGGCGAGGAGCTGAAGCGGCGTCTTCGTACCGGCACCATCGTGACGACGGACGACCGTAACTGGGAACTGCGCTATTCGCGGTCGGCGCTTCGCTTCTCGCTGTCGCGCGCGGTCGGGATCGATATGGAGTCGGCGACGATCGCAGCGCAGGGATACCGTTTCAGAGTACCTTACGGGACATTGCTGTGCGTGTCCGACAAGCCGCTGCACGGCGAGCTGAAACTGCCGGGACAGGCCAACCGGTTTTACGAACGCGCGATCAGCGAGCATATGCGGATCGGGATCGAGGCGTGCGAACAATTGCGGTTGGAGGGTGCAAAATTGCATAGCCGCAAGCTGCGTGCGTTCGACGAGCCTCCATTCCGCTAGCGCCAGGCAGGCAATTGAACCAAGCTATGACGGTTGCGTTACGCATCCGGAATCACTTTCAGGGAGAGCAGCATGGCCGACACACCCGAAACGCCGAAGACCGACGCAGCGGCTGCCAAGCCGAAGACGACGCCCCGCCGTGCGCCACGCGCGACGACGGCCAAGACCGGACCCAAGCCATCGACCGCGAAGACAGTCGTCGCGAAGGCGACCGCCGCGGTGAAGGCCGCGCCGGAAGCAACGATCGAAGCCGTCAAATCCGTAGCGGATACGGCGCGAAAGACTGCGACCGGAAAGACGCCGAAGCCCCGCTCCACGAAGCGCGCGACACCGCACGCATCGGCAAAGTCGCCGACCACGAAGCGTGCCAAGGGCGCATCCACCGCATCGGAGAAATCGGGTGGCAGCTGGGGCAAGGCGGCGGCGGTCGCCGGCGGCGTCGCCGCGATCGGCGCAGCGGCGACTGCGGCGCTGCTGTCTTTACGCGGCAGCACGCCCAAGGCGGCGGAGAAAGCCAAACCCGATAAGGGCGCGCATCAGATCGACGGCAGCGATTCTTCCAGGTCGTTCGAGGCGGGCGTCGCCGACGAGGGGACGGTCCCCAACTAAACGCGGGGAGCGACGTGCCGGCGTCCGCTCTAGGCTGTGGTGACGATTTAATTATTTGAGCCATAGCATGATGCTGGCGA
>NZ_CAXTII010000080.1:0-12433 GCF_964244235.1 uncultured Sphingomonas sp.
GCACAAAAAAAAGGACCATCTTCGCCACTGAGCAGGACCGGCCAGATGTCGCCATCGCCCGCGACATCTGGCGCGCGGCGCAGGCCGGGTTCGACTTTACCAGCCTGGTGTTCGTCGATGAGACCGGAACCACCACCAGCATGACCCGGCCGCGCGGCTGGGGACCAAGAGGCAAACCGCTTCTGGGCAAGGCCCCGCACGGTCATTGGATGACGTCCACGTTCGTCGCTGGTCTGGCGCACGACGGCATCCGCGCCCCGATGCTTATCGACGCACCCATGACCGGCCTGATCTTCCGACAATGGCTGACCGACCACCTCATTCCAGAAATGCATCCCGGCAGCATCGTCGTGTGCGACAACTTGCCTGCCCACAAAGTGCCCGGCGTCCGGCAATGCCTCGAAGAAGCCGGCATGGGGTTGCTCTATCTGCCGCCCTACAGCCCCGACTTCAACCCAATCGAACAGGTCTTCGCCAAGGTGAAAGCGTTGCTGCGCCGAGCGGCACCGCGCTCGTTCGACGCCATCTGCCACGCACTCAAAACCATCATCGGCAGGTTCCAGCCCGCCGAATGCTCAAACTACCTTCGACACTCAGGGTACGTGCAATCCTGATCCATTCTGACTCTAGACCAAGACACGATGCTTGTGAACCGGGATGCGCTGACGACAGGTCTGCAGATAGTCCATGTCCAGCATCGCGCTGACATAGCCGTCCCGGTTCGACATCTGAGCGATGACCTGGCCCCACGGATCGACTATCATCGAATGACCGAACATAGTGTGGGTGCCGCCGTCGATTACGCCGATCTGGTTGGGCGCGGCCATATAGCATTGCGTCTCGATCGCACGCGCGCGGATCAGCACTTCCCAATGATCCATGCCGGTGGCCTGCAGGAAAGCCGACGGCATGATGATGAGCCGTGCGCCCTCCTCGGCGAGCTTGCGGAACAACTCGCCGAAACGTAGGTCGTAGCAGATCGCAAAGCCGGTCGGGATGCCATCGACATCGACGACGACCACGTCGCTGCCGGCCTCGACCAGCGCGGATTCGCGGACTTCGGTGCCGTTGGGCAGGGTGACGTCGAAGCGGTGGATCTTGCTGTATTGCCCGAGCGGACGGCCGTCGCGGCCGAACACCACCGACGTGTTGTAATAGCGACCGTCGCGGTCCTCGACCACGCTGCCCAGATCGATATTGACCGAAAGCTCGGCGGCCAGCGCAGCGAATGTCGTGGCGAAGGTGCCGTCCAGCGTTTCCGCGCCGGACTTCTTCTTGGCCGGGTTCCCGCTCATGAAGGCGCTCATTTCGGGCAGGATGACAAGGTCGGGCTGGTCCGCCGCCACCGCCGCCCTGACGAGGTCTACCGACCGCCGGAGGTTTCCCTCCTTGTCTTCCGTCACGTTGCGCTGGATCAGTGTCACCTTCATTATGGCGGATTTCCTCGTGGTCGTGATGCTCGACGGGTAACCGGCATGCGTCGGCGAGGTCCAATCGGCCTTTGCTATCTCCGTCTATAACAGGATTTGATAGCGAGGTTTTCCAGGTGGTGCCAAGGGGAGCGCGGTCAGGAACTGGCGGTTGCTGTGGGGTGCTTCGGCGCTTCTGCCTGCAACTTCGCTGCCTCCAACTTCGCGGCGATCATCGCCGACGCGCCGGTCTGCATGCCCAGTGGACGGTCGCGCCCGACACTGGCCAAGCCGAGCTTTTCCCGCTGCTGCATGCCCGCCGCGCGGGCGATCGCGTCGGCCGCTTCCTCCACCGGCAGAACGACGATACCGCCCTCGTCCGCGATCACCAGGTCGCCCGGCTGGACGACCGCGCCGCCCAGCGAGACCGGCACGTTCATCAACCCGCCGATGCCAAGCAGCCGGGTCGTGATCGAGCTGAAGCCGCGGCCCCATATCGGCAGACCGCATTCGCGCAGTTCCGCCGGATCGGCGCAGGGGCCGTCGATGATGACGCCCGCGATCCCGGTCCGCGCCAGCGCCAGCGCGACACCGCCGCCCAGGCAGGCATGATGCCGGTCGCCCAGCCGATCGATAATCAGCACGTCGCCTTCGCGAAGCAGCCCGGCCGCATGGTGCAGCAACGTGGAATCGGCCCCGGGCAGCGCGAGCGTGACTGCCGTGCCGCTGATCCGGGCGACCGGGACAAGCGGCCGGATCGCCGGATCGGGGAATCCCCGGAGGCGGAAGTGGCCGATCGTCGCCGGTTCCGCGGCGAGCGCGGCATGCCGCAGCCCTGCATCGACGGCAACCGGCATTTCGCGGATATCGAACATCTCTTCTCTCCTGCGACGGTCGTTTGCCGGGTCATGGGGCGGCGAGCGACGCAGCTCCAGGCTAATGCTCGCGACCGGTGATGACGGGATCGGCTGTCTGCCGCTGCCGGCTCGCCCGATCGCTTCGGTGCGTAGCCAGCGCGAACTGGTCGCGTCTAATCGGCTTTTTCAATTCTCGTCCATAAGCAGATGTGATCGGGGACACCGCCGCCGGACGACGCGTCATCGTTCCGCCAAAGGTTATCGCGCGTCATGAGAAATTGTGATTGGCGCCGCCGCAGGGTCGCTTCCAAGCTGGGCGATACAGCAGGAGGCCGCGATGTTCATAGCCAACCCGATGCCCGAACCCATTCCCGTCGAACTCGCGGACCGGTTGCTGGAAACGTCGACCGGAACGATCGGCCATTTCCGCGACACCGGCTTCATGGACTGCGGGATGATCGCGCGAATGGCGGGGGCAAAGGTCGCCGGGACGGCCGTGACTGTCCGCGTGACGGTGCCGGATTCGGCCATCGCCCATTATGCGCTGAAGGACATCCGCCCCGGCGACATCCTGGTGATCGAGCGCGGCGCCGATCAGCACACCGCCTGCTGGGGCGGCATGACCTCCGCCGCGGCGGCCAAGCTTGGCGTCCGCGCCGTCATCATCGACGGGGCCGGCCACGATATCGCGGTGGCGCGCGCGGCCGGCCTGCCGATCTGGTGCCGCCGGGTCACGCCGATCACGACCAAGCATCGCGGCCTGGGCGGCGCGATCAACGTTGCCGTCAGCTGCGGCGGCGTGGCGATCAACCCCGGCGATGCCATCCTGGCTGACGATAACGGCGTGCTCGTGCTGCCGCGCGCGGAACTGGAGGACGTGTTGACGCGCGCGACCGCGTTCGAAGAACGCAAAGCGGCTATCTTCGAACGAATTGCGACCGATCCCACCTTCTCGGTCCCGGAATCGTCCGGCGCGGCGCGCATCGTCGAGGCCGCTCTCGCGGCGCAATCCGCGACGGGTCCCACTTAGACAATGACACGGAGAAACGACGGTAACGAGTGAATCCCTTCGCCCGCTCCAGCCGCCGCCGAGATTTAGCAAAGCTAAAGCGCGACCCGCGGCGGCTCGGCCGGCAGGTACCGCTCGACCGACGATGCGGCTTTGCCGCGGCGCTCCACACCTATCGAACACCAAGCTATACCCACGCAATGAGCAATGCAGCGATTCGCGTCGGTATCGGCGGCTGGACCTACGAACCCTGGCGCGGGACATTCTATCCCGACAAATGGCCGCAGAAGCGCGAACTCGATTACGCCGCGGACCACGTCACCGCGATCGAGATCAACGGCACCTATTATGGCAGCCAGAAACCGGCGACCTTCGCCGCCTGGGCGAAGGCCGTGCCCGACGGGTTCGTCTTTTCGCTGAAGGCGTCGCGCTATTGCACCAACCGCAAGATATTGTCCGAAGCGGGCGAGTCGATCGCGCGCTTCACCGGGCAGGGTATCGTCGAACTGGGCGACAAGCTCGGCCCGATCCTGTGGCAATTCATGGCGACCAAGACATTCGACGCGGACGATTTCGCGGCGTTCCTGAAGCTGTTGCCCGCCAAGCAGGACGGCCTGTCGCTCCGCCACGCGGTGCAGGTCCGGCATGACAGTTTCGCGGTGCCCGAATTCGTCGCGATGTGCCGCGAAGCCGGGGTCGCTATCGTCTTCGCCGATTCCGCGGACTATCCGGCCATCGCCGATGTGACCGCGGATTTCGTCTATGCACGGCTCGAACAGGCCGAGGAGCGGTTCGTCGCCGGCTATGCCCCGCAGGCGCTGGACGGCTGGGCGACCGCTGCGGCGGTCTGGGCGGCGGGCGGGCGACCCGAAGGGCTGGCTTATGTCGAGGACAAGGCCCCGGTCCGGCAACCCCGCGATACCTTCCTGTTCTTCATCAACGGCGCAAAGGTCCGCGCGCCGCAAGGAGCGATGGCGCTGATCGAGCGGGTCGGCACCTAGCGAGCCGCCATCGGCGGCACCGCCGCGGTGGCCCCCTGGGGTCCGGTGGCGGGGCCGGGCTTCGCCGCCGCCCGGGGCGTCGCCGCGACCGGCTGGCCAAGGATGGCGGCATTGTCGATCGCATCGAGCGCCTGGCGGACCAATACATAGCGCCGCGCCGCGGTCATCCAGTTGGCGGCGGGTCCCGCCCCCGGCAGGCCCGCCACTTCGCCGCGTGCCGCATCGACCTGCCCGCCGTCGAGCAACCGCCGTGCGCGCGCCAGCCGATCGACCGGCAGCGGCGACGGCGTCCCGGCCCGGCGCAGGACGACCAGGTTCGCGAACAACCGATCGAGACTGTCGCTCCAATGCACGTCGCTGCGTCCGGTCGCCAGATCGGCCCCGATCCCGTCCAGCCCCTGGCGAAGATCGTCCAGCGTCACCGGCGCGCGCGACGCCTGCAGCACGATCGCGACCGCGCGCGGTTGCGACTGGCCGAAACGCACGCGCAATTGTTCCTCGAGATAGCCGAGCGCGGTGCCGCGATCGATCGCGCGCCGGGCCGCCGCCGCCGCCAGCACCGATTCGGCGCGCGCCGCCTCCCCGCCCGCCGCGACCGCATCCTCCGATACCGTCGCGGTGCGCACTTCCAGTCTGGTCAGTTGCGCGGCGAGCGTCGCCTCCCGCGTCGCCAGCAGCGCGGGGTCGGCCGGCGTCGGCGTCGCGGCGGTATCCCCGGGGCCAAGCGGTTGCGCCGGCTGGAAATCGGAATTGCCCGTCCGTACCGCCGCCGCCGCATTGGTCGCAGCCGGCGCGCCGAACCAGCGGACGCGCTGCACCGCGGCGATGGTCAGCGCGATCCCGGCGAGCAGACCAAGCGCGACCATCGCGATCAGCAGCCCGATCCGGGGACGGCGGGCACGCGAAGTCTCGGTCGATCGGTAGCCGTCCATACCCGCTTATCCCCGTCCCGGTGGCAACGGTCAATCGGCGAGCCGCCGCGCCGCCGCGACGATTGCCGCGTCGGTCGGCCGGTCCGCCACCGCGACCGCCCCCCAGCCCGTCCCGGCCGCCGTCGCCACAGCCACGCTGAGCGCCGCCAGCCGCATATCGGCACAGCCAAGCGCATGCGCCGCCATCACCGCCCGCAATCGGCACGCGGCCCGCGGCGAATGCGCCAGGACCACGCCGCCGTCCAGCACCGCGAGCGCCGCTGCCGTCACGCCAAGCGGATCGGCAACATAGACGGTCACCGCGATCAGCCGCGGGTCGGCCGATCGGTCGCGGCCCGCCAGATGGAGCAGCCGCGGATAGCGTTGGCCGTACGCATCCAGCAGCGCGGCGACATCGCCCTCCCCCGTCGCCGCGACCGCAAGACCGGCCTCTGCCGCCGCCGCCGCGGTCGCTTGTCCCACCGCAAGCACCGGCAGGTCCAGTGCAGCGAGCCCCGGTCCGGCGTGGCGCACGGCATTCGCGCTCGTCAGCACCACCGCGTCATAGCCCCCGGCGGGGACCGCCCAGGCGACCGGCCGCACCGCGAACAGCGGCAACGCCGTCGCCACCAGCCCCGTCGCCGCCAGCGCGGCGATCGTCCGGTCCGCCCCCGGCGCGGGCCGAAGCACGACCGCGTGCCTCACCCCGCGAACAACGCCCGGAGCGCGGGCGGCGCGCGCGCGAGCAGGTCGGCCGCCAGCGCCCCGCCCAGATCCTCGCCGGGGGTTCCCTCGACCCGGCCCTCGACCGACACCTCGCCGTCGACCGCGATCAGTTCGCCGCGGATCGACAGCGTTTCCCCGGCAAGGCTCGCCAGCGCGGCGACCGGCGAATGACAATCCGCGCCGATCGCGGCCAGGAACGCGCGTTCGGCATGGATGCAGACGCTCGTTTCGGCATGGTCGATCGCACCGATGATGGCCGTCGCGCTCGCATCGTCCTGCCGTACCTCGATCCCGACCGCGCCTTGTGCGGGTGCGGGCAGCATGGCGTCGGTAGCGACCGCATGGCCGATCCCGCTTTGCCCCAGCCGGTCCAGCCCCGCCGCCGCCAGCAACGTCGCGTCGACCTCCCCCGCGCCCAACTTCGCCAGCCGCGTACCGACATTGCCGCGGAACACGACGATCTCCAGGTCGGGGCGAAGCCGCAGCAGCTGCGCGCGCCGCCGCGGGCTGCTGGTGCCGACGACCGCCCCCTGCCGCAGCGCGGCGATACCCTCCGCCCCGATCAGCCGGTCGCGGACATCGGCGCGCGGCAGCATCGCGGCGATGCGGATCGCGTCGGGGCGGATCGTCTCGACATCCTTCATCGAATGCACGCACGCATCGACCTCGCCGTCCAGCAGCGCACGGTCGAGTTCCTTCGTCCACAGCGCCTTCCCGCCGATCTCCGCCAGCGCACGGTCCTGCACCCGGTCGCCGGTGGTGCGGATCGTGACGATCGCGATGTCCTCCCGCACCCACCCCTGCGCCGCCGCGATCGCCGCCTGCACCATGCGCGCCTGCACCAGCGCGAGCGCGGAGCCGCGGGTTCCGATCCTGAAGCGAATCATGCCGCGTTCCTGCCGCCGGGCGATGCGATCGACGAGGCCGTCGCGCTCGCCGAGATTGAAGACGATTGCAAATACTGCATTCGGAAGTGGACGAAGTGGACACTACGTCCCGGCCGAAATCGCCCCCGCACGATCGATTGCAATTTCAGCAAGGCTACACGTGGCGCTGGCATCATCGTCATAGCGCGGGGAGTGGCACGGGACATCCAACATTGCGAGGGGGTGACGGGCGGGAAGGCGGAAGGGCCGCAGTCTTGAATCGGGTACGCTGCGCACGTTTCGACACCCACGATGCTATCGGGCGGTTCATCCGCTCGATCGCCGGGACCCGTTACTCAGCTTGAGGTCGCGTACCGCCATAAATACACAGCGAGTAGGTTTTGCGAACGCCGAGAAGCAAATGCGTCGATCGGATCGCGGCGATCCATGGGGAATCCGCAGGCTGGATGTCGGCTCGACGCAGCGTCGGCGCGACGCACGGGCCGTCTTCGAGTTTGAGGCGTGGCAACCCAGGTTCAAGCGGCAGCGCACGCACCGCGGGCACCATCGCAAATCGGCTGCGTGTTTCCTCGTCGGTCACCAATCCGGGCAAAGGTGTCGACAACCAGCGATGAGCCATCGCTTCGCCGCGGGCCATGTTGGGATGGTCGGCGATCGTCGCGACCGCTTTGACCGGCAGGAGTATCAGGAGGACGGTCAGGATGGTGCGGTGATGATCCGCCCATAATAATGGTGCGGCCATACCGATTATTGCCGCCGCAGCGGCAATCGCCGGCATGCATCAAAGCTATCGCGGCTAGAAACGTCAATCCACAAGCCGGGTTCGCCAGGAGATTGAGCAAGGGATCGAGAAGCCAATGAACGCGGATGCCCATCGCCGGGCGCCAGTTCCTGATCAGTTCGACGTTGAACAGGGGCGAACCCGCGCTCACCGCGCCAGCCAGTTCGGTCGAAGGAATACGGATATGCGCCATCGCCAGGTGTAGCCGTAGAAACGCATCGTTGGCGGTGCCGGCATGCCATACGGCTTCGATCGCCAGTGGCATTGCCAGACCGAACGCCCCCCGAAGCATCGTGGCGGTCGGCGGACGCGATACCAGGCATCCCAACGCCAATGGAAGAAGCGCAACGGTCGCGGTCTCGCGCGCCGCGATCGCCAGGCCGAGCATCAGCCCGGCGGTCCAGTATTGTCGCCGAATGAAAAAGAACAAGGCCGCGAGCAGGAAGGTCAGTTCGGGTAGGTCGGCATTGGGTGAGAGGCTCAGCAGAGCGAACACTGGCGTTATCGTCAGCGCTGCGCCCGCGATCAGCGCGGCCGCGGGATTCGCCCATTTCTGCACGATCGAGGTGAGTAGGACGATCGCCGCGACCGCCCAGATCGCGCTCGACAGGCCCAACGCGGCGCGGGTCTCCCCGAATATGGAGATCGCCCCGGCCAGCGGAAGTACGACCGGCCACCGCGCTGCCCAGTGCACGGTCGGCACGCACCAGCCTTGATGCGCGACGATGCAGCGAGCGGCCTCCAGATACCGGCCGTCGTCACTGCCACCACCGACATATCCCACGGGATTTATCGACAGCATCAGCAACCACACCGCAAGCACTGCCGCCGCTGGCTGCGCCAAGACCGCCGCCGTAAATGACGTGGAGCGATGCATAGCAGGGGCCGACATAGGCAAGGCTTATGGCAGGAATGGTTAACGCATCATGCGGTGATCGCCACATCCAGACATCTCCCAAGCCCGTTCGTTCGGCTTGTCCCCCGCCCCCCACCCGGCCTAGGGCTACCCCATGCCCGCCCCCATCATCCTCGGCATCGAATCCTCGTGCGACGAGACCGCGGCGGCGATCGTCACCGGGGATCGGCGCATCCTGTCGCATCGGCTGGCGGGGCAGGAAGCCGCGCATGCGCCGTTCGGCGGCGTCGTGCCCGAGATCGCGGCGCGCGCGCATGTCGAGATGATCCGGCCGCTGGTCGCGGGAGCGCTTTCCGACGCGGGGCTGACGCTCGGCGATGTCGACGCGGTGGCGGCGACGGCGGGGCCGGGGCTGATCGGTGGCATCATGGTCGGGCTGGTGATGGCCAAGGCGCTGGCGCATGCCGCGGGCAAGCCGTTGGTGGCGGTCAATCATCTGGAGGGGCATGCGCTGAGCGCGCGGCTGTCCGATCCCGATCTCGCCTTCCCCTATCTGCTGCTGCTGGTATCGGGCGGGCATTGCCAGTTGCTGTCCGTCGAGGGCGTCGGGCGATACCGTCGGCTGGCGACGACGATCGACGACGCGGCGGGCGAGGCGTTCGACAAGACCGCGAAGATCCTTGGGCTGGGCTTTCCCGGTGGGCCCGCGGTCGAGCGGGCCGCTGCGCTCGGCGATCCGACAATGGTACCGTTGCCACGGCCGCTGAAGGGATCGGCCGAGCCGCATTTCTCCTTCGCCGGGCTGAAGAGCGCGGTCCTGCGCGCCGCGCCGAACCACCGCGCGGAGGATGTCGCCGCGTCGTTCCAGGCGGCGGTGGTGGATTGTCTGGTCGACCGGACGGAGAAGGCGCTAAACAACCTTCCGTTCGCCAATCATGCCTTCGAAACAAGCAAGCTCCCGTTCCCCCGCGAAAGCGGGGGCCCAGGGGCCACGAACGAAGTCCTGTGTAACCCCGTTCTCCCGCTTTCGCGGGAGAACGGAGTTGATCTTTCCCGAAACGAAAGCCGACTCCGACCAACCGCCCTCGTCGTCGCAGGCGGGGTCGCGGCCAACACCGCCATCAGACACGCGCTGCAGTCGCTCGCATCCGCGCACGGGCTTCGCTTCGTCGCCCCGCCCTTGTGGCTGTGCACCGACAATGCCGCGATGATCGCCTGGGCGGGGGCGGAGCGGTTCGCCGCCGGGCTGACCGATCCGCTCGAGGTGCCGGCGCGCCCGCGCTGGCCGCTCGACCCCGCCGCCGAAGCGGTACGCGGGGCGGGGGTGAAGGCGTGAAGGTCGGCATCATCGGCGGCGGCGCATGGGGCACCGCGCTGGCGCAGGTTGCGGCGGGGGACGCGGCGGACGTGCTGTTGTGGGCGCGCGAGCCGGCGGTGGTCGCGGGGATCAACGACGGCCACGAAAATGCGCTCTACCTTCCCGGCGTCTTGCTGTCGTCGCGGGTGCGCGCGACGGGGGACCTGGCCGCGATGGCGGGACACGACGCGCTGCTCGTCGTGGCACCGGCGCAGCATGTCTACGCGGTGCTGGCGGATACGCCGGTTGGTGGCGCGGCCTTGATCCTGTGCGCCAAGGGGATCGAGGCGGGAACGCAGCGGCTGGTCGGCGAGGTCGCGGCCGCGGTCTGTCCCGATTCGCCCGTCGCGGTGCTGTCGGGCCCGACCTTCGCGCACGAGGTCGCCGCGGGACTGCCGACCGCGGTCACGCTGGCGTGCGCGGACGAGGGCCTTCGCGACCGGATCGCGCAGCGGATCGCGGTGCCGCATTTCCGGGTCTATGCGTCGTCCGACGTGACCGGCGCGGAGATCGGGGGCGCGGTGAAGAACGTGCTGGCGATCGCGTGCGGCGTCGTCGAGGGCGCGGAGCTCGGCCAGAACGCGCGCGCCGCGCTGATCGCGCGCGGCTTTGCCGAGATGACGCGGTTCGGGCTGGCGCGCGGGGCGCGGGCGGAAACGCTGGCCGGGCTGTCGGGGCTCGGCGATCTGGTGCTGACCTGTTCGTCGATCAGCTCGCGCAACTTCTCGCTCGGCCTCGGGCTCGGGCGCGGCGCTGCGGCGGCGGACCTGCTGGCGGATCGGCGGACGGTGGCGGAAGGCGCGTTCACCGCCCCCGTGCTGCGCGAAGCGGCCGCGGCGGCGGGCGTCGACATGCCGGTGTGCGACGCGGTGTGCCGGTTGCTGGAGGGGGCGGACGTGCATGACGTCATCGGCGACCTTCTCGCGCGGCCGCTACGGTCGGAGACGACCTGACCCCTTCCCCCCACGCGCGCGCCGCTCTACCCTCGCCTCCATGCGCAGACACATCCTGATCGTCTTCGGACTCTTCGTTCTCGTCGCCATCGCCGCTGCGGTATATGTCGGCTGGCCCGACACCGCGCGGCTGCCGATCGGGGCGGTCGAGGGCAAGACGCCGACGATCTCCACGCCGCGGGTGCAGACGATTCCGACGATCGACGTCGCCGATGCGGTCGGTTGGCCCGCCGGCGCGATGCCTGCCCCGGCACCCGGCCTGTCGATAAAGGCGTACGCGACCGGGCTGGACCATCCGCGCTGGCTCTACCGATTGCCCAATGGCGACGTGCTGGTCGCCGAAACCAATTCCCCGCCGCGCGGGGGCGGCGGTATCCGGAATTGGGTGATGAAGCACCTGATGGGCAAGGCGGGCGCGGGGGCGCCGTCCGCGAACCGGATCACGCTGCTGCGATCGACGAAGGGCGACGGCGTGGCGGATGTGAAGACCGTGTTCATGACGAGGCTCAATTCGCCCTTCGGGATGACGTTGTTCGAGGGGCAGCTCTACATCGCCGATACCGATGCGCTGGTTCTCGTGCCCTATACCGACGGCGCGACCGCGATCACCGCGAAGCCCGAACTGGTCGTGAAGCTGCCCGGCGGCGGCAATCACTGGGCGCGCAACGTCATCCCCGCGCCCGATGGGCGGACATTGCTGGTCAGCGTCGGCTCGTCGACCAACATCGCGGACGACGGCATCGACGCCGAGCAGAACCGCGCCGCGATCCTGCAGGTCTGGCCTAAGGAGAAGACGTTCCGCATCTACGCCGCGGGACTTCGCAACCCCAACGGCATGGCGCTGACCAAGGCGGGGCAGCTGTGGACCGTCGTCAACGAACGCGACATGCTCGGGTCCGATCTCGCGCCCGACTATCTGACGCAGGTCGAGTTCGGGGATCATTTCGGCTGGCCCTGGTATTACTGGGGCGGCTATCCCGACGCCCGCGTCCAGCCCGACAACCCGCAACTGCAGCAATATTCGAAGCGGCCCGATTACGCGCTCGGCCCGCATGTCGCGGCGCTCGGCCTGGCGTTCGCGGACGGCGCGAAGCTGGGCGCGGCATGGTCAAACGGCGCATTCGTCGGCGAACATGGCTCGTGGAACCGCAAGCCCGTGTCGGGCTACAAGCTCGTCTACATTCCGTTCGCAGCGACGGGTTTCCCCGTCGCGGGCGCGAAGCCCGTCGATGTGCTGACCGGGTTCCTGAACAAGGACGGCAAGGCACAGGGGCGGCCGGTCGGGGTGATCGTCGACAAGGATGGCGGCCTGCTCGTCGCCGACGATGTGGGAAATGTGGTGTGGCGGGTGAGTGCGGTTAAGTGATCGTTGCCGTTACGACGCACACTGTTGTTGTGTCTGGCACCGGCGGGCAGCGGAACGACCAATTCGAGCATTAATCGGCAGCTTGCTTTCTGCTGCTTCGAGTGGCCGACGCGGCGCAGGCGCCGGGGTAAAGAAATGCTGCTATCATTATGATACCGAGCAAAAGAAAGCCGGTCAGGACTTTAACCGCGATCGACACAGGCCCCTGTGCGACCTGCCCGTGTATATGATCGCTCCAATTAACCTCCGAACGATCTGGGTTCTCCGTGAGGTGGCCCCCTAAATGACCTGACAGGTCCCCGCTCTTGGATAAGAGTGAG
>NZ_CAXTII010000081.1:0-12308 GCF_964244235.1 uncultured Sphingomonas sp.
CGAGGCCAAATCCAAGTTCAAGATGATGAACCCGTCCGATTCGATCGTCGACTGGGTATTGGAGATGCTGCCGCAGATGGGCGCCGGCTGGTGCCCGCCTGGGATGCTCGGCATCGGCATCGGCGGGACCGCGGAGAAATCGATGCTGCTCGCCAAGCAATCGCTGATGGGTCAGATCGACATGGCGCAGCTCAAACGCCGCGGCCCCGCGAACGACATCGAACGCTTGCGGATCGAGATCTACGACAAGGTCAACGCGCTCGGCATCGGCGCGCAGGGGCTGGGCGGGCTGTCGACGATCCTCGACGTGAAGATCCTCGACTGGCCGACGCATGCCGCGTCCAAGCCGGTCGCGATGATCCCCAATTGCGCCGCGACCCGCCACGCGCATTTCACGCTGGACGGATCGGGCCCGGTCTATCTCGAACCGCCCAGGCTCGACGAATGGCCCGATGTCCACTGGACGCCGGACAAGGCCGCGATCCGCGTCGACCTCGACACGCTGACGCCGGAGATCGTGCGCGGCTGGAAACAGGGCGACCGGCTGCTCTTGAACGGCAAGATGCTGACCGGCCGCGACGCCGCGCACAAGCGGATCAAGGACATGCTGGACGCGGGCGAACCCCTGCCCGTCGATTTCCGCGGCCGGGTGATCTATTATGTCGGACCGGTCGATCCCGTGGGCGAAGAGGTCGTCGGCCCCGCTGGCCCCACCACCGCCACGCGGATGGACAAGTTTACCCGCATGATGCTCGGCCAGGGCCTGCTCGCGATGGTCGGCAAGGCGGAACGCGGACCCGACGCGACAAAGGCGATCGCGGAGGCGCAGTCCGCCTATCTGATGGCGGTCGGCGGCGCGGCCTATCTGGTCGCGCGGGCGATCAAGGGCTCGAAGGTCGTCGGCTTCGCGGACCTGGGGATGGAGGCGATCTACGAATTCGAGGTCGCGGATTTCCCGGTCACGGTGGCGGTGGATAGCGAGGGCGCCAACGTCCACCAGCTGGCGCCTTTGGTGTGGCGGGAAAAGATCGCGCGGGAAGGGTTGCTGGTCGGGGCGTGAGCGTCAGTCGGCATCGCGCCATTGCCAGCGCCAACTGGCATAGGCGGTGGGTGTCGCCGTGCCGATCGTCAGCAGGTGAACAGCAAGCCATCGAGCCCGCGTTCGATCGCGGTGGACGCGGGCGGATACAGAACCGCGAGTTGCAGCAGCACCCCGATACCCAGCATCGTCACCACCGCAAACGCCGCGAAGGTGACGAGGTAGGAGCGCGCGCGCACCGTTCGATCCCATTCGTCGACCTGCTCGTTGAGCGCGCCGAACGGTTTGAGCGGTCCCCATATCTGGACGAAGACCGCGATCACGAATCCGATCGTCATCGCGGCCTTACTTGGCCAAAAGGCACGCCCTGAAAAGCCACCCGCTACCATCGTCGCAAATCCGCCGATCGCCAGCGCAAGCGCGATCGTCGCAGGCCAGCGCAACGGTCGCCGACGGACGGGCCGCTGGCTAATCTGGGGCGTGCGCTGGGGAATGCCGGTCCACAGAACGAGATCGTCGAGCCGTTCGGGAATGGTCTTGTGGTTCATGGTTGCTGGTCCTCGGCATCGGGCATCGGCACGGTCCATTCGGCGATCAACACCGGCAGGGTGAACGCAAGTACGGGAACGGCGGTCGCCCAGATGAGGAACAGGCCTGGGGTTATCGTGATGCGTTCCCCGACATCCAGCGCCAAGGCGGCCAGCAGCAGAACGGCGGTCAGACCCAGTACGAGCGATAGATACGCCCGCGTCGTCGCACGGCCCAGCGCGGCACGCTCGAACTCGTCATACTGCTGCAAACCACGCTCGGTCAGCCAGGTGTCGCGCGCGAAGGGCGATCGGTTCGTCGCTACGATCATCGGCATCGGGATAATCAGAAATGGCGGAAAGAACGGGCGGGTAGGATCGTTCAAGATCGTGGCGACGATGACGAAGGTCAGCATCGCGGCAAGCACGACGGTTAAGGTCCATCGCGTGTCCCGGTGACGCGGACGGCGTCTCCGCGCGTTCGCATGCCATTTCAGATAGTCGTACCGCTCGGGGGGCGTCGTCATGCGGCGATCTCCTCAGATGGGCGGATCGTAGCTTCACCACGCAGCGCGTCGGTCAGCGACGGGAACGGCGCGAGCGAGAAGACCATCTCCACCGGCACGCCGAAATAACCGGCGATCTTCAAGCCCAGTTCGAGGCTGGGATTGTAATCGCCGCGCTCCAGATACCCGATCGTCTGCGGATTCACGCCCACCGCTTCCGCCAAGTCGCGGCGCGATACCGAGCGGTCGCTACGGAACAAGGCGATTCGGTTATTCACCGCATCAACCTACCGGTTTGTTGTGTTTACGCAATAGATTTCGAGCGGCTACTACCCTCGCGCCACCCATTCCTCCCCGATCGCCTGCAACACATCCAGCGGCACCCGGCCATTCACCAGCACCGCGTCGTGATACGCCTTCAGGTCGAACTTCGCGCCCATCGTCGCCTTTGCCTTCTCGCGGATGCCGACGAACACCGAATGGCCCAGCTTATAGCTCGCCGCCTGGCCCGGGTTCACGCAGTAGCGCTCCACCTCGCGCGCGGCGAAGCCCTGCGTCTCGCCCTCCTGTTCCACGAAGCGTCGGATGCCCTGTTCGCGGGTCCAGCGCAGGTGGTGGATGCCGGTATCGACGACGCAGCGATTGGCGCGGAACAGCATGAACTTGAGGTAGCCGAGCCGCCCGAGCGGGTCGTCGTCGTACATTCCGATCTCGTCCGCCAGTTGCTCGGCGTACAGCGCCCAGCCCTCGCCATAGCCCGAAAAGCCCGACAGCTTGCGGATCAGCGGCAGCCGCGTGTTCGACAGCGCGAGCCCGCCCTCCATCTGGTGCCCCGGCAGCCCTTCATGGAACACCGTCGTCGCCAGGCAGAATTTGGGCCAGTCGCCCGCATCCTTGAGGTTGAAATAGACGAGGCCGGGCCGCGACCCGTCGATCGCGGGCGACTGGCTGAATGCCGCCGCGGCGCCGGCTTCGGTCTGCGCAGGCACGCGCCGCACCTCGAAGCTGTAGGGCGGGACGCGGTTGAAGACGGTCGGCAGGCGCGTGCGGATCGCGTCGAGCCGGCCGTTGGCGTACGCGATCGCCTGCATTTTGCCGTCATCGGTGTTGGGATAGACCTGCCCCGGGTCCTTGTAGAGCGCGGCCATGCGTTCGCCGACGCTGCCCTTGGTATAGCCCTGCTTCTTCAATTCGGTGTCGAGCCGGGCGGTCAGCATCGCGGCCTGGTCGAGCCCGAACTTGTGGACCTCGTCGGGCGTCTTGCTCGACGTCGTCGTCGCCTTCAACGCGACGGGGTAGAAGGCCTCGCCCTGCGGCAGTTTCCATACGCCGGCGTCGTGCGTCGCCTTGGCGCGCAGGTCCCTGGCATAAGCAAGCTGGCGCTGGAGCGCGGGCAGAACGCTGTCGGTGTAGAGGCGCGCGGCATCGGTGGCGTAGCGATCACCCAGCCCCTTGGCCGCGGCGCGGCGCGCGAGCGATCGCACGACCAGCGCGTCGGACGCGGGGGTCGCGGTCTTGCCGAGCTGCTCCAGCGTCAGGTCGAGGATGAAGTCGGGCGGCATCACGCCGACGCCGGCATCGTGCCGCATCCGGTCGGTGTTCGCATCGAGCTGCGCCGGCCACGCCGCAAGCCGCGACAGATAGGCGTCGGCGTCCGCTGCGGTATCGATCCGGTGCTTGGTGTCGAGGAAGTCGGGGATCGACTGATACGATCCGGACAGCTGCGATACCGCGTACGGGCTGGGGCCGTAGGACGACCCGCCGAAATCGAACGCCGCCACCGCCGCCGCCGACCGGCGCGTGTAGAGGACGCAGTCGAGATCGATTCGTTCGGGTGCGGTCAGCACGGCGCGGTCCACCGCCTCCAGCTGTTTCAGCTGCGCACGGCTTTCCGCGCGGTTGGCGGCGATGCCAGCGGCGGACTGGTCGGACAGCTTGCCGCGCAAATCCGCGTTCGCGCCCTTGTCGAGCCCGGCATTGGTCGCGAATTCGGGGCTGCGCCGCAGCTCGGCCTGGACGAAGCCGTCGAACATCGCGTTAAGCGGCGTGCCGGCCTCGGCCGCGAAGGCCATGCGCGGCAGCATCGCCGCCGCCCCGGTCGCCGCGGAGCCGAACAGGAAGGCGCGGCGTTTCAGCGTCATATTGCTCATCGTCCTATCGGTTCTCACTTCGTCACCGGCAGGGTGATGTAGCTTTCGTCGGGTCCGGCGACCGTCACCTTCTGCGTCGCCGCGACATAGTCCGCGGGTTTTCCGAAGAAGATGTTGGGGACGAAGGTCTGCGGATTGCGATCGTAGAGCGGGAACCAGCTCGACTGGACCTGCACCATGATCCGGTGACCGGGGCGGAAGACGTGGTTGGTCATCGGCAGCGCGAAGCCGTATTTGAGCGGCACGTTCGCCGCGATCGGCCTGGCGACCGACAGATCCTCGCGGTAGCGGCCACGGAAGATGTCCATCGCGACGCCCAGCTCGTACCCCGCCATCGTCCTGTCGCCGGTCAGCCCTTCGGGATACACGTCGATGAGCTTGACCACCCAGTCGCTGTCGGTGCCGCTGGTCGATGCGGTAAGATGCACCTCGGGCGTGCCCGCGATCGTCACCGGCTGCGTCAGTATGTCGGTTGCGAACTCGATCACATCGGGCCGTCCCGACACCCCGCGCTGATCGTCGACCAGCCATTGCCGCCAGGTCGAACCGGTCGCGTAGGTCGGTTTCGTGGGGCGTACGCGGAACGCGACGGGCGCGGCAGGATCCGAGATATAGTCGCGCGTCTGTGCCGGGCCGGTCGCCGCGTCGAAGCCGAGACCGCCGCGGGGCTTCAGGTACAAGGGCACGCCACCACCAACCGTGGTCGGCCATGTCTGCAACTTCTGCCACTGGTTCGTCCCCGACTGGAAGGCGGAGACGGTCGCGACGTCCATCGGCGGCGCGTCGCTCTTCAGATAATGCGCAAGGAAGGGTGCCAGGACATGGCGGCGCCAATATTTGGCGGTGTCCTGATCCCATTTGATCGCGCCGAGCGTGCTGGCCTCGCCCGCCTCCTGGCCGTGATGCCACGGACCCATCGACATGTAGACCATGTCGTTACCCACGTCCTTGGGCTTCAGCGCGCGCCACACCGCGGGGGCGCCGTAGATATCCTCCTGGTCCCACAGACTCGCGACGAGCATGACCGGCACCTTCAGCGGCTGCTTCGCCAGGATCCTGTCCATCGCCGCCTCCTGCCAGAAGCGGTCATACGCCGGATGCTGGGTGATCTTGCGCCAGAAACCGAGCTGGTCGAGCCCCTGCGTCTTGCCGATCGCCCCCGCCGACACGCCGTTCAGGTAATAATCGTAATCGTCTGCGACCGGCTCATGCCATTTGGTCGAGGCGTCGCGCGTGCCCTCCTGGCTCATGATGTACGACATCATCTCCTCGCGGAACGCGCCGTTGTGGAACCAGTCGTCGCCGCGCCAGCCATCGACCATCGGGTTCATCGGCACCGACACCTTCAGGGCGGGGTGCGGGTTGATCAGCGCCATCAGCGGCAGGAACCCGTCATAGCTGATCCCGATGATCCCGACGCGACCGTTCGATTCGGGCACGTGCTTCACCAGCCAGTCGATCGTGTCGTAGGTATCGGTGGAATCGTCGAACTTCGTCGGGTTGAACGGCGATCCGGCGGGCGCGGGGTTCATCATGTAGATGCCCTCGCTCTTGTGCATGCCGCGCACGTCCTGGAACACGCGGATATAGCCCGATGCGGTGACCGGGTCCTGGTCGGTATCGTCGCCGCCCGGCAGGCTGGCATAGATGCCCGGCGTCGTGCTCGCCAGTTCCTCGGCGTCATAGGGCGTCCGGGTCATCAGCATGCCGACGCCCGTCGCACCCCTGGGGATCGCGATGACGGTGTGAAGCCTGGTCCCGTCGCGCATCGGGATATCGACGACCCGGCGGGTATAGCCGTAACCCTCGTCGCGCGGCGCGAGTTTGGCTGGCCGTTCGTCATATTGCGCCGCGGATATCTGCGCGAATGCGGGGGCCGCAGCAAGAGCGACGAGCGAGACGGCAGCGGGCAGCGTACGGATCATGCGGTGTTTTCCCTGTTCGGCTCGGGCCGCAACGTCTTCGCGAGCAAGGGGAATGTCAACGCGCTAACTGCCTCCCCCGTCATGCCGGGCGCCCCGGCATCCAGAGCCGCAAGGGTTACCGCCTGTTGCTCTGGATGCCGGGCTCGTCCCGGCATGACGAAAGAGCCCGCCGCTGGGGTAAGCGACGGGCCCGTGTTCTCCCGCGAAAGCGGGAGCCCAGGGTAACGGAACTCACCGCCCATGGCTCCCGGGCCCCCGCGTTCGCGGGGGAACGCTTACTTCGCCCGCGACCCCGTCAGCGGGAAGCTGCCGAATGCGCCCGCACCGACCGTGCCCGACAGCGTGTCGCCGGCCGCGGTCGCCTTGCAATCGAGCGTCATCGGCATCGGCACGCTGACCGACTGCGTCCAGGTGATCGTATCGCCGTCCACGCTGCCCGACACGTCGCTCGATCCCATCGCGCCCGACGCGGTACCGGAGAAGCTCGCGCCGTCGCTCACAATGCCGAGCGTCAGCTTCTGGTCGCCCAGCGGCGATTTGACCACGCAATCCCAGCTTCCGTCCACGCTCGCCATCGCATTCTCTCCTGATCTTCGAACGATCTACTTCGTGCCCTGGCCGGGCGCTGCGGGGACGACCTCGACCGGCAGGCCCAGCGTGTCAAGCTGCGGCTTGACCTTCGCCGCGTCGCCGATGACGACCCAGGTGATCCTGTCGGGATCGATCGCCGATTTCGCCGCCGCATCGAGCACCGGCGCGGTCAGCGCGCGATACCGGGCGGGCAAGGTCGCCTGGTAATCGTCGGGCCGGCCATAGATTTGGTTGCCCTCCATCGCCCCCAGCACCGATCCTGCGGTCTCGTACCGGCCCGGCAGCGCGCGGACGGCGCCGTCGACCGTCCGTGTCAGTTCGGCCGGCGTGACCCCCTTGCCGCCGAGGAAGCTGGCGATATCGCCGCGCATCGCCGCGATCGAGGGGCCGGTCTGGTCCGCCTGGACGGGGGCATAGATCAGATAGGGCACGGTATGCTGAACGACGTTGAGGAACCCCTGCACGCCGTACGACCAATGCTTCGTCTCGCGCAGATCCATGTTCAGCCGCGACAGGAAGCTGCCGCCCAGCACATTGTTCGCCTGATCGAGCGGCACGAGATCGTCGGTGCCCTGTTTGGGCAGCAGCTGCCCGGCGAAGATCAGCGATTGCGGCACGCCCGGCCGGTCGATGACGACGATCCGCCCCCTGGGGGCGGGCAGCGCGCCGGTGAAGTCCTTGGTCGGCGCCGTTCCCGTCACATGCCAGCCGCCGAAACTGCGTTCGAGCAGCGGCATGACCGCCGCCAGGCTGGTATCCCCGACGACGAAGATCGTCGCCTTGTCGGGGCGCAGCCACGCATCGCGGAACGCGGTGAGGTCCGCGCGGGTCAGCGTCGCGACGACCGCGGCATCGCCGGTGCCGGTGAAGGGCACGCCGTACGGGCTGTCCTTGCCGTAGAGCATCGGCGGCAGCACGCGCAGGGCGAGCGGCACGGGCTCCTTCGTCTCCCCCGCGATCCCCGCCAGTTGCTGGCCACGGACGCGGTCGATATCCGCCGGCCGGAACGCAGGGTGGCGGACGATATCCGCCATCAGGTCGAGCGAGGCGGCAAGATTGGGGGTCAGCGCTGCCATCGACACATTGGTGCGATCCATCGTCGCGGACGTGTCGATGCGCGTACCGAGCCCCTCCTGCGTCTCCGCGATCTGTTCGGTGTCGTAGCGGTCGGTGCCCTGTTTCAGCACGCGCAGCATCAGCGAATGCGTGCCGAGCTTCGCCTTGGGATCGGCGGCGGCGCCCGCGTCGAAATCGATCGAGACGTTGACGATCGGCACCGCGCTGCGCCGCGCGAATTCGACCGCGATGCCGTTCGACAGCGTCGCATGTTCGATTTTCGGGAAATCGAGGTCCGCGGTCTGGACCGGCGTCGGGATCGCCCCGCGCGTCGCGGTCGGCGCGGGGCCGGTGGCGGACGCCGGCGCCTTGACAGGGGGCTGCGCGGTGGGCGTCGCCGCGATGACGCTCGCCGCCTCCTCATAGGCGTCGCGTTGCCCGGGCTCCAGCGTATAGGCCAGCACCGGCCGCGACAGCCATGTCCGCGCCGCCGCCTGCACCGCGGCCGGTGTCAGCGCCGCCGTCTCCGCCAGTTCCTTCTTGTAGAATCCCGGATCGCCTGCATAGACCGCACCCGAGGCGAGCGTCACCGCCTTGCCGCTGAACCCGCCGACGCCCTCCAGTCCGCGGATCGTCCTGGCGATCGACGAGGTCTTGGCGCGGCGCAGTTCGGCCTCGGTCGGACCCGACTTGATGAAGTCGGCGACCGTGGCGTCGATCGCGGCACCGACCGCCACCGGGTCCGCGCCCGGCTTCACCACCGCATCGATCTGGAATTCGCCGACGCGCTCGAAATTGTCCGATCCCGCGCTCACGCTCACCGCGACCTTGCTGCCGCGCACCAAGCTCTGCTGGAGACGCGAACTCTGCAGCCCGCCGATGATGCTCGCCACCATGTCCAGCGCGGGCGCGGACGGATCGAGCGAGCCCGGGATCGCCCAGACGCGCGTGACGGTGGTCTGCGCGACCTGATCCTTGAAGGTCAGATCGACGCGCTTGGGCAGCGTCGGCACCGCGGCCTGGGTCGGGACGTTCGCGGGCCCGCCCGGGATGTCGCCGAAATACTTCGCCACCAGCGGCTTCGCCGCGGCGACGTCGATATCGCCCGCCAGCACCAGCACCGCGTTGTTCGGCCCGTAATGCTGCCGGAACCAGCCCTTCACGTCCGCCAGGCTGGCCTTGTCGAGGTCCGCCATCGAGCCGATCGTGGTGTGGTGATACGGATGGCCTTCGGGAAACAGCGTCGCCAGCACCTTGTAGTCGACCAGGCCGCCGGGCTGGTTGTCGTTGCCGCGCTTCTCGTTCTGGACGACGCCGCGCTGGATATCGAGTTTCGCCTGCGTGATCGCGCCCAGCAGGTGCCCCATCCGGTCGCTTTCGAGGAACAAGGCGGTGTCGAGCGCGCCGCGCGGCACCGTCTCGAAATAATTGGTGCGATCGAAATAGGTGGTGCCGTTCAGGCCGGTCGCGCCGATCGCCTGCATCGGCTGGAACCAGCTCTGGTCGCTATTCTCCGACCCGCCGAACATCAGATGCTCGAACAGATGCGCGAAGCCGGTGCGCCCCGCGGGCTCGTCCTTCGACCCGATATGATACCAGACCGACACCGCGACGATCGGCGCCTTGCGATCGGTATGGACGACGACGCGCAGGCCGTTGGGCAGCGTGAACTGTTCGAACGGGATATCCACCGCCTTGACCAGATCGGCCACCGGCGCGGGCTTCGCGTCCTGCGCCACCGCGGGTGCCGCCAGCGCGACGAGTGCCGCGCCGGTCAGCGCGAATGCCTTGGTCATGATATTCTCCCCGATCCCTGTGCCGGCAATGTATCAGTCGCGAGGGGGCGTGCAACCGTCCTTCGTGCCACTTCCGTCACCCCGGGCGAAAACCGTTCCCGGCGAAAGCCAGTCTCCCGCAGCCGATATGCCGGGCTTTTAATGACGGATTTGACGACAGGCAACTTGTGTTGCCCAAATACAACATTACCTTCCGGCCAAACCGCAGGGACACCGTATGAACCTCGAAAAATTCACCGACCGCGCGAAAGGGTTCCTCCAGTCCGCGCAGACCGTCGCGATCCGCATGAACCATCAGCGCATCGCCCCCGAACATATCCTGAAGGCGCTGCTGGAGGACGAGCAGGGCATGGCCTCGGGCCTGATCGCCGCGGCGGGGGGCGATGCGAAACGCGCGCTGTCCGAAACCGATCTCGCGCTCGCGAAGATCCCCGCCGTCTCCGGCTCGGGCGCGCAAGCATCGCCGGGGATCGACAACGACGCGGTGCGCGTGCTCGACCAGGCAGAACAGATCGCGCAGAAGGGTGGCGACAGCTTCGTCACCGTCGAACGCCTGCTGGTCGCACTCGCGCTGTCGCCGAACACCGCGGCGGGCAAGGCGCTGAAGGCCGCCGGCGCGACGCCCGAGGCACTGAACACCGCGATCAACGGACTGCGCCAGGGCCGCACCGCCGACAGCGCCGGCGCGGAGGACCGCTACGACGCGCTGAAGAAATTCGCGCGCGACCTGACGCAGGCGGCTCGCGACGGCAAGCTCGATCCCGTGATCGGCCGCGACGAGGAGATTCGCCGCACCATCCAGATCCTCGCACGCCGGACCAAGAACAACCCGGCGCTGATCGGCGAACCCGGCGTCGGCAAGACCGCGATCGCGGAAGGGCTCGCGTTGCGCATTGCCAATGGCGACGTGCCCGACACGCTCAAGGACCGCCGGCTGATGGCGCTCGACATGGGCGCGCTGATCGCCGGTGCGAAATATCGCGGCGAGTTCGAGGAACGGCTGAAGGGCGTGCTCGACGAGGTGAAGGCGGCGGAGGGCGATATCGTCCTGTTCATCGACGAGATGCATCAACTGATCGGCGCGGGGAAATCCGAAGGCGCGATGGACGCGGGCAATCTGCTCAAACCTGCGCTCGCCCGCGGCGAACTCCACTGCGTCGGCGCGACCACGCTCGACGAATATCGCAAATATGTCGAGAAGGACCCCGCGCTCCAGCGGCGCTTCCAGCCGGTGATGGTCGGCGAACCCACCGTCGAGGACACGATCTCGATCCTGCGCGGGTTGAAGGACCGGTACGAACTCCACCACGGCGTCCGCATCACCGACGGCGCGATCGTCGCCGCGTCGACGCTGTCGAACCGCTACATCACCGATCGCTTCCTGCCCGACAAGGCGATCGACCTGATGGACGAGGCCGCATCGCGCATCCGCATGGAGGTGGAATCGAAACCCGAGGCGATCGAGAATTTGGATCGCCGTATCATCCAGTTGAAGATCGAGCGCGAGGCGCTGAAGCGCGAGACCGATGCCGCGAGTGTCGACCGGCTCGGCAACCTGGAAGCCGAGCTCGCCGATCTGGAGGAACAGTCGGGCGCGCTCACCACCCGCTGGCGGGCCGAGAAGGACAAGATCGGCGCCAGCGCGAAGCTGAAGGAGCAGCTCGACGCCGCACGGCTCGAACTGGACCAGGCACAGCGGTCGGGCGACCTCGCGCGCGCGGGCGAGCTGTCCTACGGCACCATCCCGGCGCTCGTCCGCCAGGTCGAGGAGGCGCAGGGCGCGACGCACGGCGCGATGCTGCGCGAGGAAGTGACCGCGGACGATATCGCGGGCGTCGTCAGCCGCTGGACCGGCATTCCGGTCGAACGGATGCTGCAGGGCGAGCGCGACAAGCTGCTGGCGATGGAAGCCACGATCGGCAAGCGCGTGATCGGGCAGGACCATGCGGTCCGCGCGGTTTCCACCGCGGTGCGCCGCGCGCGCGCGGGGCTGCAGGACCCGAACCGGCCGCTCGGATCCTTTCTGTTCCTCGGGCCCACGGGCGTCGGCAAGACCGAGTTGACCAAGGCGCTCGCCGAATTCCTGTTCGACGACGGGGGCGCGATGGTGCGGATCGACATGAGCGAATTCATGGAGAAACACGCGGTCGCGCGGCTGATCGGCGCGCCGCCGGGCTATGTCGGATACGAGGAGGGCGGGGTGCTGACCGAGGCGGTGCGGCGGCGGCCGTATCAGGTGGTCCTGTTCGACGAGGTGGAAAAGGCGCATCCCGATGTGTTCAACGTCCTGTTGCAGGTGCTCGACGACGGGCGGCTGACCGATGGGCAGGGGCGGACGGTCGATTTCTCGAACACGCTCATCATCCTGACCTCGAACCTCGGGTCGCAATACCTCGCGAACCTGGGCGAGGGCGAGGATGTCGCGAGCGTCGAGCCGCAGGTGATGGAGATCGTCCGCGGCCATTTCCGCCCCGAATTCCTCAACCGGCTGGACGAGATCATCCTGTTCCACCGGCTGGGCCAGGCGCAGATGGCCCCAATCGTCGACATCCAGGTCGGCCGCGTCGGCAAGCTGCTGGCGGATCGCAAGGTGACACTGGACCTGACCGACGCCGCGCGGATGTGGTTGGGGCGGGTGGGGTACGACCCGGTCTATGGCGCGCGACCCTTGAAGCGCGCGGTGCAGCGCTATCTGCAGGATCCGCTGGCGGACCTGAT
>NZ_CAXTII010000082.1:0-11808 GCF_964244235.1 uncultured Sphingomonas sp.
GACGTCCCCGTTCCCACCGCGAACCGGCTGGGTGCGGAAGGCGAAGGCTTCAAGATCGCGATGCGCGTGCTCGATCGCGGGCGGCTGCATATCTCCGCGGTATGCGTCGGCGTCGCCGAGCGGCTGATCGCGGATTGCGTCGCCTATGCGACCGAACGGCATCAGTTCGGGAAAGCCATCGCCGAACACCAGCTGATCCAGGGCATGATCGCCGACATGAAGACCGAGGCGCTGGCAGCGCGCGCGCTGGTGATGGAAACCGCGGCGGCGAAGGACGCGGGTAAGGATGTCGTGTTGGAGTCGGCGGCGGCCAAGTATTTCGCGTCAGAGATGGTCGGGCGCGTGGCGGACAAGGCGGTGCAGATCTATGGCGGCGCTGGTTATATCGCCGATTACGGCATCGAACGCCTGTACCGCGACGTGCGGCTGTTCCGCATCTACGAAGGTACGAGCCAGATCCAGCAGATCATCATCGCGCGCGAGACGATCAAACGGGGCGGCTGAAGTCACCCCCCCTCCCGCGTGCGGGAGGGGGTCGGGGGTGGGCGCACCCTATCATCAAGCAATACCGTATGCGGAGAGCGGGCGCCCACCCCCGGCCCGGTAACGGGTTTAGTGTTGGCCGGGTTGCCCCCGGCAAACCCTAAACCATGCTGGGAGCATGGTTTACCAACACAAAACCCGTTACTCGTAAACGGGAGAGGAGTTAATGACATGGACACCACCAACCTGTTCCGCCTCGACGGTCGTGTCGCGCTCGTCACCGGGGGCAGCCGCGGGATCGGCAAGATGATCGCCGCGGGTTTCATCGCGCAAGGCGGCAAGGTCTACATCTCCGCGCGCAAGGCCGACGTCTGTTTCGCGACTGCCGAGGAACTGGGCCCGAACTGCATCGCGCTGCCGCAGGACGTCTCGACCGTCGCCGGCTGCAAGGCGCTCGCCGCGGAATTGGCCAAACATGAGACGAAGCTCGACATCCTCGTCAACAATGCAGGTGCCGCCTGGGGCGAGCCGTTCGAGAACTTCCCCGAGAAAGGCTGGGACAAGGTCATGGACCTGAACGTCAAGTCGCCCTTCTTCCTGACGCAGGCGCTGTTCGACGCGCTGAAGGCGGGCGGTGCCGCGGATCGACCGGCGAAGGTCATCAACATCACCTCGATCGACGGCCAGCGGCTGAACCCCTGGGAGACTTATAGCTACCACGCGTCCAAATCGGCGCTGATCTACCTGACCAAGCGCATGGCGGCGCGGCTGGTAAAGGATCACATCAACGTCACCTCGATCGCGCCGGGCGCGTTCGCGAGCGAAATGAACAAGGCCGCCCGCGATCACGGCGATGCGATCGCCAGGGGCATTCCCGCCGGCCGGATCGGCATCGACGAGGACATGGCGGGTGCGGCGATCTATCTCGCAAGCCGGGCTGGGGACTATGTGGTGGGCGACACGATCACGGTCGACGGCGGGCTGGTGCATGCCGCTTTGGGGACGTCGATCGACGCTTGAGTTAGGTGAGCAGGCACACGTCGAGTGCGAGCGCCTGCCCAGCCTCGACCATCGGACGATCAAGTGTCCATATCGTCGCGCCCGCATCCGCGGCAATGGCGAGATGCAGAGCGTCTCCGGCTCGCAGGGGCTTTTCGCTTCGCGTGATAAAATCCGCCGCCAACGTGAAATGACCTTGACGTATCGGGATCAAGACCGCGCTTTGAGACAACAAATCGCGAATGATATTCGCCAATGCCAGGCGTTTATCTCTCGAAATCAGGCGGCCTCGCGTCTTGCCGGCCAAGGCGGCGGCGATCTCCGTTTCGATCCACGGGCTAGTTGTCAAATCGTCGTTGCCTATCGACTCGATCCACGCAGCGGAAATCGGCGTCGATATTTCATCCGTGTATGCACTGACGATGATCGAAGTATCGGGATAAACTATCGTCAAAGCAGATTTTCGCGACGCATCCGTTCGACGAAGGAAAGCCCATCCGGATCGACATACGGCTTCGACATCGCTTGCGCTCTGCGCATGGCGTCGAAATCGATCGGCTTCCGCACGCTCGTTTCCTTGACGAGCCGTGCGACTGGCTTTCCGCGGCGCGTAATCGACACGGTTTCCCCCGCCTCGACGCGTCCGATAAGTTCGCTCAGACGTGCCTTTGCGTCAGCCAATGCCACCGTCACCATCTATCGACTCCTGACCATCTAGATAGTCATATAGCATCGGCCGACCAGACCGACAACGCTACCGCGCGATCCCCCCCGCCGCCAGCACCGCCAGCGTGACCAGTTCGCTGGCGGTTGCGGTCATCGCCGCGATCTGGACGGGCTTTTCCATTCCGATCAGCATCGGCCCGATGACATTGTCCCCCCCCAGTTCGCGCAACAGCTTGGCGGAGATATGCGCCGACTGGAGGCCCGGCATGATGAGCACATTGGCGGGCCCCGATAGCCGCGCGAAGGGGTAATTGGCGAGCTGCTTCGGGTTCAGCGCAACGTCTGGCGGCATTTCGCCTTCATATTCGAAACCGACCTGGCGGCCGTCCAGCACCGTCACCGCTTCGCGGATATTGTCGAGAAACACCCCCTTGGGATTGCCGAAGGTCGAATAGCTGAGGAACGCGACGCGGGGCTCGTGACCCATCCGCCGGGCGACGGTGGCGGTCTGTTCGGCGATGTCGGCCAACTGTTCCGCGCTCGGTCGCTCGTTGACGGTGGTGTCGGCGATGAAGACGGTGTGGCTCTGCCCCACCATCACATGGATGCCGAACGGCGTCCGTCCGGGTTCGGGATCGATCACGCGTTTCACCTCGCGCATCGACATCGCCCAGGTGCGCGTGACGCCGGTGATCATCGCGTCGCCTTCGCCGAGCTGGAGCATCGCCGCGGCGAAGATGTTGCGGTCCTGATTGACCATCCGCTCGACCTCACGACGCAGATACCCGCGGCGCTGAAGACGCGCGTAGAGGAAGTCGACCATCCGCGGCACCAGCGGCGAAACGCGGCTGTTGTGCAGTTCGTACTCGTGCGGATCGGCGACGCCCAGAGCCTTGAGGTTGTCGTACACCTCCTCGCGGCCGACCAGAACCGGCGTGCCGTAGCCGCCTTCCTTGAAAGCGATCGCGGCGCGCAGCACGACTTCCTCCTCGCCTTCCGCGAAAATGATCCGCTTCGGCCGTGCGCGCGCGCCCTCATAGGCGAGTGTAAGGACCGAGGTCGTCGGGTTCAGGCGTGCGCGCAGCGTCTGCCGATAAGCCTCGATATCCAGGATCGGCTTGGTCGCGACCCCTGAATCCATCGCCGCCTTCGCGACCGCGATCGACACATTCTCCATCAGTCGCGGGTCGAACGGTGCGGGGATGATGTAATCGGGACCGAAGACGTGACGCACGCCGTAAGCGGCCGCGACCTCTTCGGGCACGCGCTCGCGCGCCAGTTCGGCGATGGCGTTGGCGGCGGCGATCTTCATCGCGTCGTTGATCGCGCTGGCGCGGACGTCGAGCGCGCCGCGGAAGATGAACGGGAAGCCGAGCACGTTGTTGACCTGGTTCGGATAGTCCGACCGCCCGGTCGCGATGATCGCATCGGGGCGCGCGGCCTTCGCCAGTTCGGGGCGAATTTCGGGTTCCGGATTGGCCATTGCGAAGATCAGCGGTGCCTTCGCCATGTCCTTGACCATTTCGGGCTTCAGCGCGCCCGCCGCGGACAGCCCCAGAAACACGTCCGCGCCCGCCAGCGCCTCGGTCAGCGTACGGCGATCCGTCTCGGCGGCATGCGCCGACTGCCACTGGTTCACGTCGTCGCGCCCGCGATAGATCACGCCCGTCTTGTCGCACATGATGACGTTGTCGCCGCGCACCCCCATCGCCTTCATCAGTTCGGTGCAGGCGATCGCGGCCGCGCCCGCGCCATTGACGACGACCTTCACCTCCGCGATCCGGCGCCCGGTCAGCAGGCAGGCGTTGATCAGCCCGGCGGCGACGATGATCGCGGTGCCGTGCTGGTCGTCGTGGAACACCGGGATGTTCATCCGTTCGCGCAACGTCTGTTCGATGATGAAGCATTCCGGGGCCTTGATATCCTCAAGGTTGATCCCGCCGAAGCTTGGTTCCAGCAGCGCGACGCAGTTTATGAAGGCATCGACGTCCTCGGTCGCGACCTCCAGATCGATCGAGTCGACGTCGGCGAAGCGCTTGAACAGCACCGCCTTGCCCTCCATCACCGGCTTCGACGCCAGCGCGCCGAGATTGCCCATGCCGAGGATCGCGGTGCCGTTCGAGACGACCGCGACCAGATTGCCCTTGGCGGTATAGTCGTAGGCGGTGGCGGGATCGTCCGCGATCGCCTGTACCGGCACCGCGACCCCGGGCGAATAGGCGAGCGCGAGGTCGCGCTGCGTCGCCATCGGCTTCGACGCGACGATCTCGATCTTCCCCGGCCGCCCTTCCGAATGGTAGAGCAGCGCCTCGCGTTCGGAGAACTGGATGCTGGGTTCGTCGGACATTACGGGCTCCTGGACTGTGCCAAAGCCTTAGGGTCGATGGTGCCGCGCTTTCAACCCGCGCTAGGCAATCGGGGGGTGATGGATTATGTCGGCAGGGATGAAGCACGAGGCCGGCCTGTCCCAGCGCGGGGAGCGCGAACCGACCGCCGCCGATTTCGCACGCGCGAAAGCCAGCGTCGTTGCGGGCAGGGGCGTCGATCATGTCGTCGTTGGTCAATGGCTGCTGACCTGGGGCCAGCCCGGCCGCAAGAAATTCAAGGACTGGCTGGCCGACCAGAATGGCTAGGGTCATCTGGGAGCCATCCTCCTTCGACGACCTCGAACAGATTATCGACTATATCGATCGGTACGATCCCGAAGCTGCCCTGGGTATTGCCAAGCGGCTTTTCCTTCTCGGTGAAAGCCTAGCGGAATTTCCGGCGCGCGGACGCCCGTGCGACGATGGATTTCGCGAAATGACGACGGTGAGGCCGTATATCTTGCGCTATGTTCTGGGCGACGACGTGCGCATCCTCTCCATCCGCCATAGCGCTCGCGGACCGCTCGACTGATCCGATGACCGCCCCTCCCACCCCAATGATGGTGCAGTATCTCGCGCTGAAGGCGGAGGCGCAGGATTGCCTGCTATTCTACCGCATGGGCGATTTCTTCGAGCTGTTCTTCGACGATGCGAAGATCGCCAGCGCCTGCCTGGACATCGCGCTGACCGCGCGCGGCGAGCATGACGGCGACCGGATCCCGATGTGCGGCGTCCCCGTCCATGCCGCGACCGGGTATCTGCAGCGGCTGATCAAGGCCGGGCACCGAGTTGCGATCGCCGAGCAGACCGAAAGTCCGGCGGATGCGAAGAGACGCGCCGGTAAGACGCTGGTGGCGCGCGCGATCGTTCGCGTCGTCACCGCCGGCACCTTGACCGAGGAGGCATTGCTCGACGCGCGTACGGACAATTGGTGCGCGGCGGTGGGTGAGGCGGGCGGCGGTGTCGCGGTCGCGGCGGCGGACGTATCGACCGGGCGGTTCGTCGTGATCGAGACCGACGCCGCCTCGCTGTCCGCCGATCTCGCGCGGCTGGCCGCAGCGGAGGTCGTCGCGGCGGAGGGCGGCGCGATCGAGGGCGCGACGACGCAGCGACCGCGCCGTGAATTCGACAGCAATATCGGCGAGGCGCGGCTGAAGCGGTTGTACGGCGTCGCCACGCTCGACGGCTTCGGCCAGTTCAGCCGGGCGGGGCTGGCGGCGGCGGGCGGGCTGGTCGCGTATCTGGATCATACCGCCAAGGGGGCGCTGCCGTTCCTCCGCCCGCCCGTCCTTCATCGTGCGGCGCAAGTCATGACGATCGACGCCGCGACACGCGAAAGCCTGGAACTGACCGCGACCGCGGGCGGGCAGCGCAAGGGCAGCCTGCTGGACGCGGTCGATCGGACGGTGACGGGGGCGGGTGCACGGATGCTGGGGGGCGATATCGCGGCGCCGCTGATGGACCGCGCCGGCATCGATGCGCGGCTCGATCTGGTCGCGTATCTTTACGACGACCCCGCCCTTCGCGAGGAGTTGCGCGGCCAGCTTCGCGCATTGCCCGATATCGGCCGCGCGCTCGGGCGGCTGGCGGCGGGGCGGGGTGGCCCGCGCGACCTGGCACAGCTGCGCGACGGGCTGGACGGGGCCTGGCTGCTGGGCGAACGGCTTGGGAAGATCGCCGCGCCGCCGCCGCTGCTCGCCGATCTTGCGCCGCGCCTGCGCGGGCACGGCGCGCTGATCGATCACCTCAAGCGTGCGTTGGTACCGGGTCCGCCGGTCGATGCCGCGGACGGCGGGTATATCGCGGCGGGATACGACCTCGCGCTCGACGATCTGCGCGACACCGGCGCGGGCGGCCGCCGCGCGATCGCCGCGCTGGAGGCGCAGTTCCGCGCGGAGACCGGTATTGCCAGCCTGAAGATCCGGCACAACGGCGTGCTCGGCTATCATGTCGAAGTACCGGCGCGTGCCGCCGATCCGCTGATGCGCGCGGACAGCGGCTTCACCCATCGACAGACGCTGGCGGGCGTCGTCCGTTTCAACACACCCGCGCTGCATGAGGTCGCCGCCAGGGTATCGCAGGCCGGTGCGCACGCCCTGGCGGCGGAGGCGGCGCATCTGGAGGACCTGATCGCCGGTGCGCTGGCGAACCGGGAGGGGATCGCGGCCACCGCGGACGCGCTTGCCCGCCTCGACGTGTCGGCCGCCAATGCCGAGCGTGCGGTCGAGGGGGGTTGGGCACGGCCGGCGCTGGTCGATCACGCCTGTTTCGATATCGTCGGCGGCCGGCATCCCGTGGTCGAGACCGCGATCGCGGCGTCGGGCGGGCGGTTCGTCGCCAACGACTGCAAGCTGTCGGAGACGTCGCGGCTCTGGCTGCTGACCGGGCCGAACATGGGCGGCAAGTCGACCTTTCTTCGCCAGAACGCGCTGATCGCCGTCCTGGCGCAGGCAGGCTGCTATGTTCCAGCGATGAAGGCGACGCTTGGGCTGGTCGACCGCCTGTTCAGCCGGGTCGGCGCATCGGACAATCTCGCGCGGGGCCGGTCGACCTTCATGGTCGAGATGGTCGAGACCGCTGCGATCCTGGCGCAGGCGACGCCGCGCAGCTTCGTGATCCTGGACGAGGTCGGGCGCGGCACGTCAACCTATGACGGGCTTGCCATCGCATGGGCCGTTGTCGAGGCGATCCATGAGGACAACCGCTGCCGGTGTCTGTTCGCGACGCATTACCATGAGCTGACGCGGCTCGCCGAACGCTGCGATGCGCTGTCGCTCCACCATGTCCGCGCGCGCGAGTGGAAGGGGGAACTGGTGCTGCTCCACGAACTGGCCGAAGGCCCGGCGGATAGAAGCTATGGGCTGGCGGTCGCGCGGCTGGCGGGGCTGCCGCCCGCCACCGTCGCGCGAGCGAAATCGGTTCTGGCGAAACTGGAGGCGGGCCGGGCCAGGACCGGCGGGATCGCTGCGGGGCTCGACGACCTGCCGTTGTTCGCCGCCGCTGCGCAGGAAACGCTTGTACCGAAGAGCGATCCCTTGCGCGAAGCGATCGACGCGCTCGACATCGACGCACTGACCCCGCGCGCCGCGTTGGAGACGCTGTATCATTTAAAGGCTCAAATGGGGGAGGCACGCTGAGGAGCAATTGCTTTTTCGGCCGGCCGAATTTGCTATACGCCCGCTATGCTCGATATGATGGAAGTTCGCCGGATCGTGAACAGCGCTGCGCTATCGGCACTGAAGAAGATCGACGTCAGTACGGTTCTGAGCGAACCATCCGTTGACTCGGACGGGAATAATGCGCTGAGCGTGACGATCGTCATGAAAAATGGCAGCTTGAAGCGGATGAATGGCGACCTCGCGCCCGATACGATCGTACGCATTCGCCATGACCTTGACGAGGCGGGCGAGGAACGCACACCGATCGTTTATTCTTCCACGGAGCGCGAGCTGGAACAAGATGGCGGTCGTTGATCCGGAGCATCTGTTCGAGCAGGCGGATCGATCGATCGCGGCACCCCCAGCCGGGCCACCCCGTCAGGCCGATCTGCGTCGCGCGGTGTCCGCTGCCTGCTATGGACTGTTTCATTTCATCGTAACCGCATTGGCGGATGAGTTCGTAGGACGCACCAAGCGCAGCGACAGTCGCTATACCCTGGTATATCGCAGCGTCGATCACAGGGCACTCAAGACGCTGTGCGCCCAAACCACGCGGCCCGGACCAACGCCTCGCTACTTGCCCTTCGCACCGACTGGTGGTTTCGGCACTAATATCCAGGCATTTTCGATGGCGATCGTGGAGTTGCAGGAAAAGCGCCACAATGCGGATTGTGATCCGTCGATGCGCTTCGGGACGTCCGACGCCCAACTCGCGATCAGCACAGCGCGGACGGCGCTCCGGCGCTTTGGCCGTGCAAGCAGTGCGCGTCGCAAGGCGTTCCTGACCCTGCTGCTTTGTCCGCCACGATAGCTGGCGGCTGTCTATCATTACCGCATCTGATCCTCATCCGACCCGCCATGTCAGCGCGTTTCGATAGCCTCCCCAACCGCCGCGCGATCGTCGATGCGCGCGTGCTGGCCGCCGAACTGGCGGCGGTCGAGGGTCTGGGGCCGGTGGCGCTGCGTCGCGCGGCCGTCGCGACGCTGCGCGCCGCATTGATGGCGGGACGCACGGAGATCGAGCGGCGTCTGGCGACCTATCCGGCGCGTGGACTGGAGGCGGCGGCGGCGCAGGCCTATCTGGTCGATAAACTCCTGTCCGCGCTGTTCGATTTCACGATGACGCGGTTGTACCCGGCACCCAGTCCGACGACCGCGAGCCCTCTGACGCTGATCGCGGTGGGCGGCTATGGTCGCGGCGAGATGGCACCGCACTCCGATGTCGATATCGGTTTCCTGACACCGTGGAAGCAGCCGCCGCAGGTGGAGCGGGTCATCGAGGCGATGCTCTACACATTATGGGATCTGGGGCTGAAGGTCGGTCATTCCAGCCGATCGCTGGACGAGATGATCCGCCAGGCGAAAGGCGACGTGACGGTCCGTACCGCGCTGCTGGAAGCGCGCTTCGTCTGCGGCGACATGGCCGTCTACGAGGAAGCGGCGAAGCGCTTCAAGACCGAGGTTCAGGCCGACACCGCGCGCGCGTTCATCGCCGACAAGCTGAGCGAACGCGATCAGCGACACGCGAAGATGGGCGATACGCGCTATGTCGTCGAACCCAATGTGAAGGAAGGCAAGGGCGGCCTGCGCGATCTCCACGCGCTCTTCTGGATCGGCAAATATGTCTACGACGTGCAGCGGGCGGCGCAGCTGGTCGAGGCGGGACTGCTGACCGAGGACGAATATCGCCTGTTCCACCGCGCGGACGATTTCCTGTGGGCGGTGCGCTGTCATCTGCACCTGATCGCGGGCCGTGCGGAGGACCGGCTGACCTTCGATTACCAGCGTGAGATCGCAGAGCGGATGCGGTTTTCCGACCGGCCCGGCAAGTCGAGCGTCGAACGCTTCATGCAATATTATTTCCTGCAGGCGAAGACGGTGGGCGACCTGACCGGGGTCTTCCTCGCGCATCTCGACGACAAGTTCGCCGCGCGCGGGCGGCGGTTCGGACTGCCGACGATCCGGCGCAAACCCGGGCGCTTGAACGGCTTCGTTCTCGACCGCGGCCGGCTCGCATTGCCCGAGGACGATTTTTTCGCGGACGATCCCGTCCGGCTGATCGAGCTGTTCGCGCTCGCCGATCGCTATGGTCTGGAGATCCATCCGCTCGCGATGCGCGCCGCCGCGCGCGATGCGAAGCTGGTCGGAAAGGTGCGCCGCAACGCCCGCGCCAACGCGCTGTTCCTAGACGTACTGACCAGCCCGCGCGATCCCGAACAGGTGCTGCGCTGGATGAACGAGGCCGGCGTGTTCGGTCGCTTCGTACCCGATTTCGGACGCGTCGTCGCGCAGATGCAGTTCGACATGTATCATCACTATACCGTCGACGAACACACGATCCGCGCGATCGGGCTGCTCAGCCGGATCGAGCGCGGGATATTGTCGGACGATCATCCGCTGGCCAGCGCCGTCATCGGCCAGATCGTGTCACGCCGCGTGCTGTATGTCGCGGTGCTGCTCCACGACATCGCCAAGGGGCGCGGCGGCGACCATTCGGTGCTGGGGGCCGAGGTGGCGCATCGGCTGTGCCCGCGGCTCGGCCTCGGCGCGGCGGAGACGGACACGGTGGCGTGGCTGGTCCGGCACCATTTGCTGATGGCCGCGACCGCGTTCAAACGCGACCTGTCGGATTTCAAGACGATCCTCGATTTCAGCGAGACGGTGCAGAGCCCCGAACGGTTGCGGTTGCTGCTGGTGCTGACCATCGTCGATATCCGCGCGGTCGGCCCCGGCGTCTGGAACGGGTGGAAGCGGCAATTGCTGGCGACCTTGTACGAATCGGCGGAGGAGGTGCTCCGGCTCGGCCACAAGCAGCGCGGCCGCGAAGAGCGGATCGCGGTCAAGCAGCACGCGCTCGCGGAAGCGATGGGCTGGGGCGACGCGACGCTCCCCGGCTATGTCCTCCGCCTGCCCGAGGCCTATTGGGTGGCCGAACCCGGCGATGTGCTGGCGCACAACGCCCGACTGGTGGCGCGCGCGGGCGCCGCGCCGCTGACGATCGACGCGCAGGTCTATCCAGACCGCGGCGCGACGTTGGTGACGATCTACGCCGCGGACCATCCCGGGCTGTTCTACCGGATCGCGGGGGCGATCCATGTCGCGGGGGGCAACATCATCGATGCGCGGATCCACACGACGCGCGACGGCATGGCGCTCGACAATTTCCTCGTCCAGGATCCGATCGGCCGGCCGTTCGACGATCCCGGCCAGCTTGCCAGGCTGTCGATCGCGATCGAGGATGCGCTGGCGAACCGGGGCAAGCTGTCCGACCGGCTGATCGCGAAACCTGCCGCCAGGACGCGCGCCGACGCGTTCGACATCGTTCCCAACGTCCTGATCGACAACCGCGCGTCGAACCGTTTCACGGTGGTGGAGGTCAACGCGCGCGACCGGCCGGCGCTGCTCAACCAGCTGGCGAACGCGTTCTTCCAGTCGAAGGTCATGATCCATTCGGCGCATGTCGCAACATACGGCGAACGCGCGGTCGATACCTTCTACCTGACCGACCTGACCGGCGACCGCATCGACGCACCCACCCGGCTGAAGACGCTGGAACGCCGGTTGCTGGCGGCGGCCGGGGGGACGGCGATCGATATGGCGGCGTAGGGGGCAGCGGTGCGAAGTGCATTGGCGCCGTCGGTCGGGCTTTCAGCCCGCCGGCCGGACTCGCCTCAAGTCGGAAAATAGCCGTAGCTATTTTCCTGCGGCGAGTCTCACTTCGGCGCCAGCACCATCAGCATCTGGCGACCTTCCATGCGCGGATAGGCCTCGATCTTCGCGACCTCCGCGACGTCGTCCTGCACGCGCTTCAGAAGGTTCATGCCAAGCTGGCCATGCGACAATTCGCGACCGCGGAAGCGAAGCGTGATCTTCACCTTGTCGCCTTCGCCGATGAAGTCGTTCACCTTCTTCATCTTGGTATCATAATCATGGTCGTCGATGTTCGGACGCATCTTGATCTCCTTGATCTCCTGCGTCTTCTGCGACTTGCGCGCGAGGTTCGCCTTTTTCTGCGCCTCGTATTTGAACTTGCCGACGTCTAGGAACTTGGCGACGGGCGGATCGGCGTTGGGCGATACCTCGACCAGGTCCAGCCCGACCTCGGCCGCCTGCGCGATCGCCTCGCGCGTGTACAA
>NZ_CAXTII010000083.1:0-11600 GCF_964244235.1 uncultured Sphingomonas sp.
TGAGCTTCGCGGCTCCGTTCATTAAGCGTGAGTGGTCGGTCAATCCGGCGTTGCTAGGCATCATTTTCAGCGCGTCGCTGGTTGGAGCAATATTGGGCGCCGCGGCGACCAGCGCGCTCGGGAAACGCGTGAGCCGTCGCTCGCTTCTTGCAGCTTGCTTACTCTGGTTCGCGGCCGGATCAGCCGCGACGATATTCGCAGGAAACACCACCGAATTGCTGGTTTGTAGGCTGCTGACCGGAATTGGGCTTGGAGCGGCGATACCGCTCACGCTCGCCACCATCGCGGAGTCGATCCCGCTGAGCATACGGGCACGCTCGATCGCCTTCGTCATCGGCGGTATTCCTTTTGGCGGCATTCTGGCGGGCCTGACGACAGCGAGCCTTGCCCCCGAATTCGGATGGCGCGCGACGTTCCTGGTCGGCGCCATCATGCCGTTGGTGATTGCTCCCATCATATGGTTCAACGTGCGGGAGTCGGTGTCCTCGCTCGTCCGGCGGGGAGTGGGCGACGATCGCATCGTCGAGACGTTGCGGCGCAGCGGGGTAGCGGTCGCCACCGGCGAACTTCCCTCCCGCGCAATGCCGCGGTTCATACGGGCGCCCTTCAGGGAACTCGTTCGCGGCGGATATGCCCGATCGACGATTCCGGTCCTGGTCGCCATCCTGTTCGGCGCGGTGCTCGGCTATTTCCTCACGCAATGGGTTCCGGCGTTGCTGCGCGGCGCCGGATCGTCGGAGCGCGAGGCATCGATCAGAGGCGCCTATCTCAATGCCGGCGCGATCGGCGCGATTCTCACGTTCGGCTATCTGATGGACAGGTGGGGCGTAATCCGGGTCACGGCATTCGGTTACGCCTGCGCTATTCCTATGGTGGCGCTGCTTGGACAGACGCATCTGCTCGGGAACCTGATCGATCCGGTGCTGGTGCTCGCCGGGCTTTTCGGCGTTGGATCGCAAGTCGGGACGACCGCAATCGTCGCGACCCGCTACCCCTCCCAGCTGCAGGTTGCGATGGGCAGCCTGACTTATATCAGCTCACGCCTTGGGGCCATCCTCGGCCCGTTGGTCGCCGGTTTTCTCCTGTATTTAGGGCTGGATCGGGTGGCGCTCTTCTATGTCATGTGCATCCCGCCCGTGGTCGTTTTGTCGTGCGTGCTGCTGTTGCGGGACCGACCCGCCGACGCGACGGGGGTTTGACCTATCCAGTGGCTCCCTGATCATTCTCAAGCTCGACGATGATACGGTCGAGGTAGCCATAGAATTCGTCGCGGCTGATCGTCCCAAGATTGTGCAAGGCGACGTCGCCTACCGCATGGCCGATCGGGCCCAGCATCTCCTCCGAGCTACGGCCCAGCGCCGTCAGGACGATATTGATCTTTCGCCGATCCTCGCGGTTCGGCACCCGCTCGACGAAACCCAGGTTCTGCAGGCTATCGATGATCGGGACGACGCTTGCGGCGCTTATGCCGATACGCGCGGCCATGTCTCGCTGCGTCATCCCGTCATTGGACCACAGTTCACGCAGGATCATGTATTGAGGCACCGACAAGCCGACATCGGCCAGCCGCAGCTCGAGCGATCGCTGTATCAGCCGCCAGATGCGCCGGATATACCAGCCGAACCTTGGACCTTCTGCGGACGCCGCCGCCGGCTCCGCCGTTTCCGGCCGCCGCCGCGCGATTGTCCGATTTCGCTTCACTCTTAAAATCCCGCGCAACTTTGGCTCGCAAGCCAACGCCGCGTGCTTAGCTCGGCCTTATGCCGAGGCGCCCGTGCGGTGACAACCATGCGATGCCCGGCTCCGGCCGTCCATGGTTGTCACGGCACGGCTGCCGACGCAGATTAGTGTAAACTTGTCAGTAGAGTGTTATTGCCCGGACCTCTCCGATGGTTTAGATGCTGCGTTGCAAAATCGTCGGAAAGGTGAGCATGATGGCCGTGACGTTGATGAACGTTTTCCTGGTGCCGAAGGAGCGGGAGGAGGACTTCCTGCGCGAATGGACGCTCACGACCGAGGTGTTCAAGACGAAGCCAGGCTTCATCGAGACCCACCTTCATCGCAATACCGGCACGGGCAACCAGACGTTCCAGTTCATCAACGTCGCCCGGTGGACCAGCGCGGCGGACTGGCAGAGCACGCACGACGATTACAACCCGACCGAATATTCAGTACCCGGGGTCAAGGGGCATCCCGCCATATTCCAGGCCATCATGAACGTCTATGCGGACGCGCTTGCGCCGGCCGAGCGCGCCGAGCACTGGATCGCGTCGATACCGCCTGCCGCATGAGCCGGAGGCGATCATTCGGCATGAGGGAGCTTGGATGAGCATTGCCACGATCGTTCCAGACGCGGCCCTTTCCGCGCCGCCCGGCCGTCGCGAGCAAAACAAGCAGGCCAAGGAGGTGGCGATTCGCAACGCCGCGCGGCGGCTTTTCGTCGAAAAGGGATACGACGCCACGACTTTGCGCGAGATCGCCGAGGTGGCGCAGGTCGGCTTCGGGACGGTCTTCGCCTACGCGACCGACAAGTCGGGGCTGCTGGCGATGATCTTCGTGGAGCAATTGAAGATGCTGCCGCCGTTGTTCGAGGACGTCGATGGCGACGCACCGTTGCTCGATCAGCTGGTGGCAGGTCTGGGCCACCTTTACGCTTTCTGGGCAACCGTGCCAACGCTGAGTCGGCACGCGCTGCAGCAACTGGAATTCTATTCGGCCAATCCGCATCTGGAAACCATCCTTAAGCGGCGCGTCCAGGCGCGAACCGAACTCGCGGCCTGGATCGCTGCAATGATGCAGGCGCGCCGCGTCTGCCGGGATACGGACGTCGAGGCCGCGGCAGATACTTTGTTCGCAATCTATACTTCTTCGGTCAGACAGTGGGCAGCGGATCAGCCCCATGACATGGCACGCGGACTCGCAGAACTTCGCCGGCTGATGGCATTGCCGATGCGGGCTTTGGGCATCTGATCGGGACAGTGCCGTTCAGCGGCGGGGCAGCGCGCCGTGTAGGAACAGCTCGACGCTGGCGCGCGCGCTCGAGTCGATAAGCTTCGGCCCGATCCGCACCGGCTGCCCGAACAGCAGCTTCATGTGGATGTTGGTCTTCAACAGCGCGATCAACTGCGACGCGGCCAGCTCCACATCGTCCAGCGCCAGCTTGCCCGCCTCTGCCTGCACGCGTAGATAATCGGCGAAGAGGCGCTGCGACTGCGTGATCGGCCCTTCATACATGATCCTGCCGACCTCCGGCCGGCGCCGCACGGCAGCGACAACCGTCTGGTAGAGCTCGACCTGCGCGGGATGGAAGATGCCCTTCAGGAAAGCGACCGCCAACAGGCGCAAGCCCTCGTCCACAGGCTGGCCGAGCGCGGCCGCGAACGTCGCCGGATCAGGCACGACCGATGCGCATCGCTTGCCCACAACCTCGGCGAAGAGCCGCTCCTTGCTGCCGAAATTGCTGTATACGGTACGCTTGGAGACACCCGCTTCGTCCGCGACGTCGTCCATGCTCGTCGCCGCGAAGCCCGCGCGCAGAAACACCCGCTCCGCGGCAGTAAGCACGATGTCGGTCTTGCGCACATAGATGCGGCTCGTCCGCCGTTTCGGCGGCGCCGGCGGCTCTGCCCCCGGCTCCTCCTCGGCCGCTGCCTTCTTTGGCATATGTCGATCTCCCATTGCTCATCCGCTGTCGCATCGTTTGCGGCTACGGGCAACGGTCACGGGCGCGTCACTCTCAACGACACGGTACCGTATCGCTTGACAAGCAACTTCGTTTCTGATTTTCGATCGTGATCGAAAACAGTGGAATGGAGCGGATGGTGGAGGAGAACAGGCCGGTCGCGCTCGTGACGGGCGCGGCGACCGGGATCGGGCGGGCGATCGTCACGAGCCTGGCGCGGGGCGGTTACGATGTCGCGGTAAATTACAGCCGCAGCGAGGATGCGGCGCGCGAGACCGTGCGCCTGGCGGAGGCGGAGGGCGCAGCAACCGTGCTGATCCGCGCCGACGTCAGCGAGGAAGCCGCCGTGATCGCGATGATCGCCGAGGTCGAGCGTGCGTTCGGCGGCCGGCTCGACCTGCTCGTCAACAATGCCGGCGTCACCAGCGACGTTCCCCCCAACAAGTTCGACACGATGGCGGTCGAGGATTTCGACCGCGTGTTCGCGGTCAACGTCCGCGGTACCTTCCTCGTCGTCAAGCACGCGACGCGACTGCTGAAGGCGATGCCCCAGGCCTGCATCGTCAACACCGCCAGCATCGTCGGCCTGCGCCCCGGACCGCAACCTTTGCCCTATTCGTCGAGCAAGGCGGCGATCATCTCGATGACGCGTACGCTTGCCGGCGCGCTCGGCCCGACGATCCGGGTCAATGCGGTCGCGCCCGGCTGGCTCGAGGGGGACTGGATGGAGCGCACACTCGGCGACAATTACGAGCGGCTCATGGAGCGGCGCGCCAAGGCGACCCCGCTCAAGCGCAACGCCCGCGTCGAGGATGTCGGCGCGGCGGTGCTGACGCTGGCAACGCAGCTCATGTTCACCAGTGGTCAGACCGTCGTGATCGACGGCGGTTACAGTTTCGTCAGCTAGAGACCGGAGAAGACCAGATGGATGGCGTCGTTCCCTTTCCGGCGGAGTTCGCCGAGCGTTACCGGGCCAAGGGCTATTGGCGCGACCGGCCGCTCCGCGACGTGTTCAAGGACTGGTGCGGCCGCTTCGCCGATCGCACCGCGCTGATCGACGCCACCCGGTCGGTCACGTTCCGCGAGCTCGACGATCGATCGACCAACCTCGCGCTCAACCTGCTCGATCTCGGCATCGCCCCGCGCGATAGGCTGGTCGTGCAGATGCCGAACGTCATCGAATTCGCCTATCTCCACTTCGCCCTGCAGAAGATCGGCGCGATCCCGGTGCTGGCGCTGCCGCCGCATCGCTTCCGCGAGATCAGCTTCTTCGTCGAGACGGCGGAAGCCGTGGCGACGGTCACCCCCGACGCGCACCGCGATTTCAGCTTCACCGCGATGGTCGATCGGATCCGCGCCGGCGCGCCGCACCTGAAGCACGGCATCGTCCTCGGCACCGCGCCTGAAGGCTTCGTCTCGCTGACCGATCTGATCGATCGCCCGGCGACGCGGCCCGCCGCCGATATCGACGCGATCGCGATCGATCCGGTCGATCCGGCGCTGTTCCTGCTCTCGGGCGGCACCACCGGCATCCCCAAGCTGATCCCGCGCACCCACAATGATTATGCCTATAACAGCGAGATGGCCGCCTCGGTCTGCGCGATCGACCAGGAGAGCGTGCTGCTCGACGTGCTGCCGATCGGGCATAATCTGCCGCTCGCCTGTCCGGGCCTGCAGGGCTTCCTGCTGTCCGGCGCGGCGACCGTGCTGCATACCGCCGCCAGCCCCGAGGAGGTGTTTCCGCTGATCGAGCGCCACCGGGTCACCCATATCCATGCGGTGCCCGCGCTGCTGATCCGCTGGACCGAGAGCAAGCTCGCCGGGCAGCACGATCTGTCGTCGGTCAAGGTCATCCAGAGCGGCGGGCAACGGCTCCAGCCGGAGGTGCGGCGGCGCACCGCGAGCGTGTTCCAGAGCGTCACCGTCCAGGAGAATTTCGGCATGGCGGAGGGGCTGCTGATGTTCGTCCGGCTCGACGATCCCGCCGATGTCCGGATGGAGACGGTCGGCCGCCAGATCTGCCCCGACGACGAGATCATGCTGCTCGGCGAGGACGACCGGCCGGTCGCGTTCGGCGAACTCGGCGAGTTGTGCTGCCGCGGCCCCTATACGCTGCGCGGCTATTACCAGGCCCCCGAGCACAATGCCCGCGCCTTCACCCCCGACGGCTTCTATCGTTCGGGCGATCTGATGCGGCAGCATCCGTCCGGCAACTACATGGTCGAGGGCCGCAAGAAGGACTTGATCAATCGCGGCGCCGAGAAGATCAGCGCCGAGGAGATCGAGGAATTGATCCTGCGCCACCCGGCGGTCGAGAATGTCGCCTGCGTACCGATGCCCGATCCGGTGCTGGGGGAGAAGAATTGCGCGTGCGTGGTGCTGCGCGGCGGGCAGGCGCTGACGGTGCCCGAACTGGCCGGTTTCCTCGACCAGTTCGAACTCGCCAAGTATAAATATCCCGAGCGGATCGAGCCGTTCGACAGCTTTCCGCTGAGCAGCTTCGGCAAGGTCTCCAAGAAAGATCTGGTGGCGATCGTCGCGCAGCGCATGGGCGCCGGCGCATGAGCCTGCTGCGCGTCCGCCACGAGGGCGCCGTGGCCGTCCTGACGCTCGACGACCCGAAGCGCCGCAACATCCTGTCGCCCGAGCTGTGCCGGGAGCTCAGCGCGGCGGTGGCGGCGGCCAATGCCGACGACGCGGTCAAGGCGATCGTCATCACCGGCGCGGCGCCGGCGTTCTGCGCGGGCGCCGATCTCGACGATCTCCAGGCCGCCGCGAACGGCGCGACCGACGCGCTCCACGCCGTCTACCAATCGTTTATGGACGTCGCCGACAGCGGCCTGCCGACGATCGCGGCGGTCAACGGCGCGGCGATCGGCGCCGGGCTGAATCTGGCGCTGGCCTGCGACATGCGGATCGCCGGTGCGGACGCGCTGTTCGACACGCGCTTCCTGAAGATCGGGCTGCATCCCGGCGGCGGGCATGGCTGGATGCTGTTGCGCGCGGTCGGCTGGGCGGAGGCGGCGCGGCTGCTGCTGCTGGCCTGCCCGGTGCGCGCCGAGGAGGCGCGGGAGATCGGCCTGGTCCAGCGGGTCGTGCCTGCCGACGGCCTGATCGAGGCCGCCGTGGCGCTGGCGGGCCGGAGCGAGGCGCTGCCGCGCGATCTGCTGATCCGGACCAAGGCCTCGCTCCGCCTGGCCGCGCGGGCCGACCACCGGACGGCGTTCGATCACGAGGCGGGCGAGCAGCTGCGGTCGCTCCACGAGCCGCCGTTCATCGAGCTCGTCCAGCGCCTCCAGGCCACGATCGCGGCGCGCTGACGATGGCCGAGCCCATCCTGGTCGAAAGCGCGGGCGGCGTCGCCACGATAACGATCAACCGCCCCGAACGGATGAACGCGATGGACAGCCACGCGCATCTCGCGCTCAGCGAGGCGCTCGACCGGATCGCCGCCGACGATACGATCCGCGTCGTCGTGCTGACGGGCGCGGGCGACAAGGCCTTTTCCGCCGGCCGCGACCTGAAGGAGCTGGCGGCGGACGCGAACCCGGAGATCGACGCCCGCTGGCGGCGCATCACGCGGCTGACCGATCGCTTCGATTATCCCAAGCCGATCATCGCCCGCGTCGCCGGCGTCGCGCTCGGCGGCGGCTTCGAGCTGGCGCTGGCGTGCGACATCATCGTCGCCGCCGATACCGCCTGCTTCGCCGTGCCCGAGCCGAAGCGCGGGCTGATCCCGTTCGCCGGCGGCGTCCACCGGCTGCCGCGCCAGCTGCCGCTCAAGACCGCGATGGGCTATCTGCTCACCGGCCGCGACATGAGCGCGGCGCGCGCATACGATCTCGGGCTCGTCAACGAAGTGGTGCCGCTCGACCGGCTCGACGCGGCGGTGGCCGGGTGGACGGCGGACATCCTCGCCTGCGCGCCGCTGGCGATCCGCGCGATCAGGCAAGCGGCCATGACCGGGCTCGGCCAGCCGCTCCCCGAGGCGATGGCCGCGACCTACGAAGCCGAGGAACGGCGCAAGGCGAGCAGCGATTCGATCGAAGGGCCCCGCGCCTTTGCCGAGAAGCGGCCCCCGCGCTGGGCCGGACAATAGGAGATCACGATGCGCATCATCGACCTGCATTGCTATCCCAACACCAGGACCTGGATCGACTGTCAGGGTCCCTATGTCGATGCGCTCGCCAAATATTGGAAGCGCGACTGGACGTGGAAGGAGGAGGACGAGGTCGCCGCCGAGTTTCGCGACAACGGCATCGAGGCGTGTCTCGTCGCGCTCGATCTTTCCACCACCATCGCCACGCCGCCCTGCTCGAACGACTATGTCGCCGGCATGCGCGACCGCCACGATTGCATGATCGGCGCATGGGGCGCGGTCGAGCCGACGATGGGGCAGCTCGCGATCGACGAGGCGAAGTACGCCGTCCGCGATCTCGGCATGATCGGCTTTCACTTCCACCCGATCATGCAGCATTTCAGCGTCGACGATACGCGCTTCTATCCTTTGTTCGAGGAGATCAGCGCGCTCAAGGTGCCGGTGATGATCGACGTCGGCATGACCGGCATGGGCGCGGGCATGCCGGGCGGCATGGGCGCAAAGACGCGCCACGCGCACCCCGCCGCGATCGACGCGCTCGCCGCCGACATGCCCGATCTCACCATCGTCATGGCGCATCCCGGCTATCCGTGGATCGACGAGACGACGGTGGTCGCGTTGCACAAGGCCAACGTCTATTGGGAGATGTCGGGCTGGGGGCCGAAATATCTGCCCGAGCAGATCATCCGCGACATGCGCGGGCGCCTGCGCGACAAGATGATGTTCGGCAGCGACTATCCGAGCATCCCCTATCCGCGCCTCCTGAAGGAATGGAACGAACTCGGCTTCAGGGACGAGTTCCTCGAGAGCTTTTTCCACGGCGCCGCCGAGCGCGTGCTGGGGCTGTGACGATGCGCGAGGCGGTGATCGTGTCGACCGCGCGGACCCCGATCGGCCGCGCCTATCGCGGCGCGTTCAACGACACGCATGGCAGCCTGCTCGGCGGGCATGTGGTCCGCCATGCGCTGGTCCGCGCTGGGGTTGATGGCGCGGAGGTCGAGGATGTCGTGCTGGGCTGCGGGCGGCCCGAGGGTGCCACCGGCGGCAACATCGCGCGCCAGTCGGCGCTGGCGGCGGGGCTGCCCGCGTCGGTGCCGGGGCTGACCGTCAGTCGGATGTGCGCCTCGGGCCTGCAGGCGATCGCGGTGGCGGCGCAGCGCATCCTGGCTGGCGAGGGCGAGGTGTTCGTTGCCGGCGGCCTCGAATCGATCTCGCTCGCGCAGAATGCGCATACCAACGAGTTCCGCCGCAAGTCGCGCGCACTCGAGGCGGTCGCTCCGGCGATCTACATGCCGATGATCGCGACAGCGCAGATCGTCGCCGATCGATACGGCATTTCGCGCGAAATGCAGGATGCGTACGCCCTCGCCAGTCAGCAGCGGACGGCTGCCGCTCAGACTGCCGGGCGGTTCGACGGCGAGATCGTGCCGCTGCAGTCGCGCAAGGAAATGCCGGCAACCGACGCGCCTGGGTCTACTTATGAAGACGTCACATTGCACAAGGACGAAGGCAATCGCCCCGGAACCACGATCAATGGCCTTGCGGCACTCGACGCCGTAACCGGCGTGACCGGTTCGATCACGGCGGGCAACGCCAGCCAATTGTCCGACGGTGCCAGCGCGTGCGTGGTGATGGAGGCCGGGGCGGCGAAGCGGCGCGGTATCCAGCCGCTTGGCGTCTTTCGAGGATTTGCGATCGCCGGCTGTGAGCCCGACGAAATGGGCATCGGCCCGGTATTGGCGGTTCCCAAACTGCTTGCCCGGCACGGCCTGGCCGTCGAGGATATCGACCTGTGGGAACTGAATGAGGCGTTTGCGGTGCAGACCGTCTATTGCCGCGATCGGCTCGGCATCGATCCCGACCGCATCAATGTCGATGGCGGCGCGATCGCGATCGGCCATCCCTATGGCATGTCCGGCGCGCGCATGACCGGCCACCTCCTGATCGAAGGCCGTCGCCGCGGCGCGCGGTACGGTGTGGTGACGATGTGTATCGGGGGCGGGATGGGCGCCGCGGGCCTGTTCGAAATCCTCGCATCATGATACACTGATAGGTACAGGCTAATCTGGAAACACACATGCAACCGATCATATCGCTCATCGGCATCACGCTGGACACGACCCGTCTCCCGGCAATGACCGATTTCTACACCTCGGCCTTCGGACTGACGCCACTGGAGGTATCGGAGCAGAGTGTCGCCCTGCGCGGCGATGCGGATGGGCTGCCGCACCTGCGGCTGCGTCAGGCCGAGCTTCGGGGCCTCGGCAGCTTGCTGTTCGCGATGCGGTCGGCTGCCGACGTGGATACGTCTGCCTCCGCTCTCGCGCGCAGCGGGGTCGATCTCGTCGAGTCACCTGGAGCTGAACGCGACGGATATGGCTTCGCCATCCGGGACCCGGACGGCACCATGCTCCGCTTCGTAGCGAGACCCGAATGCCCCCAGGTCCACTCCGCTAAGGATCGCCCGCTGTTCCTCAGCCATATCGTCCTCAACTCGCTCGACGCGCCCGCGCTCGTCGCCTTCTATACGGACATCCTCGGCTTCACCGTGTCGGACGCCTACGAACGCGAGCTTCTTACGTTCCTGCGCTGCGATCAGCCGCAGCATCATTGCATCGGCATTTCGCCCGGCGAGACCGCTGGCCTCAATCATTTCGCGATGGATTGCGGCGACATCGATTCCCTCATGCGCTGCTTCGGCCGGATGCAGCAATTGGGCCATATCCCCGTCTGGGGACCGGGGCGGCATGGCCCGGGCGGCAATGTCTTCTGCTATTATCAGGATCCCGACCAATTCGTGCCCGAGTTCACCTGCGACGTGCTGCAGATCACCGATCCCCAAGCCTGGCGACCCGCGCAGTGGGCGCGGACACCCGCCAACGGCAATGTCTGGGGCACGGGCGCTCCGTCGCCGCGCGCCGTCGAACTCATGAGCGGGCTGGTCGAGACGGGCGGCTATGCCTGAGCACCACACGGACCTGATCGCATGAACATCTGGCATGGCGGCGCCATCGATCTCGCAGCGGTGACTGCACTGGGAGCGGATTGCCTCAACGGCTTTCTGGACATCCGATTCGTCGCGTATGGAGAGGACTGGCTCACCGCCGAGATGCCGGTAGCTGCGCGGACGCACCAGCCGTTCGGATTGCTCCATGGCGGGGCATCGGTGGTACTTGCCGAGACGGCCAGCTCGGTCGCGGGCACGCTGACGCTCGACCCGGCGGAGCACTATGTCGTCGGCATGGAGATCAATGCCAATCACGTCCGGGCGGTCCGCAACGGCTTCGTGCGGGCCACGGCAACGGTCGAGGCAATGGGGCGGAGCACGCAAGTCTGGACGATCCGGATCCACGACTCGGACGGGCGGTTGGTGTGCCTGTCGCGCGCCACCCTGGCGGTCCGCCCTTGCCGGTAAATACGAGACTAGCCCGATCAGTATAGGTTGTGTACTGAAGGTGTTTGAGATATCGATCATGATCGAAAAGACCGATTCGGAGGATGCATGGCGACGATATTGGCGGCGAAGACCGCCGCCGTGCCGCGGCGTGACGACGGCGGCACAGGCGGCTGGCGCACGGTGGGCGCCTCGATGTTCGCCTTGGCGCTGGGGCCGAGCGCGATTATCATCCTGTGCTTCGGCGTGTTCCTACCCGCGCTTCATGCCGAATTCGGATGGCCGGTCTCGCAAATTGCGCTCGGCGGATCGATCAGTTCCCTGGCGATCATGCTGCTCGCGCCCATCCAGGGGTGGCTGACCGATCGCTATGGCGGCCGGCGCGTCATCCTGGTGTCGCTGCCGATCTGGGCGGTCGGGCTCGC
>NZ_CAXTII010000084.1:0-11529 GCF_964244235.1 uncultured Sphingomonas sp.
GGGTGTCGATGCCGGGGATGATGGACACCGTCCTCAACCTCGGGCTGAACGACGACACGGTCGAGGGGCTGGTCGCCGCGTCAGGCGATGCGCGCTTCGCCTGGGACAGCTATCGCCGCTTCATCCAGATGTATGCCGATGTCGTGCTGGAACTCGATCACGGCGCGTTCGAGGAGGCGCTGGAGGTCGCGAAGGAGGATCGCGGCTTCGCGCTCGATACCGAACTTTCCGCGGACGACCTGAAGGCGCTGGTCGCCGAATATAAGGGCCTGGTCCAGGCGGAATGGGGCAAGCCCTTCCCGCAGGACGTGCACGATCAGCTATGGGGCGCGGTCGGCGCGGTGTTCGGGTCGTGGCAGTCGGAGCGCGCGAAGGTCTATCGCCGGTTGAACGACATCCCGGCCAATTGGGGCACCGCGGTCAATGTCCAGGCGATGGTCTTCGGCAATATGGGCGAAACCTCCGCGACAGGCGTCGCCTTCACCCGCGATCCGTCGAAGGGCGACCGCGCCTATTACGGCGAATTCCTGATCAATGCGCAGGGCGAGGACGTCGTCGCCGGCATCCGCACCCCGCAATATCTGACGCTGAAAGCGCGCGAGGACGCGGGTGCGAAGGCGGCGTCGATGGAGGAGGCGATGCCCGCGGTGTACGCCGAACTTGCCGCGGTGTTCGACCGGCTCGAGACGCATTACCGCGACATGCAGGACATCGAATTCACGGTGGAACGCGCGAAGCTGTGGATGCTTCAGACGCGCTCGGGCAAGCGCACCGCGAAGGCGGCGCTCAAGATCGCGGTCGACATGGCGGACGAGGGGTTGATCACCCGCGACGAGGCGATCCTGCGGGTCGATCCGATGGCGCTCGACCAGCTGTTGCACCCCACCCTCGACCCCAAGGCGACGCGCGACGTGATCGCCAAAGGCCTGCCCGCCTCGCCGGGGGCGGCCTCCGGCGCGGCGGTGTTCGATGCGGATACCGCGGAGAAGCGCGCGGCGGCGGGGGATTCGGTGATCCTGATCCGGACCGAGACCAGTCCCGAGGATATTCACGGCATGCACGCCGCGAAGGGCATCCTGACCGCGCGCGGCGGGATGACCAGCCACGCCGCGGTGGTGGCGCGCGGCATGGGTCGACCCTGCGTTTCCGGCGCGGGCAGCGTTTCGATCGACGCGAAGGCGAAGATCATGCGCGTCGCCGGGCGCGAGGTGCGCGAGGGCGACACGCTCACCATCGACGGCACGACCGGTGAGGTCATGGCGGGGTCGGTGCCGACGGTGCAGCCCGAATTGTCGGGCGATTTCGGGACGTTGATGGGCTGGGCCGACGAGGTCCGCCGGCTGAAGGTCCGCGCCAATGCGGAGACGCCGCACGACTGCCGGACCGCGCGCGATTTCGGCGCGGAGGGCGTCGGACTGTGCCGGACCGAGCATATGTTCTTCGAAGGATCGCGGATCACCGCGGTGCGCCAGATGATCCTGGCCGAGGACGAGGGCGGACGGCGCGCGGCGCTCGCCAAGCTGCTGCCCGAACAGCGCGCGGACTTCGCGGCGATCTTCGAAGTCATGGCCGGCTTGCCGGTGACGATCCGCCTGCTCGATCCGCCGCTGCACGAATTCCTGCCGCATGAAGAAGCGGAGTTCGCCGATGTCGCGAAGGCGGCGGGGGTCGACGTCGAGATATTGAAGCGCCGCGCCGCCGAACTGCACGAGTTCAACCCGATGCTCGGGCATCGCGGCTGTCGGCTGGGGGTCACCTATCCGGAAATCTACGAGATCCAGGCGCGCGCGATCTTCGAGGCGGCGATCGACGTCGCCGCGAAATCCGGGGCGGCGCCGATCCCGGAGATCATGATCCCGCTGGTCGCGACCAGGCGCGAACTGGAACTGATGAAGGCGGTGGTCGACAAGGCGGCGAAGGCTGTGTTCGCCGAACGCGGGACGACGATCGAGTATCTTGTCGGCACGATGATCGAGCTTCCCCGGGCTGCTTTGCGGGCGGGCGAGATTGCGGAAGTGGGCGAGTTTTTCTCGTTCGGCACCAACGACTTGACGCAGACGACGCTTGGTGTCAGCCGCGACGATGCCGCACGGTTCCTCGGCGTCTATGTCGAGCAGGGCATCTACGCGAAGGACCCGTTCGTCAGCATCGACGTCGAAGGAGTCGGCGAGCTCGTGAAGCTCGCTGCCGACCGCGGAAGGGCGACGCGGCCCGACATCAAGCTCGGCATCTGCGGCGAACATGGTGGCGACCCGGCGTCGATCGATTTCTGCGAAAGCGTCGGCCTCGATTACGTCAGCGCATCGCCCTACCGCGTGCCGATTGCACGCCTCGCCGCGGCGCAGGCGGCGTTGAAGGCGGGGTAGTTGGAATGGGGTGGCGCCGTCCGACGCTCCGTCACCCCGGCCTTGCGCCGGGGTCCATCGTACCCAGAGCGATGCGCTTTCAGCTTCAAGCCTCGTCGGAAGCGGCTTGATGGACCCCGGCGCAAGGCCGGGGCGACGTTCGGTCAGACCGCCGTCCGCGGCCCGAACTCGAACCAGCCGCGGCGCTCGCCCGCCGGATAGGCCGGTCGCGCCACCGGACGCGCCCCCGGTGCCACGGTCCGCGGCGCAATGGTCTGCGCGGTGACGGGCGCCGCGCCGCGAAGCCGGGCGTTCTCCCGTTCCAGTTCGATCTGGCGCGATTTCTCGGTGGCGATCCTGGCCTCGGCATCCTTGCGGCTGGTGGCATGGGCGTCGCGTTCCGCGGCGTACCGATCCCGCCATTTCCGCCCGCCGGGGTGGCTCGCCAGCCCGAGAAACCATCCCGCGACCAGGACCAGCGCCAGGATCGCGAACTGCGTCGCCGTGAATGCCATCATCGAAAATGCCTCCTGTTACGGATGCACAACGACCGACGGCGAGTCCGGTTGCGTTACGAGTGGCCGACCCCGCCCTTGAACGCGTCGCTGATCGAACAGGCCGCCGGCCCCAGGATGACGACGAACAGAACGGGCAGGATGAACAGGATGAGCGGCACCGTCATGATCGCGGGCAGCCGTGCCGCCTTTTCCTCGGCGCGCATCATGCGTTCGTTGCGGAATTCGGCGGACAGGACCCGCAATGCCGACGCGAGGGGCGTGCCGTATTTCTCGGTCTGCACCATCGTCGTCACCACGCCCTTGATCGCGTCCAGCTTGACGCGCATCGCGAGATTCTCGAACGCGGCGCGGCGTTCGGTCAGGAAACCCAGTTCGATCGCGGTCAGGGTGAATTCGTCGCCCAGTTCGGGATAGGCGCGGCCCAGTTCCCTCGACACGCGCTGAAACGCGGCATCGACGGTCAGACCCGCCTCGGCGCAGATCACGAGAAGATCGAGTGCGTCGGGCAATCCCTTGCGGATGGCGTCGGTGCGCTTCGTGATCTTGTTCTTCAGGAAGATGTCGGGTGCCTTGTACGACAGGATGAAGCTGACCGCGACGATCCCGTACTGCTTGAGCGGGGTATAGGTCGCGAACATGTCGGTGCCGTAGACGAGATATACCATCAGCCCGCCGAACACGATCGGCAGGACCAGTCGCCCGAAAATGACCGCGACCGCCCATTCCTTTTTCCGGATGCCCGCCTGCATCAGCTTGATCTGCACGGCCTTGACCTGGCTGTCCTGGAGAACCTTCATCGATTGCAGGATGCCGCGCATCCGGTCGGCGGTGTCGTTGCGCTGGACCAGCTTGGCGCGACGCTTGGTGGAGGCGGTGATGCCGGCCTTCAACTGTTCGCGCCGATCGTTCAGTGCCTTTACCCGCTTCGTCATCGGGTCGCGGGCGCTCATGACGGTGTAGATGGCGAACATGACCGCGAAGGCCGCGACGCCCGACAGCATCGTCGCCACCCACAGGACATCGATGCCCAGGATCTTCGGTCCGCCCGTCTCGCCCATGGTGCCGTCCGTTCCCCGTCAGATCTCGAAATTGATCATTTTGGCCATCACGAATGCGCCGATCCCCATCCAGACCAGCCCGCCGATGCCGCCGACCATCAGCCGCTGATCGGTGAAGAAGGTTTGCATGTAGCTGCCGTTGATCATGTAGATCATCACGAACACGATGAAGGGCAGCGCGCCGATGATGTAGGCGGACGCCTTGGATTCGGACGACATCGCCTTGATCTTCAGCTTCATCTGGCCGCGCATGCGAAGCACATTGGCCAGATTGGCCAGCGTCTCCGCGAGATTGCCGCCGGTTTCGCGCTGGATGGCGATCGTGATGACGAAGAACTGGAATTCGGGGGTGCCAAGCCGGTCCGCGGTGTCCTGGAGCGCCGCGTCCATGGTCTTGCCGATCTTCATCTTGTCGGAGACCATGCGGAACTCCTCCCCGACCGGGCCTTCGACTTCATGGCCGATGACCCCGATCGTTTCCGAGATCGGCAGACCCGAGCGGAGTCCGCGAACGAGCAGTTCGATGGCATCGGGGAATTTGGCGGTGAATTTGCCGATCCGGCGTTTGGTCATGTAGCCAACGGCGAAATGCGGCAGGCCGACGCCGACGAACAGCCCGAAAAAGAAGGCGAAGAGGATCGGCATGCCCAGAATCTTCATCGCGACCAGCACGACCAGCGCGATGACGCCCGTCGCGATGCCGTAACCACCGACCGTCCAGTTCTTGCCGGTCATCGCCAGTCGCTTCGCCAGCAGTGCCGGGTTGGGCAGCAGACGGCCAAAGGCGAGGTCCATCTTGGTATCGCGATTGTTGCTGATCCGTCGCATCTGTGATTCGACGACCGCGCCCTCGACATGGCGCAGGCGCATCGCGCTTATGCGGCGCGTCTGGGCGCGTGCCGGCGACGGCCCGCCGAGGGCGAACGCGATAATGCCGAGCACGACCGTTGCGCCGATCGCGATCATCAGCAGCGGCATTGGGTTCATCGCGCGCAATCCCTTCCCGACGATGGCGCGCCGCCGCGTTTCCGCAACGGCGGGCGGCTCACTTCTTAGGTTTCTTCGCCATCAGCGACTTGATGTCGCCGAACTTGCCCATCAGCGATCCGCCCTTGACCCGCGGCTTGCCCGCTGGCCCGGCACCGTCGCCCGAACATACCAGAGCGACACCCTCCGCCAGCTCGACGAGCGGTGCCACGGTCTTGGTATTCTTACCGGCCTCGGCAAACGGCTTGCCGAGTTTCGCCGCCTGAGCGGCGAGCTTCTGATCGAACGCTATCGCGAAATCGATCTTGCGTTCGATCGAGCCTTCGAAATCCTTGCGGCTGATCTCCAGCTGGCCATTCGCATGCAGGCGGTTGGCGACGAGGATGACCGCGGTCTGCGGCGCATTCGTTTTCAGCCAGGACAGGATACGGATGGTGTCGCGCGCCGCGGCAAGCGTCAGTTCGGTCACGATGACCGCGACCTGGACCTCGTTCACCAGGTGCGGATGCTGGACCAGCATACCGCGGGGCAGGTCGACGATGGTGCATTCGAACGCGGCGCGCATTTCCTCCTGCAATTGGTAGAAAGCGGCACCATCGGTCATCATCGGCGCATTGATCGGGGCTTCGGCGGACAGCACCGCGAGCTTTTCCGATGCCTTCACCATCGCGCGTTCGATGAACAATCCGTCGATACGGCTCGGGTTTTCGATCGCGTCGGTCAGGCCGCGCCCCGGTTCGAGGTCGAGTGCAAGCGCACCGGTGCCGAAATGCACGTCCAGGTCGAGCAGGGCGGTCGATCGGCCATGCTTGTCCGACAGCAGCCAGGCGAGCGAGGTGGCGACCGTCGACGCCCCGACGCCGCCGCGCACGCCGATGACCGCGGTCGCGCAGTGCGGCCGGTCGACCGCGACATCCGCCACCTTCGGCGCGTTGAGCATCGCATACGCATGACTGAACGCCTCGCGCAGCATGTCCGGGTGAAGCGGCTTCAGCAGATAATCCTGAATGCCGCTGGCGACGAGGTCGCGGTACAGGCGCACATCGTTGACCTGACCCGACGCGATCACCACCGTACCGGGTTCGCACACTTCGGCCAACGCGTTGATGTCGTTGAGCGGATCACCCGATTCGGCGAGGTCGACGAACAGGATCAGCGGGCTTGCCGAGACCGACAGCGACTGGATCGCGTTGCGCAGGCCGCCCTTGTAGATCTTGTCCGGCGACCAGCCGAGTTCGGTCGCGATCGGGCGCACCGTATCCGCGGTGGTGTCGTCGCAGACATAGGCCACGAAGGGATCGCGTTGCGCCGCGCTGGCGGGTTTCCACGGAGCGTTCATCTCATTTCCCTCCCGTGCTTTCGGTCTTCATTCCCTGCGCACCGGTCGGCAGCGCCTTGCGGAACGCGGTGATCGCCTTGCCCGATACCGCCGTATCGGTCGTCCCGTCGGACGACCGGCCGTGGACCAGGTCCTCCGGTCGCGCGATCATCGCCGCCAGCGAGGCGTTCGTCGCGCAGCCATAGTTGGACGAGGTGTTGCTGTTGAATTCATGCGCCTCGTCGCGGCTCCAGTCGGGGCAACCGGGAACGGTCGCCTTCATCCGGCTGATGACGATCCGCACCGTGCCCGGTGCGATCGGCGCGGCGCTGATCGGCGCATCGTCGCCCAGCAGCAGGCCATAGCCCGCGATGACGGTGCCGACCTGTTCGTGCACCCGCGCGGCCGGCATACCGGCATCGTCGATGGCGATGCGGTCGCCATAGCCGACGTGAAGCGCCGCCATCCAGCCGACCAGCCGGCGCTGTTCGCCCGGTGCCAGGCCGCCGCCCGCCGTGGCGAGATCGAGCGCATAGTCGCTGCGGCTCACGAGGGCCTGGTGGACCGATTCGAGGCCGCGATTCTCGGTACCCATGCAGCCGCCCAGCAGCAATGCCGGGACGAGCGAACCGAGCGGGACAAGGCGCATCTTCATGGAACGGAATCCTCGGGTGGGGGCGCGGTTGCGGCGGATCATTCGGAGAAGCCCGGCATGGCGGCGGGCTGACCCTTTTTGGGGACGACCGCCTTGGGGGCGGAATCACGAAGTATTTCGGGTGACGGCGCGGGCAAAGCGGGTGGCGCCCCGCCGATCGCCAGCGGCGGTGCGCTGGGTGCCATCGTCGGAACGGGACGCTTCGCCCCGCTGACGCCGCCGCCAAGGTCGCCCTTGAACACGCGGCCGAGGTCGGTCGGTGCCCGGCTGCCGTCGGTCGGCAGGACGATGTCCGACGGGTTCTGCACCGGCCTCACGAGATACGGCGTGATGACGATCATCAACTCGCTCTCGTTGCGCTTCCATGCGTTCGAGCGGAACAATGCGCCGAGCACCGGCACGTCGCCGAGCCCGGGTGCCTTGTCGATCGAATTGGCGTTGTCGTTCGAGATAAGGCCACCGATGACCATGCTCTCGCCGGACCCCAGTTCGAGCGTCGTTTCGGCCCGGCGCGTCGTCAAGCCGGGGATGGATACACCGTTCAGCGTGACCGCACCGGCAGAGGACAATTGGGACACTTCCGGGCGGACGCGAAGCGAGATGCGGCCATCGGACAATACCGTCGGCGTGTAGGACAGGCTGATACCATATTGCTTGTATTCGATCGATACCGCGCCGAGGCCCTGGCTGACGGGGATCGGGATTTCGCCGCCCGCGAGGAAGCTTGCGGTCTCACCCGACAGCGCCGTCAGGTTTGGCTGCGCGAGCGTCGTGACTTGGCCATCGGTCTCGCCGAGATCGAGTGAACCAAGCAGGTCCATGCCAAGAGCGTGGCCTGCAAGGCCCAACGCCGCACCTGCCCCCGTACTGCTGCCGGGGAACGTATACTGGGTGGCACCGGGCAACAGACCGGTTGCGCTGACACTGACCGGAAGGCCCACCGCATCAACGGGTGCACCGTTGACGGAGCGCGCGGGCGGTGTGCCGGCGACCGTCGTGATGCTGCCACCGCCCCGGCCCGACGCGATCCCGAAGATCGCACCGTTGCCGTTCTGCCGGTTCGTGATGTTCACGCCGATATTCTTCACGAACGACCGGCTGACTTCGGCAATACGAACTTGAAGGTTCACCTGCAGCGGCGTTGCGGTCTTCAATCGATTGATGACCGCGACCTTCAATGCCGCACCGGCTGCCGTCACGTCGACGCCGGGGTTGAGCAGTGACGCCACCAGCTGCTGGGCCTGCACCGAGTCGGCGGGCGAGGCGACGGTGCCGGTCAGCACCGCCATCTGGCCGACATTCAGGATCCTGATGTTCGCATCCGGCATCGCCGCCTTCAGCATCGCGTCGACCGACGTGATGTTCTGGCTGACGCGGACGTTCGCGGAATAGACGACCGCACCGCTTGCACTGGTCGCGAAAACCGTCGCCTCGCCGAATGCCTTGCCGAACAGGTGGATGCGGCGGGCATTGTCGACATAGACGTCGGCCACGTCGGGGGCGGACACCCAGATGTCGCTCACCGCGACCGGCAGGTTGATGAGTTCGCCCTGGCCGATCGACAGCAGGACGTTGCGTGTCGGTCGCTCCGCCGTCGGCGGCAATTGGCGAACGCCCGCGGCATGGCCGGTGCGACTGCGTACCGGTGCGGCGACCGCGATGCACGATCCGGCCACCAGGGCTGTCGCGACGCCCGCGGTCAGCGACCGGTGCAGGAAAGCTGGGATCGTCATGTCAGTTCTTCCCCCCGACCGACGCGGTCGTAACTTGTGGCATTGGCTGCGGCGTCGTTGCGGAAACCGGCGATCCGGTACCGAGCTTGTCCTTTGCGTCCATCGGTGTGGCGATGACGGTGTTGCCGCGCGCCACGCGAACCTGCGGCCCGCTGACAACCGCGACTGCGGTCGGATTGGTGCTGCTAGGTGCGCTTTCGGCCTTGCCGGGCACCGTGCTGCGCTGGAAGCGCGAGACGTCGGCGCCGGTTGCGAACGAATTGGCACCGCTCTGCGGCTGGCCGGCGACCTGGGCCAGCATCGCCCGCTCCGCCTTGGGATCGCTGCCAGCCGGCACCTTGATCCGGCCGGAGGCGATCGCCTCTTCCAGCTGCGATGAATTGTCCGCGATCGAGCGGAGCGACAGCGACAGCGATCCGACCGTCTGCGCGACGGCGATCTGCTCCGCGATCTTCGGGGTCGCCTCGATGGTGACGGTGCCGAAGGTCTTGACCTGGGTCTTGCCGTCTTCGCCGACGGCATTGTCGGTACGCTGATCGGTCGCCAGCACGCGCAGGTTGCGCAGGACCGTCTCCGAAACCTTCAGCGGCATGCCGTCGCCGCCGCCCGATACCGACTGCGTCAGCACGAGATCGATGCGGTCGCCCGGGAATACGAAGCCTGCGACCGCGCTCTGGGTCGACACGGGGAAGGTGACCGCGCGCATGCCCGGTCCGAGTGCGGCGGCCAGAAAGCCGCGATCGCCCGGCTTCACGAGCGCGCCCTGCGTGACCGGCTGACCCGCAGTGATGGCGTTACGGACGACGGTGCCCTGCAACGAATGGAGATCGGTCCGGGCGCGAAGGTAATAGGCGTTATCGACGAGTTCCTTTGGCCAGGGCTGGAATTTCAATGCCGTCGCGTCGAGGATGGTGCCGACGGGCAATGCGCGGGTCGCGACCAGCACTTCCGGGCCGTCGATCGCGACCGCCGTCGCCGCGTTCGCGCGGGGCGTTGCACTGCCTGCGATCATCGATCGCGCGAAGAACGCGGTAATCCCGGCGACGAACAACGCGCCGATCAGGAGTACGAGCTTGCGACTATCCATCTCTCAACAGCCTTTCGGGCTACGCCGGGGGGTGAAACCGACGTTAATCATCACGATAATTGGTTAAGGATCGGTTCGCGGATCGTGACGATCGCCGAGAACGCGATCGCGACACCGTACGGGACCTCGATATGGCCCCCGCGGCGGCGCAGCCGCTGCTCGGCGATCATCGCCAGCGTGATCGCGCCGCCCGCCAGCGACATCGCGACCAGCATCGCGACGAACCCGCCGAACGGGAGCCACAGCGCGAGCGCGGCGATCAGTTTCACGTCGCCGCCGCCCATCCAGCCGAAGTGGAACGCGGCGGCGAAGATCGCGAAGACGCCGATCGCCAGACCGATCTGGGCCGCGACGTCGGGCCACAGATACAGGCCGTTCGCCCACCACCAGACCGGCGCGAGCAGGACGATCGTACCCGTCTTCCAGTTCGCGATCTCGCGGCGGCGAATATCCTCCAGCCCTGCCCACAAGAGCAGCGCGATCAGTGCGACAAACGGCACCACGACGGAAACGAACCCATGCATGACGGATGGTTCTAGACGCGAGGGCTTATGAAACCGTAACCGTGCCCGCGATGGATCGCACCCGCACCAATCGCCGCGCGATTCCCGCCGGCGCGCAGCTTTCGACCTGGACCGCGCCCGATGGTTGGCCACTGCGCCGGTTCGACTGGCCGGGCGGCGGCGAGCGAGGCCGTTTGCTGTTTCAGACCGGTCGCGGCGATTTCATCGAGAAATATATCGAGACGTTCGCGCATTTCGTGGCGCGCGGGTGGTCGGTCACGGCGTTCGACTGGCGCGGGCAGGGCGGGTCGGGGCGGCATGGGCCCGATCCACGAATCGGCCACATCGCCGGTTTCGCCATATCGGTACGCGATCTGACGGCGTTTTGGGTGGAATGGGCTGCGGAGCCCGGTCCACGCGTCGTGCTCGGACATTCCCTGGGTGGGCACCTCGTCCACCGCGCTCTGGTCGAAGGTGCAATCGATCCGCAGGCTGCGGTGCTGGTCGCGCCGATGCTGGGACTGACGGCACCGCTCGGCACGGCACTGAGCGGCTGGGTCGCGCGGGCGTTTGCTGGACGCGGCGACCCGGCACGAGCGGCATGGAAGGAGGGCGAGCGGCCCGGTTCGCGGCTGTCGCGCCAGGCGCTGCTGACCCACGATCCGGCGCGCTATGCCGACGAGCAGTTCTGGCTCGATTGCTGTCCGGAACTGAAGCTCGGACCGCCGAGCTGGGCATGGCTGGCGGAGGCGTTCGCCTCGACTGCCGCGGTCGCGGCCGATCCGCGACTGGCGACGATGGCGGTCCCGGTGCTGATGCTCCTGGCCGACCGCGACGCGCTGGTCGATTCGCGCGCGGCGGAGCGGATCGCGCGGCGGATGCGCGATGCGACGGTCGTGCGCTTCGGTCGCGAATCGGCGCACGAGATCCTGCGCGAGGCGGACGGGGTGCGCGACTGCGCGCTGGCGGCGATCGACCGGTTTCTCGATGCGCGGGCACCTCGCGCGTGAAATACGATATCGCGATCGTCGGCGCGGGGATCGCGGGTGCGACGCTGGCGGCGGCTCTGGCCCCTCATGCGAGCGTGTTGCTGCTCGAATCCGAATCGCTGCCGGGGATGCATGCCACCGGCCGCTCTGCCGCTTTCTGGTCGGAAACTTATGGCGGGCCCGGCGTCCAACCATTGACGACCGCATCGGGCGCGGCATTGACCGCAGGCGGTTTCCTCGAGCCGCTGGGATCGCTGCATATCGGCCGCGCGGCCGATATGGCGGCGATAGAGACCTTTCTTGCCGAATTCGACGGCAGCGGTATCGCGCTCTCCC
>NZ_CAXTII010000085.1:0-11397 GCF_964244235.1 uncultured Sphingomonas sp.
ACCGTCGCCGCGGCCTGCGTCGCGATCCCTTCGCCGCGCCCGGTAAAGCCGAGCCGCTCGGTCGTCGTCGCCTTCACGCTGACCCGGTCGGGTGACAATGCGAGCAGGTCGGCGATGCGCGCCACCATGGCGGCGCGGTGCGGGCCGATCTTTGGCGCTTCGCACATGATCGTCAGGTCCACAAAGTCGATCCGACCGCCTTTATCGACAATCAGCGCGGCGGCGTGCCGCAGAAACCGCGCGGAGTCCGCGCCTTTCCATTGCGGATCGCTCGGCGGGAAATGCGTACCGATGTCGCCCGCCGCGATAGTGCCCAACAGCGCGTCGGTCAGCGCATGAAGCGCGACATCCGCGTCGCTATGCCCGGACAGGCCCTTGTCGTGCGGGATCAGCACCCCGCCAAGCCACAATTCCTCGCCGGCCTCCAGCCGGTGGACATCGAAACCGGTCGCCATACGCGTCTCGCGCGGCAACCGGGCTTCCGCTGCGGCGAAATCTTCGGGATAGGTCACTTTATCGAGCATGGCATCGCCCTGCACCAACGCGACAGTGCCGCCAAGCCGCCGCACCATCTGTGCATCGTCGGTCGCTTCTTCAGTCCCGGGCCAGGCTGCATGCGCGGCGGCGAGGCGATCAATACGAAAACCTTGCGGGGTCTGCACGCGAACGATTCCGGCGCGGGGGACGATATCGCCGAGCAGCACGTTGCCATGGGCCATCGTGTCGGCCGTCGGCAGCACCGGGACCGCGCCGTCATGCGTCGTCAGCGCCGCGATGACGCGGTCGATTACCACGGAGGGTATGATCGGGCGCGCGGCGTCGTGAACCAATATCTGTGTCGCCCCGGTCGCGGCAGTCGCGGTGAGGCCGCGTTCGACCGACTCCCGCCGTGTCACGCCGCCACCGACGATCTTCGCACCTTCGCCCAGCAGCGCCACCGCGTGCTCGCGGTCCGCCTCCGCCACGACGACCACGACATCGGCGATCGCCGGATGGTAGACGAACGCTTCATAGGCGTGCAGCAGCATCGCTCGACCCGCCAAGGGCGCGAACTGCTTTGGACGATCGCCGCCGGCGCGCGAACCGGATCCGGCAGCGACGATCAGCGCCACAATGTGAGGTGGGTTGCTCATGCGGCGGCCGCTAGCGCAAGCGGCGTCGCCTTGCCAGCCCATGGCGGATCGGTTAGGCACTGCCTGTTTTTTAGGCAGACATATGCGACCGCTTGCGCCCCTCCAGATCGGCCCCGTCCGGATCGACTGCCCGGTCGTTCTGGCACCGATGACCGGCGTCACCGATATGCCGTTCCGTACCCTCGTCCGCCGCTACGGTTCGGGATTGAACGTCACCGAGATGATCGCGAGCCAGGCCGCGATCCGCGAAACCCGGCAATCCTTGCAGAAGGCGGCGTGGCATCTGTCGGAGGAACCGGTGTCGATGCAGCTGGTCGGCTGCACCCCTTACGAGATGGGGGAGGCGGCAAGGCTGGCGGAGGACCGGGGGGCCGCGATCATCGACATCAACATGGGCTGCCCGGTCCGCAAGGTGACGAGCGGCGATGCCGGTTCAGCGCTGATGCGCGACACTCGGCTGGCTGGGGCGATCATCAAGGGGATCACTGCGGCCGTCTCCGCACCCGTCACGTTGAAGATTCGGATGGGCTGGTGCCACGACAGTCTGAACGCCCCCGAACTCGCGCGGATTGCCGAGGATCTGGGCGTGAAGCTGGTCACCGTCCACGGCCGCACGCGCAACCAGATGTACAAGGGCGTCGCCGATTGGGGCTTCGTCGCGCGAGTCAAGCAGGCGGTGTCGATCCCCGTGATCGTGAATGGCGATATCTGCTCGCTCGAGGATGTCGAGGCCGCGCTCGACCAATCGGGCGCGGACGGCGTCATGATCGGTCGCGGAGCCTATGGCCGGCCATGGCTGCTCGGCCAGGTCATGGCGTATCTGCAGACCGGCCGACGGATCCCCGATCCGACGATCGACGAACAATATCACGCGATCGCCGGACATTACGAGGCAATGTTGGCGCATTACGGCCCCGTCACGGGGGTCAATATGGCGCGCAAGCATATCGGCTGGTATACACGCGGGCTGCCGGGATCGGCGGAGTTCCGCAACAGCGTCAACCAGCAGCCCGAAGCACGGGTCGTAAAGGCGATGCTGGCCGAATTCTACGCACCGTGGCGGCAGCTTGCCGCCGCCTGAGCCGCCGCGCCATGGTCGGCCCGGTTTCGCGGAGCTGTTCGCCGCGCTGCCGGTTGCCACGCTCGTTCTCGATCCCGAGGATCGGATCACCCATGCGAACACCGCCGCCGAACATATGCTGAACCTGTCGGAACGGCTGATGATCGGACAGCCGATCGATGCGATTCTACCGCCGCCGGGCCTTTCACGCAGCCCGCACGGCAACGATATCGCGATGCTAGACATCGAGATGGAGACATCGCGCGGCGTCCGGATGCGGGTCGATTTCATCGAGACGCAGGTGCCTGCATCGCCTGGCTGGCGGGCGATCACGCTTCGCACGACGAGCCGGATGCGGACGCTGGGCGGCACGTCGGACCGTGCGGCGGCGGGGCGGGCCGCGGTCGGGGCCGCCGCGATGCTGGCGCATGAGATCAAGAATCCGTTGTCGGGCATCCGCGGCGCGGCGCAGCTGCTGGGCGCGGGCGAACTGACCAATCTGATCACAACAGAGGTCGACCGGATCGCTGCGCTGATCGACCGGATGGAGGATTTCAGCGACACCCGACCGTTACCGCTGACCGGCGAGAACATCTATCCGCTGCTCGGCCATGCGCGGGCAGTGGCGTTGGCCGGCTTTGCGCGCGGGGTTCCCATCGAGGAGCGGTTCGACCCGTCGCTTCCGCCCGCCCGGATCAACCGCGACGCGCTGCTCCAGATCGTCATCAACCTGTTGAAGAACGCGCGCGAGGCGGTTCGCGGCGTCCGTGATCCCCTGATTGCGATCAGCACCGCCTATCGCCACGGCATGGCGATCAACCTCGCACCCGACAAGCCTCGGGTGCCGTTACCGATCGAGATATGCGTCATCGACAACGGTCCCGGCGCGCCCCCCGAAATCGTCGACGCGCTGTTCGATCCGTTCGTGTCCGGTCGTCCGGAGGGGCAGGGGCTCGGCCTTGCCCTCGTCGACAAGCTGGCGCGCGATATGGGCGGGATCGTCGAATATGCGCGCGACGGCGAACGGTCGGTGACGGTGTTTCGCCTGTTGCTGCCCAGGGCGGCGTCGTGAGCGCGGTACTGGTCTGTGACGACGACTCGGCGATCCGCACCGTCGTCGCGCAGGCACTGCGACGGGCTGGGCATGAGGTGACCGTGACAGCGAACCTGGCGCAACTCGACCGCGCATTGGCGCTTGCGGTTCCGGACGTGTTGGTGACCGACGTGGTCCTTCCCGATGGAGACGGAATCGATCACCTCGCAGGCGTGAACCGGCGTCATCCGTCGCTGCCGGTCATCGTCCTGTCCGCGCGCAACACGCTGACCACCGCGGTGCGGGCGACCGGGGCCGGGGCGTATGAATATCTGCCCAAGCCGTTCGACCTCGATTCGTTGACTCAGGCGGTGCGCGGCGCGGTGGCGCGGGGCGGGGCGACCGCGGACGACCCGACGGGGATCGAGGACGCCGCCCTGCCGCTCATCGGTCGGTCGGCGGCGATGCAGGATGTTTACCGCACGATTGCACGAGTGGTGTCGAACGACCTGACCGTGCTGGTGTCGGGTGAATCGGGGACCGGCAAGGAGCTGGTCGCGCGCGCGATCCACGATCTCGGCCCGCGCCGCGCCGCGCCGTTCGTCGCGATCAACATGGCCGCGATCCCGCGCGAACTGATCGAAGCGGAACTGTTCGGACACGAACGCGGTGCCTTTACCGGTGCCGCGCAGCGCAGCGCCGGCCGGTTCGAACAGGCCAAGGGCGGCACGCTGTTCCTCGATGAGATCGGCGACATGCCGATGGAGGCGCAGACGCGATTGCTCCGCGTGCTGCAATCCGGCGAATTCAACAGCGTGGGCGGCGCACGCACGATCCGAGCCGATGTCCGAATCGTCGCGGCGACCAACCGCGACCTGACCGCGCATGTCGCCGGCGGACAGTTTCGCGAGGATCTGTTCTACCGGCTGAACGTGGTGCCGATCGCGCTGCCGCCGTTACGCGATCGTCGTCAGGACGTGCCGTTGCTCGCGCGGCATTTCCTCGACGCTGCCGCCGCACAGGGCCTGCCGCGTCGTCAACTGGGTCGCGATTCGGTCGCGGTGCTGGAGGCGCAGGATTGGCCGGGTAACGTCCGGGAACTGGAAAACCTGATGCGTCGACTCGCCGTGCTCGCGCGCGACGAGGTCATCGATGCGCAAGCATTGCGCTTCGTCGCCGGCGACGGTGCGGGGGCCGTGGGCGATGACGGCGGCTATACCGATCTGGCGAAGGCGGTGCGCGGCCTGATCGAGCGGATCGACCGTGATCGACCCGGCGCGCTCGACGAAGGCAGTTTGTACGACCGGGTGATCGCGGAAGTGGAAAGGCCGATGATCGAGATCATGCTGGCACGTCACGGCGGCAACCAGTTGCGCACCGCGCGCGCGCTCGGGATCAATCGCAACACCCTAAAGAAGCGGCTCGATCTGCTCGGGATAGCCTGACGAACGGGACATCGGAACGGTCAGGTGGCAGCGATGCGCGATTATGTGGTTTCCATGCAACAGGCGGGCATGGTACGGCTGTTGCGATGCTCGCCGTCGCGACGACCGAACCGAGGACGGCCCCGCCCGCGAGGCGGGTGCTGGTCACACCTCTAGCCGAGTTGCTGGTTCTGCTCGTCGCCATTGGCGTGGCGATATTGAGCTATGTCGTGATCTCGCGGGATCCAACGCCGCAGCAATTGCTGAAGCCCTGGCTGATCGCGCTGTTGCTCGTCGCCAACCTCGTCCTCATCATCGCGCTCATCGTGCTGGGCGCGCTGCGGATCGCTCGGGCCCGCGCCGCCCGGTCGCCGATCGGCGGGGAGGGGCAGTTGCATGTCCGTCTGGTCCTGCTGTTCTCCGCGGTGGCCGCGGTGCCGATGCTGCTGGTCACGATCGCAGCGTCGCTGCTGTTCCAATACGGCGTGCAATTCTGGTATTCCGACCGCGCCCGCGGCGTGTTCGAGAATGCAACCGTGCTGACGCGGATGTCGTACAATCAGATATTGGCGCGGTGGGAAGAAGACACCTTCACGATGGCATCAGATGTGGGACAGGAAATGTCCGCCGGCCGACCGACCAGTCTAGCGCTCTACAATTATCTGGGCAGGCAAATTTATTTCCGCAGTCTGAATGAAGGTGCGCTAGTACAAGTGACTTCCGACGATCGCGCACGCGTAGTGACCAACGTAAATCCTTATGGGATCGATGTCCTTCGCCAATTCAACCCGGAGATGCTAGCGAAGCTTCGTGCTCGAAAACAGCGTAGCGTCGTCAACGTCACCAAGGATCGCATCCAGACCGTCACGATGGTGCCGGGCACCACGGACCTGTTCCTGTACACCGCGCGCTTGACCGACCCACGCGAGATGCAGGTGCAGACCGCCCGCGCCGAATCCGCGCTCGCCAATTACCATGCGCTGCTCGTCCGTGCCCGCTCGCTCCAGTTGCAGTTCAACGCCGCGCTGCTCCTGCTGTCGCTGCTGATCGTCGCCTTTGCTGTGTGGGTGGCGCTGGCCGTCGCCGACCGGCTCGTGCGCCCGGTCGGCGAACTCGTCGCCGCGGCGCGGCGTGTGGAGGGCGGCGACTTGTCGGCGCGCGTACCGTATCCGCGCACCCGCGACGAGGTCGGCACGCTGGCGGCCGCGTTCAACCAGATGACGATCCGGCTGGAACAGCAGAACGGCGCGCTGGTGACCGCGAACGACCAGCTGGAGAACCGCCGTGCGCTGATCGAGGCGGTGATGAGCGGCGTGTCGGCGGGGGTGCTGGCCGCGGCGGCGGATGGGACGATCCGCATCGCCAATCGCTCCGCGGTCGTATTGCTCGGCGCAAATAGCGAGGGGCTGGTCGGTCGCCGGCTGGATGACGTCGCACCCGAGCTGTCCACGCTGATCGCCGACGGTGCGCGCGAGGCGACTGCCGAAGTTGGTCCCGTCGGCGATGCGCGGACGCTCGCGGTACGAATCGCGCGAACCGACGCCGGGCCGATCCTGACGTTCGACGACATCACGCAGCAATTGCTGGACCAGCGCCGCGCCGCCTGGTCGGATGTCGCGCGCCGGATCGCGCACGAGATCAAAAATCCGCTGACCCCGATCCAGCTGGCCGCCGAACGGCTCCAGCGGCGTTATGGCGGCAAGGTCGAGGCGGACGACACGACCTTCGCGCGGCTGACCGAGACGATCGTGCGTCAGGTTGGCGATCTGCGGCGCATGGTCGACGAATTCTCATCCTTCGCGCGTATGCCCAGGCCAGCGTTCGGCAACGAGTCGCTGGTCGAGGCGGCAAGCCAGGCGATGTTCCTTCACGAGGTCGCGCATCCCGCCGTGCGGTTCACGTTGGTCCATGACGATCCCGGGCCGATGATGGTGTGCGATCGTCGTCAGATCGGCCAGGCGCTGACCAACATCGTCAAGAACGCGGTCGAGGCGATCGAGACGAGGGGCGAGGGCGGCGGTTCGGTGACGATGACGGTTGCCGAGGAACCGGGGCGCAGCGCGACGATCACGGTGGCGGACAACGGCATCGGCCTGCCCGCGGACCGCGACCGCATCGTCGAACCCTATATGACGACGCGCGCCCGCGGCACCGGCCTTGGCCTCGCGATCGTCAAGAAGATCGTCGAGGAACATATGGGTACGATCGTCTTCGCGGATCGTCCCGGCGGCGGAACCGTTGTGACGATGCGGTTCGACACCCGTCTTCTTCCCAAACCCGGCCATGGCGACAGCGACGGCGATGTCGCCATCGCCTGGAATGGGCAGACTGCCATGCACCAAAACAATCGGACCTGATCACAATGCCGATCGATATCCTCGTCGTCGACGACGAACTCGACATCCGCGAACTCGTTGCCGGCGTGCTGGAAGACGAAGGTTATGATACCCGGTCGGCCGCCGACAGCGATGCTGCGCTGGAGGCGATCGCGACGCGGCGGCCGTCGCTCGTCCTGCTAGACGTCTGGTTGCAGGGCTCGCGGCTCGATGGACTGGAACTGCTCGACGAGATCAAGCGGCGCGATTCTTCGATTCCGGTGCTGGTCATTTCCGGCCATGGCAATATCGACACCGCGGTCGCCGCGATCCGCAAAGGCGCTTCGGACTTCATCGAAAAGCCGTTCGAGGCCGAACGACTGCTGCTGATGGTGGCCCGCGCGACCGAGACCGAGCGGCTGCGTCGCGAAGTCGCGACGCTGCGCGCCAGCATCGGTTACGAGAATGATCTGACCGGCAGTTCGACATCGATCAACGGCGTCCGCGCCACGTTGAAGCGGGTGGCGGCGACAGGCAGCCGGGTGCTGCTGATGGGTGCGGCGGGTGTCGGCAAGGAGGTCGCCGCGCGGCTGCTCCATGGCTGGAGCCAGCGGCTGGAGGCACCCTTCATCATCGTCAGCGCGGCGCGGATGGCGCCCGAGCGGGTCGAGAAGGAGTTGTTCGGGGTCGAGGAAACGGGCGATCTCGTGCGGCCGGGCCTGCTCGAACAGGCGCATGGCGGCACCTTGTTTCTCGACGAGATCGCCGACATGCCGATTGCGACGCAGGGACGAATTCTGCGTGTCCTAACCGACCAGAGCTTTACGCGGATCGGCGGCACTCGGATCGTAAAGGTCGATGTCCGCGTCGTATCCGCCACCGCGCGCAACCTGGTCGACGAGATCGCCGAGGGTCGGTTCCGCGAGGACCTGTATTACCGGCTAAACGTCGTGCCGGTCATGATCCCGCCGCTCGCCGCTCGCCGCGAGGACATCCCGGCGCTCGTCGAACATTTCGTCGCGCACTATGCCGCGGAACGCCGCGTGCCGACCCCCGACATCGCTGCCGATGCGATGGTCGCGATGCAGAGCTATGACTGGCCGGGCAATGTCCGTCAGCTTCGCAACGTGGTCGAACGGACGATCATTCTCGCGCCGGGCGACCGGATCGGCCGGATCGATCTCGACCTGCTGCCGGCCGAGGTGCTGGGCGGACAGTCCGACGGGGCCGGGGCGGGGGCGATCATGGGCACGCCGCTGCGCGAGGCGCGCGAGACATTCGAACGTGAATATCTGAAGGTCCAGATCCGCCGCTTCTCCGGCAATATCTCGCGGACCGCCAGTTTCATCGGGATGGAGCGATCGGCGCTCCACCGAAAGCTGAAGCTGCTTGGCCTCACGGAAAGCCGGGACGATTGAGCGTACCACTGGACGCCGGCCACCGGGCTTCATAGATATCGTCACCGCCGCCCCGCCGGGTGGCGTTCCGACGTCGGGAAACGGCGCAGTCGCGGGCGAATGTCCCGCCAAGAAGAAAGATCGACGCTATGGCCGACAAATCCGGGTCGCTTCAGGACCTGTTCCTCAACGCGCTTCGACGGACGAAGACTCCTGTCACAATGTTCCTCGTCAAGGGCGTGAAGCTGCAGGGTATCGTCACATGGTTCGACAATTTCTCTGTCCTGCTGCGCCGCGACGGCCAGTCGCAATTGATCTACAAGCACGCGATTTCCACGATCATGCCGGCTGGTCACATGGATGTGACCGCCATCGTCGAAGGGGCGGCAGAGTCGGCGAAGAAACATCCATTATTGCAGGAAATTTTCCTTAGCGCGGTACGCAAATCCGATGCGAACGTCGTCATGTTCCTCGTCAACGGCGTCATGCTCCAGGGGCACATCGCGGGGTTCGATCTGTTTTGCATGCTGCTTCAGCGTGAAGGCATGACTCAGCTCGTCTACAAACACGCGGTTTCTACGGTCCAGCCGACCGAGGCACTCAACCTGGCCGAAGAATCGGCGGATACGGACGAGGATTGAAAGGCGATACGGTGAGCACCGGGTTCGACCGTGACCGCGACGAGTTCGCCCGCGGCGCACGTGCGATCGTCGTCCTGCCCGACCAGGGCGGCAGCGAACGGGATGCAGAGGCGCGCCTGGCGGAGACCGCCGGCCTCGCCGCTGCCATCGGCATCGTCGTCGCGGACCGTATCGCACTGAAGGTTCGCGTGCCGCGTCCTGCGACGCTGATCGGCAGCGGGCAGGCGGATCAGCTCGCCACCTCTGTGCAGCAGGACCAAGCCGACCTCGTGATCTTCGATGCGCCGCTCAGCCCGGTCCAGCAGCGCAATCTCGAGACCACGCTGAAGGCGAAGGTGATCGATCGGACCGGGCTGATCCTCGAGATTTTCGGCGAACGCGCTGCCACGGCCGAGGGGCGACTGCAGGTCGAACTCGCGCACCTCGATTATCAGGCGGGGCGGCTGGTGCGAAGCTGGACCCATCTGGAACGTCAGCGCGGCGGGTTCGGCTTTCTCGGCGGCCCGGGCGAGACGCAGATCGAGGCGGATCGCCGCTTGATCCGCGACCGCATGGCGAAACTCCGCCGCGAACTCGATCACGTCAGCCGTACCCGCGGTCTCCACCGTGATCGTCGGCAGCGTGCACCGTGGCCGGTGATCGCGTTGGTCGGTTACACGAATGCCGGAAAATCGACGTTGTTCAATCGCTTGACGGGTGCCGACGTCATGGCGGAAGATCTGCTGTTCGCCACGCTGGATCCGACCCTTCGCCAGATCGCCTTGCCCGGCATCGAAAAGGCGATCCTGTCCGATACCGTCGGGTTCGTATCAGACTTGCCTACGCAGCTGGTCGCGGCGTTCAAGGCGACCTTGGAGGAGGTCGTGTCGGCAGACCTGCTGCTCCACATCCGGGACATCGCACATCCTGATACCGAGGCGCAGGCGAACGATGTCGAGGCCGTGCTGATCGAGATCGGCGTAGACGATCAGACGCCGCGGATTGAAATCTGGAACAAGATCGACCTGCTCGCGCACGACGAACGCGATGCCGCGCTCGCGCGGGCCGAACGGGAAGGGGATGTCATCCTCGTCTCGGCGCTCGACGGCGACGGGATCGATGGTCTGATAGCGCATCTGTCGACGATGCTCACGGCCACGCATCACCGCTACGACGTTACGCTGGAGGCCGCCGACGGGGCGGGGGCGGCTTGGCTCCATGCGCATGGCGAGGTGTTGGGCAGTGCCGATGAGGGCATGACGACGACCTATTCGGTACGCTTGTCGGACGCCGATTACGACCGGTTCAGCCGCCGCGACGCTTGATCGTCTGCCACAACGCCTCCTTGGCATTCAGGCCAAGCCCTTCGAAGCCGTTGCCAGCTTCGGCCTCCATCGCGCGGAACCGGCCTTCGAACTTGCCGTTCGCGCGCCGCAATGCCGCTTCCGGATCGACGCCCTGGTGTCGTGCCCAGTTGACGACGGCGAACAACAGATCGCCGATTTCCTCGGCAACATGATCCGCTTTGGCGGCCTCTTTGACCTCCGCCAATTCCTCGTCGATCTTTGCGCGCGGACCGTCGGCGTCAGGCCAGTCGAACCCGACCCGCGCGGCACGCTTCTGCAGTTTCTCCGCACGGAGCAAAGCGGGTAATCCTCGTGCGACCCCGGCCAGTGCACTGGGGTCCGTCTTGCCGGCACGCTCGCCGGCCTTGATCGCCTCCCATCCGGGACTGGCCGACGCGCCGCCAAAGATGTGCGGATGTCGGCGTTCCATCTTGTCACTGATCGCAGCGACCACATCGGGCAATGCGAACGCGCCGGCTTCCTCGGCAATCCGCGCGTGGAAAACGACCTGAAGCAGCAGATCGCCGAGCTCGTCCTTCAAATCGGCGATATCGCCACGCTCGATGGCGTCGGCCACCTCATAGGCTTCTTCGATCGTGTAGGGTGCGATCGTCGACCAGGTCTGCATACGATCCCATTCGCAACCGGAAACCGGGTCGCGCAATCGTTTCATTATTGCAACCAGACGTTCGATCGTCATGAGGGAACTCCCATCAAAACACGATCGATCGGAACGATAATATACATTATGTAAATCTTACTTCGTTTTGGGTTCGAGGATAAGGGTGCGCCCATCCACGCGCCAAGATGCCAGACGCGACAGGAAATTCATTCCGATCGCATCGGTATCGCCGAACGCCGGCGATACGACCACCGGCAGATCGGCGACCCGGATCGAGCCGACGGTGACCACGCGCGCAGTCGCCGCGCGCGCTGTGATCGGGTCGTTTGCGGTAGCTAGCACAACGGGAAACGGCCGCTCGTCGAGCGTGATGCCGGCGGCTTTTGCAGTGGCTTCGGACAATGCCGTCGTCGTAGCGCCACTATCGACCAGCATCGTGGTTTTGAC
>NZ_CAXTII010000086.1:0-11295 GCF_964244235.1 uncultured Sphingomonas sp.
CTCGCCAGCATCATGCTATGGCTCAAATAATTAAATCGTCACCACAGCCTAGGGCAACGGTCCGCCCAGAAGGCGTGTGCGGATTGGCGGGCGTTTCGCGCTCAGTTTCGCACGCGCCGTCGGGCATAAGATCAGGCATGACGACGAACCAAGACCCTCAGGCCTTTATCCTTGATGGCGCGGCGATCGCCAACTTTGTGCGGCTGCAGCGCGGACTCTGGCATTGGAAGCAGGCTACCCGTCATTACGCCGCGCTCGTGTCCCGTCGCCTGCGCGGTGCGGACACATCCGTGGGCTTGCCCAATGATCCCTGGCCGGTGGATCGCATTGCCGATGTCTATGAGATCGTCGCCTCTCTAAACGAGGACCCGGAGGAGCGGAGGGCAGCGGCATTTGTCGCTGGCACCGCCCAGCAGATCATCGCGCGGCGTATGGGCGTCGCCAGCGAGACGGTTCCGCCCCCGGTCGATCGCGATGGCGTCGATGCCGGGCTGGCGGCCGCACTGCTCTTCCTCGCGGCCGAACAATATGCCGATGCCAATGAGGCAGCCGGGCCATTGGCCCTGCCACGTTCCGGCATGGAGGAAGCGCGCGAGATCGGGCGGCATGTTCGCGATTTTGCACGCGGCAACCTTACTGCGATCCTAGATCGCGCTGCTGCGGCGCCAATTGATGCGCCTGCGGCCGACGGGCTTGAGGCCACGCCAGCGTCTGGAGGCGGTCTTGAGGAAAAGGCTCTGCGTCTGCTGCTGGGCCAAATTGTTACCGGGCTCGAACATCTCGCCGCTTATGTGATGTCGGCCAATGAAGCGCCTGCGGGCGATTATATACCATGGATTCGTCTCAGCAGTCTTACGATATTATCTTTTTCATACTCATGATATTTTTCGCGGGCACTTTCGAGCTACGCCCACGGGTTCTAACGTACATTTCGGTAAGAAAGCTGAACTATAGGGGTATTCATTCTAAGCTATTTTTAGCGGTAAGAATAATGTCGGGTATATTAGCGTTATATGCAACTGTCTGTGTACTGTGTCATTTTTTATACGGAAAAGATATTTGGCTTTAGCTCCTATCCCAATAGACCCTCCATGAACGGCGTTGCGATTGCTATCGACTGACCAAAATCGTAGCAAAAATATACGTTATGACACGGATGGTGGCCAATCAATTTGCGCTTCGGAGCCGACCGATCCGTAGATCGGGAAGCGGATCATTTCCGATACGTCGGTCAAAGGTCCGGGGATTTACGCGCCCGCAACCTTGCTCTAGCGCTATGCCTCACAAGACCAAGCAAGGAGCGGTGGAGTGAGGCTGGTACGGGGCGCATGGAGGCTGCTGGTCGCGATCAAGGACGGGCTCGTCCTCATCGCGATGCTGATCTTCTTCGGCGCGATCTTCGCCGCGTTGAACGCCCGGCCGAACCACGCGGTCCATGACGGCGCGCTCCTCCTCGATCTCGACGGCGCGATCGTGGAGCAGGCCGCCGAGCCGACGACCTTCGCCGCATTGTCGGGAGGCGGTGCCAAACAGCAATTCCGGCTGCGCGACGTCGTCCGCGCGATCGACGGGGCGAAGGACGATGCGCATGTGAAGGCGGTCGTGCTCGATCTCGACAGCTTCGGCGGCGGCTATCCCGCCGCGCTGAGCGAGGTCGCCGCCGCGATGGGCCGGGTGCGGGCCAGCGGCAAACCGGTGCTGACCTATGCCACCGCCTATACCGATGGCGGCTACCGGCTGGCGGCGGCGGCGTCCGAGGTCTGGATGAACCCGCTCGGCGGCACGCTGTTTCTGGGGCCGGGCGGGACGACGCCCTATTACAAGGGCCTGATCGACAAGCTCGGCATCGACGTCCACGTCTACCGCGTCGGCAAGTTCAAGTCGTTCGTCGAACCCTATACCCGCGCCGACGAAAGCCCGGAGGCGAAGGAGGCGAGCCAGGCGCTTTACGGCACGCTGTTCGCCGACTGGCGCGACGCGGTGGCGAAGGCACGGCCGAAGGCGCAGGTGGCACCCTTCATCGCCGCCCCCGACAAGGCGATCCTCGCGACGAACGGCGATATCGCGAAGGCCAATCTGGCGGCGGGCATCGTCGACAAGCTCGGCGACCGCACCGCCTTCGGTGCACGCGTCGCGGCGCTGGTCGGGGCCGACCCGAAGAAGAAGACCGCGGGCAGCTTCGCGACGATCAGATATCTGGCCTGGCTCGATGCCAATCCGCTGCCGACGGGCGGCGACGCGATCGGCGTGCTGACGGTGGCGGGCGATATCATCGACGGCAGCGCAGGCCCGGGCGCGGCGGCGGGCGACACGATCGAGGCGGCGTTGTTCAAGGGGCTGGCGAAGGACGATCTGAAGGCGCTGGTCATCCGGGTCGATTCGCCGGGCGGATCGGTGCTGGCATCGGAGAAGATCCGACTCGCGATCCTGGAGGCCAAGAAAAAGGGTCTGCCAGTCGTCGTGTCGATGGGCGGGCTGGCCGCGTCGGGCGGCTATTGGGTGTCGACCACGGGCGACGCGATCTATGCCGAGCCGTCGACGATCACCGGATCGATCGGCATCTTCGGGATCATTCCCACCTTCGAGAAGACGCTGGCGAAGATCGGCGTGACGTCGGACGGGGTGCGGACCACGCCGCTGTCCGGGCAGCCCGACGTGTTCGCGGGCACGACGCCGATGCTCGACACCATCATCCAGGCGGGGATCGAGAATGGCTATCGCCAGTTCGTCGGCCGGGTCGCCGCCGCGCGTCATCTGACACCGGCGCGGGTGGACGAGATCGGCCAGGGCCGCGTCTGGGACGGCGGCACCGCGCATCAACTGGGGCTGGTCGACCGGTTCGGCACGCTGAAGGACGCGATCGACGATGCCGCACGGCGCGCGAAACTCGATCCGGCGAAGGTGCATGCGGACTATCTGGAGAAGCAGCCCGGCTGGTTCGCGACGATCGCGCGGGGCTTCGCCGACCAGGACGACGATGCGATCGTGCCGCACGACGTGTTCGCCCGCATCGCCACCGACCGCCGTCAGCTTTTCGCGCGCGCGCTCGGCGATTTGCAGCGGCTGGCAATGGCGGGATCGATCCAGGCGCGGTGCCTGGAATGCGGCGGAATGGGCCCGACGTCCACCGACCGCGCGGATGCGAAGCTGCTCGATCTGGTGTTGGCGCGGGTCGGGTTCGGGGGGTAGTTCGAGGAAGGTTCGTTCGGACGACAACGCAAGGGCGGTGCGCTCGGGGCCGCGGCAGCGCGCAATCGCTTATTCACCGCTGAGAAGGCAAGTGTCGTAATTGCACGGAACTTCCTGCCTTCGTGTCTTCGTGCGAACACAGCTTCTACCGCCGCCCGCGATACGCCGGCAGTGCCAGTCGCCACCGCATCGCCGCGGCGCGCAGCGTGAAGCCCGCGCCGGCGGCGGCGACCGCGGCCGGTGCGGGCGATGCCCCCGTCTCGATCAAAACCACATAGCTCGCCGACGACAGCGCCGCCGCGGTCACATAGAGTTCGGGGCGCATCAGGATCGACGGCTCGTGCGCGAGCACGTCGCGGATGACCCCGCCGATGCAGGCGGTCACCACCCCCATGACCGCGGCCGGGACCGGCGGGACGCCGTAGCCGATCGCCTTCGCCGCGCCGTAGACCGCATAGGCCGCGAGCCCGACCGCGTCGAACCAGTCGAGCGCGGCACCGCGCCACCAGCGTTCGGGGGTCACCCAGATGACGATGGCCATGCCGAGCACGACGCTCGCCGCGCGCGTATCGTGCACCCAGAACACCGGCGCGCCGATCAGCAGGTCGCGCACCGTCCCGCCGCCGACCCCGGTGACGAGCGCGAAGAACGCGAGCGTCACCATCGTCTGCCCCCGCCTGGCCGCCGCGAGCGCCCCCGACGCGGCGAACACCGCGAGCCCGGCGAGATCGAACTACGGCGCGAACGCGGGGAGCAGCGCGACCCTTGGGAGGATCGAGGGGGCGAGGTGCGGGAGCATCGGACGAGGGTTAGGGGATGCGGGCATGCATGGGAACGGCGTTGCCGCGAAGTGTCGTTGCTTCGCGACCGTCACGAGCGGCACCGGTTATGCCGCTGATCGTGATAAGGTCAGATGGCAGCATCACACGCGATCGGACGATTCAGCGCGATTAGCCTTTGCCGCAGACACTATTTTCGCGCCTGGCAGGGTTTCCCAATGCATTGGACCGGGACAGCGCCGCCCGGTTCCCGAAGGATGGCACTGCTATCCGGGACGGACTTCACTTGCGAACGGCGAAAAGCCGGAAAATCGCAATGCATCCCATCCGATCAATGCGATGCTGAATTACGCCTACGCGGTGAAACTGGCGCAGTTGCAAATCCGAGCCGTTGCGGACGGATACGACCCGACCTTTGGGATCATACACAATGGACGCCGTGGCAAGCCCGCTCTCATACTCGACCTGATCGAGCCACAACGCCCCATCGTCGACGATCTGATTTTGCAGCTCGTCAGCGAACGGCGCTTTGCAGCCGCCGACTTCACTCTGCGAGCGGACGGTGTATACCGCCTTTCACCCCAGCTTGCCAGGATGGTAGCGACGGCGGTCTCAGCATCTGGCAAAGACGCGATAAGTAACTAGTTAGGCCGCGTGCCCGCCCGGCTCAAAGGCGATACTCGTAAGTAATCTTTTGCTATGTCAGCCGGTCCATTTTCGCCCCCATGCTAGTCTTTTGAGACGAGCCGAAGCGCGCCGAAACTGCCGCTCCCTTGCTCGGTGAGGCGAGCGGACCACGATGTGCTAGCGCGTCAGATGGGGCATCGATGGCTACGGCGCACAGAGTCGGTCACATTGCAGATCAGCGCTGCGCGATGTAGCGGGCCGTTCCACTGACGCTCATGCCACAGACGATTTTGGGGGCCGGATGAATCGGGTGCTTACAGGATCAGCCGCCACGATTAGGAGGATAGGAAGTGTCGCGCTGTTGTCGGTACCGACCGCTCTCGCGATCTTTATCGGTTTTTGCGCGCTTGCGTGGGCGAGCCTAGGAGTTGATCGCACTCTCTTGATGAGCCAAGTGCGAACCGCCTACGGGTCCCGAGATTTGCGCACCGACGGCGGCGCATTGTTCGGCAACGTCAACATTGGCGAGCATCAATATAACGATTGCTTGATCCTTTTTCAGACGATCGACGATCGTGCATCGCGCATGGAACGCGCAATCAGTCCGCTACGTCCCGTTCCTGACAAGCAGGGGATCTGCGCCGACCTCAAGGAATTGGTCACCTCAGGTCCCGGTCAACCGCCGGATTTCTATCATCGCTATTTTCATGCTCAGACCACGTTGGCTCGAATGCTTGTTCCGGGTTTGGGTGTTGCGGGGTTGCGAGACCTCTACAAATTGCTGATTTCGTCGATCCTAGTGGCTGGTATCGGATTGGCGCTATTGGACATTGCTCGACGTCGGCGCGACGTTATGGGTGTAGTCTGGTTGATCGTCTTTTTTGTTTTTGCGCGTTTTTTTGGATTAGAATCGTTCGGGCAGTCGCTCGGCCACGCTCCGGCCGACCTATTGATTGTATGCTTTCTACTAATCGTCAGCCGCGCTTCATCTGAACGGCCGATATCGCGTAGGTTCGCAATGGTTGCTGCGGCGTCGTTCGGAGCTTTGACAATCGAATTTGAATTTCTCACAGGGGGGCTGCCGCTCGGGTTAGCCGTCGTGATAGGAACTTTGCCGCTTGCACTAGCACCCGGCGGCAAGGCGTTGAAAACCACCCTCGACGCAGCAATCAGTTTTGGCATTGGTGTCGTGACGTGCATGATCGGCAGAATTTTATTGTTGCTGATGGTTTTCGGCACCACCCCGTTAACCGCGTCATTCGATCAACTGTTATATCGCACCGGCATAGGCAACTCTGTCAACAACGACGCGTCCTCAGGATTGGGAAGCTTCGTAATGCGCGTCTGCTCAGGGCTGGGATCGCTGGCGGCTGGGATGATTTGGCTTGTTATCGGGATGCTGGGACTTGCCCTAGTCTCGGGGATTTGGAGCTATCAAATCCTTCGCAAGGACGAAAACGATGCAGTGCGGCAACGTGCAGTTGCACTGGTCGCGTCCAACGTAGTACTCTTACTATGGATTGTCCTTTTTCGGCAGCACACTGCGGAACATGCCTGGTTTATTGACCGCATTTTCGTGTGGGCGCTTGCTAGCAGCGGGATACTTTTCGCACTTGCTGTAGAGTCGCGGCGTTTCACTACCAAAGCCCCGTTTTCCTAAAGAAATAGACGACCGACGGTCTATTTCCCGCCAGTGGCAGTACTCACCGGTCATCGCCTGAATGTGATACGGGATCGGCGAATTGTCGCTGCAGGACTCTTACGAGATCAGCGACATGATCGACATGCTGCAATTTGACGATTTGTATTTCGCAGGCACCGCCTGGGCGTTGATTGAGGACAGCAAGGATGCTTCTGGCGGCGGCCTGCGGGCGGACGAGGAGTAGCAGGTGTTAGCGCAAGAGCGTTAGGTTCTATGACACTTACGCGCGGCAACATGTGTCTCGTAAGCGTCCTCACTAGTTTTTGAGGTCGTTCGCAATTGCGAAAGCGGGACGTTTATTTTTGGTTCCAGCCTAAACCTGGGCGCATACGCAGAGACCGCTAACCGCAAAGGCGGCAATTTTAATCTAACCACGTTTGCCGGTTGTGGTCACGAATGCAATCCCACCCGCTATCACTATACCCCCCCGGCGGAAGGCCGGGGCCCAGATGCCACGGTCGCCGTTACGGCGCGCTTCGCTCTCCGATGATCGGATGGCAACCGGGTCCCGGCCTTCGCCGGGGGGGGTGAACATATCCGGCGTCCGGCCTTACCGGCCCGACCCAACCCCAACCCAAAAACCGAAAACAAAAAAAGGGCCGGCATCGCTGCCGACCCTTTGTCGCCGCACCTTGTCGCATCCGGGAAACCGGCCGAAACCAATCCCCGTCCGCCACCGGTTTCGGCGGCGAGCGTCGTGCCGGGCCGCGAACGACCCTGCATCTCGCCCTTCGGTCACCGGGCCGGACGGCGATCACGCTTTCGCGCATCCTTCGTCCGACCGCGGCGGCCGGCTCGGCTTTCGTCGGCCTGGAGCCGCCTTCCGCCTCGCCTTCCGGTCGATGCCGCCTTCGCCCTGTCGCGGACCGTTTGCACGATCGCGCCGGGGACGAGGGAGTGACATCTCCGACCCGACCATCGCGCCCGGTCCGCTTGCGCGGATCGTCCTCGACCATCGGTGCAGCGATCCGGCGTTTCTCCCGTTTCCGGTCGTTCCGCCGTCTCCCTGTCGAGCCAATGCTGTCACGCCGCCCGAGTCGCACAAAGCGCCAAGTGCACTGTCCGCTCTGTGGATAACGTGGATATCGTGGAGCGTTTCGTCGTATCCGGCCGTTACGTCATCACATCCAAGGAGAGCAGCGATGACGACACGTAGTGGATCGGCCAGATACGAGGGCCTGGGCAGAGACGGCAAGGGTCGTGTCTCGACCCAGTCGGGCGTGCTGAGCGACAGCCCTTACGGTTTCAATACGCGGTTCGAGGATGCGCCCGGCACCAATCCGGAGGAATTGATCGCCGCCGCACATGCCGGCTGCTTCACGATGGCGCTGAGCTTCGCGCTGGCGAATGCGGGCTATTCGACCGGCACGCTGGCGACGACCGCGAAGGTGACGCTCGACAGGGACGGCGACGGCTTCGCCATCACAAGGTCCGACCTGACGCTGACCGGCAAGGTCGATGGGATCGCCGCCGCCGAATTCGCGACGATCGCAGCGGACGCGAAGGCGAACTGCCCCGTGTCGAAGGTGTTGAACGCCGAAATCACGCTGACGCACGCGCTCGACTGATCGGACCGCAAGGCGGCGGTGTCAGAGGATGCCGCCGCCCAAAATCAGGCGGAACGCGAATATCACGATAAGCACGAGGTTCAGGTTGCGCCCGCCATTGTGCGACGACAACGCTCCGACTGCGGCACCGACGATCCCGATCGGGATGACCAGCCAGTTCATCCAGCCGAGCAACGGCACGAAGGCGACGAGGCCAAGCACGAGCGTGACGAGGCCGATCAGGATCGAGACGATGTTGAGCATTGCAGACAGGATGGCGCGACTTTGCCGGCGCGGCAAGCCGGTCCCGCGCGAAACGCCAATTTAACCACCGCCCGACCATGAAGGATCGGCGCGCGCCACGCGTGCCATCCGAAAAGGTCCGCGATGCCGCGTCGCCCGCTATTGTTGCCGATCCTCCTGCCCCTCGCGCTCATCGCGTGCGGCAAGACGCCCGACGCGCCCCGAACGCTGGACAGCCTCGACCGCGAGCTGACCGACGCCAACGCCGCGTCGCCCGCGCATGATCCGGCGCTGACTGCGGCACTGCACGACCAGATCATGGTCGATCCCGCCCTGGCGCAGACGTCAAACGCCAACGTCATCCGCCCGCCGAGCCGCCCCGATCCGATGGCCGTGCCGCCGACCGTGGCACGCGCCGATCCGGTCGATCCCGCAAAGCTGAAAACCGCGCCCGCCGCGTCGGGGGACTGCCCCGAATGCAAGGTATCGAAGGGCGCGCTGACGCTCGGCGCGCTCGCCGCGCGGCAGCCGAGCCGGCCGCTGGCACAGTGCGCGCCGCTGATCGCCTATTCCGCCGGCTGGTCGAACCGCCTGCCGCAAGGGCTCGGTCTCTACCCCGATGCCCGCGTCGAGGAAGCCGCGGGTACCGACGCCAAGGGCTGTTCGCTGCGCATCGTCAGCTTCGCGAGCGCCGCCGCCCCCGCGCGCGTCATGAACTGGTATTTCACGCAGGCGCGCGCCGCGGGGTTCACCGCGGAGCACCGGGCGGACGAGAAGCAGGACGTGCTCGGCGGAACGCGGGGCGGGACGACCTATATCCTGTATCTGTCGCGGCGTTCGGATGGCGGGACGGATGTGGATTTGATCGCGAACGGTTGATCTGTGACCGACCGTTCCCCGGCAGGTCCCTAACGCAATCGCGCTGTCCGTCCTTTTTCCGATCGATCGCAAACCGCGCCAGCCTTCGCCGGGGAGGAGTAACCTGGGGCACCCCCGCCATTGCTGATATTGCCCGCAAGCCGTAGGGCAAGCACCATGCAACCCCTCCTCCTCGTCATGATCGGCGGCGCGATCGGCACGGCCGCGCGGTATCTGACCGGCCGCGCCGCGCTGGCGCTGCTTGGTCCTGCCTATCCGTGGAGCGGGACGCTGACGGTCAACCTCGTCGGCGGGTTCGCGATGGGGGTGCTGGCGGGCGTGCTCGCGCGCAGCGGCGGATCGGAGCAATGGCGGTTGCTGCTCGGCGTCGGTGTGATTGGTGGCTTTACCACCTTCTCCGCCTTCTCGCTCGATATCGTGACGCTGGCGGAGCGCGGGGCGATCGCGACCGCGCTGGCCTATGCGCTGGCGTCGGTGATCGGCGCGGTGCTGGCGCTGTTCGCCGGACTGTCGATCATCAGGGCCGTCGCTTGAGCGAGGTCCGCACCTTTTCCGTCGGTTACGACGATGACGGCATCCGGCTCGATCGCTGGTTCAAGCGGCATCTGCCCGACACCAGCTTCACCACGGTCGCGATGTGGGCGCGCACCGGGCAGTTGCGCATCGACGGCAGCCGCGCCGCGCCGGGCGACCGGCTGGAGGCGGGGCAGACACTGCGCGTGCCGCCGCCCGAACCGATCCGCCCCGCCGCGACGCCGGAGCGCGAGCGTGCGCCGCTGTCCGACGACGAAGTCGCGATGGCGCGCGAGATGGTGATCCACCAGGACGCGCAGGCCTTCGTCCTCAACAAGCCGCCCGGACTCGCGACGCAGGGCGGCACGAAGACGACCGCGCATGTCGACGGACTGCTCGACGGCCTTCGCTACGATAACGAGGGCCGGCCGAAGCTCGTCCACCGGCTCGACAAGGATACGTCGGGCGCACTGCTGATCGCGCGGACGGCGCGGGCGGCGGCATTCTTCGCCAAGGCGTTTTCGGGCCGGACCGCGCGCAAGGTCTATTGGGCGCTGATCGTCGACGTCCCCTCGATCGAGGACGGCATGATCGAGCTGCCGATCGGCAAGCAGCCGGGCACCGGCGGCGAGAAGATGATGGTCGACGAGGGCGAGGGTAGCCCCGCGCGCACCCGCTACCGCGTGATCGAACGCGCGGGCAATCGTACGGCCTGGGTCGAGCTGCAACCCTTCACCGGCCGCACGCACCAGTTGCGCGTCCACATGGCGGCGATCGGCCACCCGATCGTCGGCGACGGCAAATATGGCGGCGCGGCGGCGTTCCTGACCGGGGGGATCAGCCGCAAGATGCATCTGCACGCCAGGCGGATCCGCGTCGATCACCCCGATGGCGGCGAGATCGACGTGGCAGCCGAACTGCCGACGCATTTTTCGGAAAGCCTGAAGCAGCTGGGCTTCGACGAGATGCTCGGCAACATGATGCCGATGGACGAGAAGGTCGCGCCGACCAAGGCGGAGGAAAAGCAGCGCGCAAAGGCGCATGCCAAGGGCGTCCGCAAGGAAAACCGGGGCGAACGGCGCCGGCGCGGTGCGGGCGAGGAACCGCGCGCCGCTGCGCCCGCCGCCCCGAAGCGCGCCCGACCTTCGGCGGCGAAGGCGAAACCCGCTACGGGCACCGGCCGCGGCAAGCTGGGCGACGGCGGCCGCCCGGGCCGCACCCGCGACGGCAGCCCCCGCGCGCGACCACCGGCGGGCGGGAGCGGCGGGGCGAAGCGCTGATGCACCCGGCCCGCGCCTTTCGCAGCGACGCGGACCCGCTCGCCCAAGCCGCGGCGATCGGCTTCGCGCATGTCTTCGCGGGCACGCCAGAGGGACCGATGGTCGTCCATGCGCCGGTCACGCGCCACGGCGATCGCCTGCGCTTCCACGTCGCGCGCGCGAACCGGATCGCGAAACATCTGGACGGCGCGACATTGCTGTTGAGCGTCGTCGGGCCGCACGGCTATATCAGCTCGAACTGGTACGAACGGCCCGGCGATCAGGTGCCGACGTGGAACTATGTCGCGGTCGAGATCGACGGGCAGGCCGCTCCGGTCGGCGACGACGATCTGGTCGAACATCTCGACACGCTGGCCGCGAACCACGAGCCGCACGACCGACCGTGGACGAGGGACGAGATGGACGATGCGATCTTCCGCAAGATGCTCGGCGGCATCCGCGGTTTCGCGGTGACGGTCGCGGCGACCAGGACGACCGACAAGCGCAGCCAGAACAAGACCCCGGCGGACCGCGCGTGCGTGATCGCCGGGCTGGAC
>NZ_CAXTII010000087.1:0-11233 GCF_964244235.1 uncultured Sphingomonas sp.
GCCGGGATCGATATCGCTCGAGGCGGGGCAGCCGACGGTCAACGGCATTCGGAACGTCATCCAGAGCTACCCGGAGTTCGAACGCGTCATTTCGACGCATGGTCGCCCCGACGACGGCACCGACGCCACCGGGTTCTTCAACGCCGAATTCTATTCGCCGCTGAAGCCCGCGTCGCAGTGGCCGGCGGGCGTCACCAAGGACAGTCTGACGGCAGAGATACAAGGCCGGCTGCACGCCCGTTATCCCGGCGTCGATTTCGAATTCTCGCAATATATCGAGGATAATGTCGAGGAAGCGTCGTCGGGCGTGAAGGGCGCGAATTCGGTGAAGGTGTTCGGCCCCGATCTCGCCACGCTGGAAACGCTGGCGGCCAAACTCCGCGACCGGATGGCCAAGGTTCGCGGGATCGCGGACCTGGGCATATCCGATTCGCTGGGCCAACCGACCGTTCGGATCGACATCGATCGCGCCGCCGCCGCGCGCTACGGCCTGACGCCCGACGACATCAACACCACCGTCGCCGCCGCGATCGGGGGACAAAGCAGTGGCGATCTGTACGAACGCAAGACCGATCGACATTTCCCGATCATCGTAAGGCTGCAGAATACGCAGCGCGACAGTCTCGAGGCGATCCGGCGAATTTCGATCGGGGCCCCTTCGCCCACCGGCACCGGTACGATCCCGGTACCGCTTTCGGAAGTCGCAACGGTCAAGCTGACCACCGGCGCGTCGTTCATCTACCGCGAGCATCAGGAACGCTACGTGCCGATCAAGTTCAGCGTCCGCGACCGCGATCTGGGCGGGGCGATCGCGGAGGCACGGGGCGGGATCGCGCATGACGTCGTGCTGCCGCCGGGCTATCACCTCGAATGGGCGGGCGAACTGGCGAACCTGACCAGCGCGGTATCGCGGCTGGAGGTCGTCGTGCCGATCAGCCTCGGGCTGATCGTGATCCTGCTCTACGCCAATTTCTCGTCGATGACGGACACGTTGCTGGCGTTCAGCGTCATCCCGATGGCGGTCGTCGGCGGCGTGCTGGCCCTGGCGTTGACCGGGACGGCGTTCAGCATTTCGGCGGCGATCGGGTTCGTCGCCTTGTTCGGGATCGCGGTCATGGATGGCATCCTGATGGTGACCAGCTTCAACCAGCGGATCGACGAAGGACATGACCGGCAGGATGCGATCGCACATATGGTGCGGACCAGCCTGCGCCCGGTCGTCATGACCTGCCTCGCCGCCGCGATCGGGCTGCTGCCAGCCGCGGTATCGAGCGGGATCGGCAGCCAGGTCCAGCGACCGCTCGCGTTGGTCGTCGTCGGCGGAATGACGCTGGCCCCGCTGCTGATCCTCCTGGTTCTGCCGGTCCTCATCGACCGCTTCTCCCGGCATGTGGGCGCACACGATCGGGGTGCGCACGGGCGCGATGTCGGGCACACGCATCCGGCCCCCGCGGAATGAAGCGGCTCATCGCCCTCGCACCGCTGATGCTCGCCGGCTGCGCGGTCGGCCCGCAGCATCCGACGACCACGCCGTCGCTGGCCCCCGCCATCGCGTCCGAACGGATCGCGCCGATTTCAGGGCCCGCACAGGACGTCGTCGCGGGCGCGTCGCCGAAGGCCGATTGGTGGACCGCGTTCGGCAGCGCCAAGCTCGACGCGCTCGTAGACCTGGCGCTCGCGAAGAACGAGGATCTGGCGCTCGCCGAAACGACGCTGCGCCAGGCGCGCGAGACGGCGGGCGCGATCGCCGGGGCCGCTCTGCCGCAGGCCGATGTCAATTATAACGTCGAACATGCCCGCGTATCGAACGCGCTGGCCACCCCGCTCGTCGACCCGAACGAAACGTTCTACACGCTGCACACCGCGCAGGTGTCGGTTACCTATCCGCTCGACCTGTTCGGCCTGCAACGCAACCGAAGCCGCTCGGCACGCGCACAGGCGGAGGTCGCCAGCGAGCGGCTACACGCCGCGCGAAAGACCGTCGTCGCCAACCTCGTCGCCTCGGTCATCCAATATGCCGCGCTCGGCGGCCAGATCGATGCGACGAACGCCGGCGTCGCGAGCAACCGGGATTTGCTGGCGATGCTGTTGAAGCGGCAGGCGCTGGGCGATATCGGTAATGCCGACATAGCGGCACAACAGGCTGCGCTTGCGACCGCGGAAAGCAGCCTGCCACCGCTGGTCCGCCAGCGCGAGCATCAGCGCACCGTCATCGCCGCATTGCTGGGGATCGCACCCGGGAGCACGCTGCCGCCGCTACCCGCCTTCGCGGAACTGTCGCTGCCCGCGGCCCTGCCCGTCGCCCTGCCCGCGGCGATCGTCGCCAACCGCCCCGATATCCGCGCCGCGGATGCGCAGATGCGTGGTGCCGGGGCGGACCTTGGCGCGGCGATCGCCGCGCGCCTGCCCAATCTCGTGCTCAGCGCGCAGGCCGGTGGCGCATCGCCGAATTTCGCCGACATGTTCGCCAGCGGCAATCCGTTCTGGACGCTGATCGGCGGGATCACGCAGCCGATCTTCCACGGCGGGACGCTACGTCGACAGCAGCGCGCCGCCGCCGCCGCATTGGACGGCGCGAAGGCGCAATACCGGTCTGCCGTGCTTCAGGCGTTCGCCGACGTGTCGGATGCGCTGACCGGGTTGCGGACCGATGCGGACCTGCTCGACGCGGCAACGCGCGCCGGCGAGGCCGCGGATCTGAATCTTGTCTATGGTCGGCGGCAATTGGCGCTTGGCGGGATCGGGACGCTGACACTGCTGAACGCCAGCGCGGTCGATGCGCAGGCCGCCGCCGCTCTGATCCAGGCGCAAGCGGCGCGACTGACGGATACGGTCGCTTTGTATCAGGCGGTCGGCAGCGGCATCGATGCGACGCCGGCCGCATCAGGCGCGCGGTAGATCCCCCGATCAACCGCGAGTCCTATCAACGGAAGTGGCTGTGATTACCCTTCCACGATCCGATCGGATGACCCGGATGCGACACGTGCCCGCCGCCGCCATGATGGCCCGCGTGCGCGGAGCTGAGTGCGAAGACCGTGAAGGTTGCCGATGCCGCCATCGCATATAAAAGCTTCATGATCGCCCCCGCTGACCGCCCTAACGCGTTCCTTGCCTGCATGACGCCGCCGATTGATGCGAGCCGCACCTGCCATCGTCAAAAAATGCATTTTCGTTGACGAATTATTGATCAATGATCCGGCGACGCCGCCGTCAGGCGGAAGTCGCGCATATGGAGGGGCGCGGACGGTCCGCACGTTGACAAGCGGAACGCCAGCCGTCCTTGATGACGAGATGACCGCAAGACGTACATATCGCCGATGACCACGCTAATCACCGGCGTCGCCGGGTTTATCGGCATGCACGTTGCGGATCGCCTGCTGGCACGGGGCGACCACATACTCGGGATCGACAATCTCAACGACTATTACGACCCGGCGCTCAAACATGCCCGTCTGGCGCAATTGTCCGAGCGATACGGCGACGCCTTCGCGTTCGCCGCCGTCGATTTCGCCGATATGGCGGCGCTCGGCACCATGCTGCATGGCGCGCGCTTCGATCGTATCGTCCATCTCGGCGCGCAGGCGGGCGTGCGCTATTCGATCGAAAATCCCGCGGCCTATGCGCAGTCGAACCTCGTCGGGCATGTCAACATGCTGGAGATCGCGCGCCACGCCGGGGTGGCGCAGATGGTCTATGCCTCCTCCTCGTCGGTCTATGGCGGCAACACGTCGCTGCCCTTCCGGGTCGAAGACCGCGTCGAGCATCCCCTGTCGCTTTATGCCGCCACCAAGCGCGCGGACGAATTGATCAGTGAAAGCTATGCGCATCTCTACCGCGTGCCGATGACGGGACTGCGCTTCTTCACCGTCTATGGCCCATGGGGTCGCCCCGACATGGCGATGTGGATCTTCACCAAGGCGATCCTGGCCGACGAGCCGATCCCGCTGTTCAATCACGGCCGGATGGAGCGCGATTTCACCTATATCGACGACATCGTATCCGGGGTCGTCGCCTGTCTCGATACCCCGCCGGCCGACGACGGTACGGAGAAACCCGGCGGCAGCCGCGCGCCGCACCGGCTGTTCAACATCGGCAACAACCGTTCGGAACGGCTCGGCGCCGTCATCGACCTGCTCGAGGCGGCGATCGGACGGAAGGCGGTGCGCAACAATCTGCCGATGCAGCCGGGCGACGTCGAGCGGACCTTTGCCGATATCGATCCGATCCGCGACGCGCTCGGCTTTGTACCGACGACCGCGATCGATGTCGGCGTGCCGCGGTTCATCGACTGGTATCGCGCCTATCATCGCTGCTGACCCGCAGCCGTTGACGCGACCGGCGGGCGAGCGCATCGCCCGCACGAACGACAGGAGCGCCCGATGAGCGACGACTATACCCCTCCCAGGATTTGGGAATGGAATGGGGAAAACGGCGGCCGCTTCGCCAGCATCAACCGCCCGATCGCCGGGGCCACTCACGACAAGGCCTTGCCGGTGGGCAAGCACCCTCTGCAGCTATATTCTCTCGCCACCCCCAACGGCGTGAAGGTGACGGTGATGCTGGAGGAACTGCTCGCAGCCGGTCATGACGGCGCGGAATATGACGCCTGGCTCATCCGCATCAACGAGGGCGATCAGTTCGGGAGCGGCTTCGTCGCGGCCAATCCCAACTCGAAGATTCCCGCGCTCGTCGATCATGGCGGTCCGGCACCGGTCCGGGTATTCGAGTCGGGATCGATCCTGCTTTACCTCGCGGAGAAATTCGGTGCATTCCTGCCGACCGAACAGCCGGCGCGTGCGGAATGCCTGTCCTGGCTGTTCTGGCAGATGGGCGCGGGGCCGCTCCTGGGCGGCGGGTTCGGCCATTTCTACGCCTATGCGCCGGTGAAGATCGAATATGCGATCGATCGCTACGCGATGGAGGTGAAGCGGCAGCTCGACGTGCTCGACCGGCGGCTGGCCGACAATGAATATCTGGGCGGCGATGATTATACGATCGCCGACATGGCGGCGTGGCCCTGGTACGGCGCGCTGGTACAGGGGCTGGTCTATGACGCCGCCGAGTTCCTTCAGGTGGACGGTTACACGCATGTTCGGCGCTGGACCGATGCGATCGCCGAGCGGCCCGCGGTGAAGCGGGGGCGGATGGTCAACCGCGCCATGGGCGATCCCGCAAGCCAGTTGCACGAACGCCACGACGCATCGGATTTCGATACCAATACGCAGGACAAGGTGTCGCCGCCGAACAATGCCGACTGAGACATCGATCGCGATACGACCGGTCGCTTGGTCGGACTGTCGTAATCTTGCGTGAGATAAGTTGCTGTTTTTTAACGTTCGTCTGGCATTAAAGCGGCTCGCTTAGGGCAGCCGCGAATGACCATGTCGCCAGTGAAATGCAGTGGGTGCCGGAACGGTGACGCGCTCGACTTCGCGATATCGATGGCGTTCCAACCGATCGTCGATCTCGATACACATCTGCCATTCGCCTATGAAGCCCTGGTAAGGGGCCCGAACGGTGAATCCGCGTACAGTATCCTGTCGCAGGTCACCGACAGCAACCGGTACGCGTTCGATCAGAAATGCCGCGTCAGGGCGATCGAAACCGCGACTGCGGCGGGGCTGCTCGACGGCGATGCCAGGCTGTCGATCAACTTCCTGCCGAACGCGGTATATTCACCCGCCGCCTGTATCGCGCTCACGCTCGCGACGGCGAAATCGGTAGGCCTCCCGTCATCGCGCCTGATCTTCGAATTTACCGAAAACGAGGAGATCGCCGATCCTGCGCACACCGCCAATATCGTCGCCAGCTACCAGCAGATGGGATTCGGAACGGCCCTCGACGATTTCGGTGCGGGGCACGCAGGCCTCAACCTGCTGGCTCGTTTTCAGACGGATTATATCAAGCTCGACATGGAATTGACCCGCGACATCGACACCAGCATGCCTCGGCGGATGATCGTGAATGCGCTGGTGCAGCTGGCCTCGGCGATGCGCATCACCGTCATCGCGGAAGGGATCGAGACCGACGCCGAACTTCGCGCGGTGCGGGACATCGGCGTTCGTTATGTCCAGGGATATATCTTCGCTCGGCCGCAGTTGGGAAGGCTGCCCGCGATCGCCGTCCCCAAGTTTACGACAGCGCTCCGCGCCTGATCCGATACCGCAGTCATTCGGCGTATCATCATCGATCGTGCAGGCCCTGCCGGCCTGACGCGCCTGGGCCATGCCGAGGTGCTTTTGCAACACCGGTATCGTGCGCTCCGCCAGCTCGCACCTCACGCTGAGTAACCGATTTCTCGAAACGATCGATCCGATCGAAGATGCCTACGGCGATCGGTCCGCCTTTCTTTGCTGCGACGCGGGTCCGCGCTGTTCATGGTGCGAACGCCAGCGTAGCGATGCTCCGACCATTCCGTGGAGCATCGAAGATGATTTCAAAGATCGCCCGTCACTGCGCCGCTCTGGCGGCGACGCTGACCACGACGATGGCGCATGCGCACATCGTCTTCGCCGACCCGGTCGGTATGGCCGGCAGTTATTATGCAGGCTTCCTCCGCGTTTCGCACGGCTGTGCCGGTTCGCCGACCACAGCGATCCGCGTCGAGATACCGGTGGGCGTCACCGTCGCACGGCCGCAGCCCAAGCCGGGGTGGACGCTGTCGATCGAGAAGGCCCCGCTGGCCGCGCCGATCCGGAGCGAGGACGGCGAGGTGCGCGAGCGGGTGGCCGCGATCACATGGTCCGGGCGGTTGGACCCGGATCAGTTCGATCAGTTCGGGATCATGCTGAAACTTCCTGCAGCACCGGGTCCGCTATACTTTCCGACCCTCCAGCAATGCGCGACGGGGCGCAACGCGTGGACCATGATCCCCGCCGCCGGCCAGCCCTGGCATTCGGTCAAGTCGCCGGCACCCGTCCTCGAGATAACACCCGCCGCACCGCATCCGGAGACGATGAAGATGTAGGTCCTGCCCGGGCGGCAGCCCGATGTCAGCGGTTGGAACGCAGGCCATACCCAGCCAAATCAGGCGACGTGCTCAAGGCTCGTATAACGAGGAGAATGGTGCACCCGGAGCGATTCGAACGCCCGGCCCTCAGATTCGTAGTCTGATGCTCTATCCAGCTGAGCTACGGGTGCACTGGAGCGGCGCTGATAGAAGCGGTTTGGCGGCGGTGCAAGTCCCGTTGCGCGATAAACGTGCGCCGCATACAGCGGTGCGCGATGAACCCGTCCCGTCTCCTGTTCGTGCCGCTCGCGGCGATGCTGCTGCTCGCCGCGTGCGCGCGCCCGACCGGGCGCGGAAATCCCTCGCTGGCGCCGCGGCCGATCGAGAAGACGAGCTTTGCCGATCCGGTGTTCGCTCCCATCCCGCCCATCGAGCCCGATCCGGCGCTCGACGCGGTGATTGCGACGACGGAAGGGCAACTCGGCACGATCGCGAAGGGATTTGCCGCAGACGCCGCCAAGGCCGAAGCGGTATCGCGTTCGGCAAGGGGTCAGGCGGCGGGGAGCGACAAGTGGCTCGACGCGCAGACCGCGCTCGGAACGCTCGACCAATGGCGTGCGCAGCTATCGGCGCTGTCGACGGATACCGAGGAACAGGCGATCACCCGCGCCTCGACGCTCGCGCCGCCTTATCCTGCGCTGGGGGCGTTGCAGGTGCGGATCGATACGGAGAACGCGGCGGAGACGGCGACGATCGCCAAATTGCAGGCGTCGTTGGCACCGGCGTGAGTCATCCCGGTTGAGGCCGATCGATCCGGTAGAGGCGGTCGACGATAAGACGCTGGGCCCGGTCTACATCGCGCGGATCGCGCTTATGCGCAGAACCATCGACCGCGGCGACAAGGTGGTCGCGTTAGGCCCAGGCGCAACCCTCACGACGGATATCAAGACGGGGCGGCGCTCGCTGCTGAGCTATCTTGTCAGTCCAGTCGAGCGAGCTGGATCGGAAGCGGGGAGAGAACGATGAAACGCCTAAGCCAGATCGCCGGAACCGCTTTTGGATTAATCCTGTCGTACATCGCGCCGACATTTGGCGGCAATGGCGTTGTAGGCGCCTCTGAGCCGCAAAGGAGACCAGCCTACAGAATGACCGTGCCCGAGTATTACATGGACGGCAACAAACCGGACATGGAAATACCGGTAAGTCCAACTGGTCGTGCATTGTGCAACGCGATCGTTGCCAAGATCAAGAACGCTCATAACATCGGCCAATATCGCGAGGGTGACGGCAGCTATCGTTTGCCTCCAGCGTTGGCAGGCGAGCCTTGGGTGCCCATGACGGCCAAGGAGTTTCCGCATCCGGACGGTCTTGGCTTCTGCGATAAGGGCTTGTCCTGCTACAGGTTTTACAAGACACAATTGTCAGATGACAAGAGTCACGAAGTTTCTGTAATTAAAGCTCGAGAGGCTCATGGTGGACTCGATGTCCCTACATATTTCTTGCGTGATGAACCTTTCGGCAAATTCCAGCGGACGATTAGTTCGATGGCGGACTTTAAGTCGGTTAGGATTAACAGTCACCTCGTAGCTGTTTCTTTATCACGGGACGGCTATAACTCTATTAGGAAGCTAAGACAGGGCTGGCGGAGGGCAACTATAGAAGCTGGCTTGGTATATAGTAAGGGGTTTTCGCCTCCAATAATAAGTAAGTATTGCCAAATAAACATTAGGCGCTTGGGTCGCTGAAAAGCTGATACTATCAACGGAGGATACGATGCGTTTCACAGCAGCGGATGTGTATTCCCTCACAAAACAGGTTTTGGCTTCTGCCAACTTCGAGGGGAAAAAGGGCTTTGTATATGTCGACACCGTGGGCGTACTAACAGTAGGAATAGGCTTTGCTTACAGACGAAACAAAAGACAATCAACATAGCGCATCTTAATGACTTTATAGATGTGGCGGCGCAGCGGATCGTCTTCGGCGAGGTCCGGATGATCGAAATCCTCGTTGACGACGCGCCGCATCCCCAGCCACTCCATCAAATGCCCGCTGCGCGTATTCATCGGAACCGTCATCGCGGCGATGTGACCCATGTCGAACGTATCCCAGCCCCAGGCAAGCGTCGCTTCCGCCGCCTCGCGGGCATAGCCGTATCCCCATGCGTGATGCGCCAGACGCCAGCCGATCTCGATGCCGCCTTCGATCGGCGTACCTTTCGGCCCCAATTGAAGGCCGCAAAAGCCAAGGAACATGCCGTCCGCCCGCCGCTCGATCGGCCAAAAGCAATAGCCGAACAGCGACTGGTTGACGATCCGTCCGGCGACGAGGCGCTCCGCCGCCGCGCGGTCGTAGAGCGGGCCGAGATACGCCATGACGCGCGCGTCCTGGCCCATCGCATGCATCGCGTCGGCATCCGCCTCCCGCCACTGACGCAGGATCAGCCGTTCGGTCTCGATCACCGGATCACCCACCCAGCAACCGCGCAGCATGGGCCGCATGATACGTAAGAACCCCCGAACACCCCGCACGCTTGAACGCCAGCAGCGTCTCGAGCACCACCGCGTCACGCTCCGCCGCGCCGGCCGCCACCGCGGCCTCGATCATCGCATACTCGCCGGACACCTGGTACGCGAAGACCGGCACCTCGAACCGCTGCTTCACCCGGACCACAATATCGAGATAGGGCAGCCCGGGCTTCACCATCACGCTGTCAGCGCCCTCGTCCAGGTCGAGTGCGACCTCGCGCAGCGCTTCCTCGGCGTTGGCGGAATCCATCTGGTATGTCTTCTTGTCGCCCTTCAGCAGCCCGCGCGTGCCGACCGCGTCGCGGAAGGGGCCATAATAGGCGCTGGCATATTTGGCGGCATAGGACATGATCTGGACGTTGTGGTGTGCATCGGCCTCGAGCGCGGCGCGGATCATGCCGATGCGGCCGTCCATCATGTCGCTGGGCGCGATGATGTCCGCCCCCGCCGCCGCCTGGTTCAGCGCCTGCCCGACCAGCACCTCCGCGGTCGCGTCATTGATCACATAGCCGGCTTCGTCGACCAGCCCGTCATGCCCGTGGCTGGTATAGGGGTCGAGCGCGACATCGGTCAGCACGCCCACCTCCGGCACCGCATCCTTCAGCGCGCGGATCGCGCGACACATGAGGTTGTCGGGGTTCAGCGCCTCGCGGCCATCCGCGGTTCGCCGGTCGGCCTGCGTATAGGGGAACAGCGCGACGCACGGAATGCCGAGGTCGCGGGCCTCCTTCCCGCGCGCGACGATCCGGTCGACCGACCAGCGCGACACGCCGGGCAGGCTGGCGATCGGTTGCTCGACGCCCTCGCCTTCGCAGACGAACAGCGGCCAGATCAGGTCGGCAGGGGTGAGGATCGTCTCGGCATGGAGCCGGCGGCTCCAGGCGCTCGCGCGCGTGCGGCGAAGGCGGATGGCGGGATAGCTGGACATGCGGGCCCATGTGCGCAATCGCCGCGCGCCACGCAAGCTACCCGACCGGCATCGGCTTTCCCGTCGCCTGCGCGTCCGCGATCGTCTCCTCCTGCGCGGGCGCGGGTCGGCCGACCAGCTTCAGCTTGCGCCAGCCGCCGAAGCGATAATAGGCGATCGTCAGCAGCATCGAGGCAAGCGAACCCGCGGGGAAGCTCCACCAGATCGCATCCGCACCGATCGTCGGCTCGAACGCGGTCGCCAGCCCGAACCGAACCGGGAACATCGCCACCGCCAGGATGACGAGCGGCCCGACCACCGCGCCGTTCGCACGCACCGTCGCGGCCAGGACCATCGACACGCCGAACAGCACGAAGCTCCACCCCGCGATCAGGTTGATCCGCGCCGCGATACCGATCGCCGCGGGGTCCTGACCGAGAAACAGCCAAAGCACGTGGCGGTCGAGCAGCGTCAGGGTCGCCAGCAACGATCCGGTCAGCGCCAGGTTCATGACCAGCCCCGCACGAGCGATCCGGTCGACCCGGTCCCAGCGCCCGGCGCCGATATTCTGCGCCACCATCGCGCTGACCGCCGCGCCCACCGCCATCGCGGGCATCTGGATATAGGTCCAGAGCTGGTTCGCCGCCCCGTACGCCGCGGTCGTCACCGTGCCGTGCCGGTTGACCAGCCCGATCATCGCCAGCGCCGACGTCGAGACGACCAGCATCTGGAGCCCCATCGGAAAGCCCTTGACGATGATCGTCCCCAACAAACCGCGTTCGGGCATCAGATAGCGAAGCTCGTCGCCGCGCAGCCGGATCACCAAATCCTTACTGTAGATATAGCCGATGA
>NZ_CAXTII010000088.1:0-10900 GCF_964244235.1 uncultured Sphingomonas sp.
GTTCGACCTGAACAAACGCATCGCGGTGGCGGCGGAGAAATATGGATTCGACTTCCTGCTATCGATGATCAAGCTGCGCGGTTTTGGCGGGAAGACCGAATTCTGGGAGTACGGCCTGGAAAGCTTCACGTTGATGGCCGGGCTGGCCGCAGTGACCGAGAAGATCAAGATCTTCGCGACCTGTCCAACGCTCGTCATCCCGCCCGCCTTCGCCGCGCGGATGTGCAACACGATCGATTCGATCAGCCATGGCCGGTTCGGGCTGAACCTCATCACCGGCTGGCAACCGCCAGAATATACCCAGATGGGTCTGTGGCCCGGCGACGAGCATTTTCGCAATCGCTACAAGATGCTGGACGAATATGCGCACATCCTGCGCGAACTTTGGGCGACCGGGGTCAGCGACTTCAAGGGCGAATACTACACGATGGAGGACTGTCGCGTCCGACCGAAACCGACGGGCGATATGAAGATCATCTGCGCCGGATCATCCGACGACGGCCTCGCCTTCTCCGCAAAATGGGCGGATTATGCCTTCTGCCTTGGCAAGGGGGTCAATACGCCGACCGCCTTCGCATCGAACAACGAGCGGCTGGCAAAGGCCACCGCGAAGGCCGGGCGGGCGGTATCGGTCTTCGTCCTCGTCATGGTGATCGCCGCCGAGACCGACGACGCGGCGATGGCGAGATGGCACGCCTACAACGACGGCGTCGATGTCGAAGCGATCGCGTGGCTCGCCGATCAGGGCGCGAAGGACACGGTGAACACGGACACCAATGTCCGCCAACTCGCCGCGCCGGAGGGTGCGGTGAATATCAACATGGGGACGCTGGTTGGTTCGTATGAAAGCGTCGCGCGGATGCTGGACGAAATGGCGACGGTACCGAACACCGGCGGCGTGCTGCTGACGTTCGATGATTTCGTCGAAGGCGTGGATGCGTTCGGGACGCGGATACAGCCGTTGATGAGGTGCCGGGCAGGGGTTGTCGGGGGATGATGTCGCAAATACACGCCGTCACCCCGGCCTTGTGCCGGGGTCCATCGCGGGGCGGGCTTTAGGCGAGAGGCTCTAGCTACCCGCTCGCGGCACCATGGACCCCGGCGCCAAGGCCGGGATGACGGGTTTGGAATGAGGAGCAGGAGATGGATCAGAACAACTCCCCCTGCGCCCCCATCGGTGCGCGAAACAGGTCCGTCCGCAACGCGATGCGCTCCCGCTCCAGTCCATACTTGCGGCACGCCAGCCGGAACCGTGTCTGCATCAGGTCCGCCCACGGCCCTTGCCCCTTCATCCGGGTAAAGAAATGCGGGTCGTTGTCCCGGCCGCCCCGCAGCGACCGGATCGTCGCCATCACCTTGCCCGCCCGGTCCGGGAAATGCGCGTCGAGCCAGGCGCGGAACAGCGGGGCCACCTCGTACGGCAAACGGACCGGCAGGAAGAACACGCCACGCGCCCCGGCCTCGGCGGCGCGTTCGACGATATGCTCCATCTCGTGATCGGTGATCGCGGGGATAACGGGGGCGATCGAGACATGGACAGGGACGCCCGCATCCGCCAGCCGCCGCACCGCGGTCAGCCGGCGTTCGGGATGCGGCGCACGCGGCTCCAGCGTCATCGCGATCTTCGGGTCGAGTGACGTCACCGACACCGTCACCGCGGCGACGCCTTTCGCCGCCATGGGTGTGAGCAAATCGAGATCGCGCAGCACGCGGTCGGACTTGGTCGTGATCGTCAGCGGATGGTTCGTTTCGCTCAGCACCTCGACGATGCCGCGGGTGATCCGCCAGTCGGTCTCGATCGGCTGGTAGGGATCGGTGTTGGTGCCGAGCGCGATCGGACGGACCTCGTAGCCGGGCTTGGTGAGTTCGGCGCGCAGCAGGACCGCCGCATCGGGCTTCGCGAACAGTCGGCTTTCGAAATCCAGCCCCGGCGACAGGTCGTGGAACGCATGGCTGGGTCGGGCGAAGCAATAGATGCAGCCGTGCTCGCATCCCCGATACGGGTTGATCGAGCGGTCGAAGCCGATGTCGGGGGACGTGTTCCGACTTATGATGGTTCGCGGATGCTCGACCGTCACCGTCGTGCGGCGCGGGGCGGGCGCGCCGTCGATATCGCCTTGCGCATCCAACCAGTCGCCGTCCGCCTCGGTCGCAGGCAGGTTGAACCGCGCGCTCTCGCGGTTCAGCGTTGCGCCGCGGACGGGTCGGGCTTTGGCCATTGCAATGTCCTACGCTTCAACGTAGAACGTATAAAGAACATTGGAGGTTGCGATGGCACGATTGGCGTATCTCGAACTGCCGGTGGCGGACATGCGCGCGAGCAAGGCGTTCTACGCTGCGGCGTTCGGCTGGGACCTGACGGATTTCGGACCGACCTATGCATCGACGATGAGCGGCGACACGGATGTGGGATTGCAGGCCGACACGGCGGAACAGACCGCCGCGCCGCTGGCGGTGATCGCGGTCGACGATCTCGACGCGGTGCTGGCGGCGGTGGAGGGGGCAGGTGCAACCGTCACGAAGCCGATCTTCGCGTTCCCCGGCGGGCGGCGGTTTCACTTTCGTGATCCCGATGGGCATGAGCTGGCGGCAATGGAGGTGGAGTGAGGGATATCGCCGGGGACACGGACCTTGCCGCCCTGTTGCAGGCGTGGCTTTGTGGGCGATCGATCGCCCGCGGTCTGCCGGCGCCGGTCCCCGATCGAGGCGGCTTGCGGGTCGATACGAATTTGGGCACCGAACTGAAACGCCGGGTGTTCGCGGGGATCGAAGAGGGTCTGGTCGACCTTGGGCAGGCGATCGATGCGGCCGGATTTATATTGAAGGCGTGTACGACGACGGACGAATTACGCGCCGTACTGCCGGATCGGTGGGCGATGCAGCCACCCAGCTATTTCATGATGGCGACGGAGCCGCTGGGGAGCGTTCGCTTCCGATGGGTTACGCGGCGAAAACAGAGCAGGACGCCGGTATCACTCGGGTGCGCATCCTTGCGGATGGCGGCGAACTGGCGGCGAGTGGTTTCGGGGCGGAGACGCACAATGCGTTCGTCTACGACCGGATCGGACCGCGGCCGCGCATCGCCGCAGGGGATTGGGGTGCGCGGTGATGGCGGCACTTCATGGCAGCGTCCGGGACCGGACGTCGCCGGAACTGCTGGTCGCTACCGAAGACGGCCGCTCGCTATACTCGATGCTGGGGTGGCGCGTCATCGCACCTTACGCGACGGCGCTGGTCCATGCCGGATAGCGAGTGGGCCTCACCGCTCCATCAACCGCGGCATCAGCTCCACGAAGTTGCACGGCATATGCCGGCTATCCAGCTGGTCGCGCAGGATACCGTCCCAGCCGTCCTTCACAGCCCCCGTCGATCCAGGCAGCGCGAACACGTACGTGCCGTCCGCCACGCAGGCACAGGCCCGCGACTGGATGGTGGAGGTGCCGATCTTGGCGAAGCTCAGCCAGCGGAACAGTTCGCCGAAACCGGGGATCATCTTGGTCGCGACCTGCTCGACTGCTTCGGGGGTCACGTCGCGGCCAGTGACGCCGGTGCCGCCGGTGGTCACGATGCAGTCGATCGTCGGATCGGCGATCCAGGGGCGCAGTCGCTCGACGATGAGGCCGACATCGTCACGCTCGATCGCCCGGTCGGCCAGGACATGCCCCGCCGCCTGCAACCGCTCGACCAGCGTATCGCCCGACCGGTCCTCGGCGAGGCCACGCGTGTCGGAAACGGTCAGGACGGCGATACGGACGCGGACGAAGGTCCGCGTCTCGTCAATCGGCACGCTGCACAGCCCCCTGCGGCGACACCGGCGCGGTCGCCGCCGCTGCGCTCGCGCTGGCTCGGGGATCGGGTGCCGCGTTCAGCCGAATTGCGGTCGCGCCCGCCATGCCGGGGAAGCGTGGCCACATCCCCTGTGCCAGCGCGGCGCGGCTGACCGACGCCTTCTTCCCCGCCTGACCCTCGTACATCCAGTAATTGCGAAGTACCGTGGTGACGTAGCCACGCGTCTCCCAATAGGGGATGCTCTCGATATACAGCAGCGGATCGCCACCATCGCGGATCGCCGCGTTCCACTCGCCGACCGGCTTCGGCCCGGCGTTGTAGGCGGCGATGACCTTCGGCAGCAGGCCGCCGGTAATGGCCATATCCCGCAACCGCTCAAGGTGACGCTGCCCGATATCCATGTTGGTCGACGGCTTGGTCAGCGCACCGCGATCGACCGCGATCCCGCGTTCGCGGCCATAATCGACCGCGGCGGCGGGCATGATCTGCATGAGCCCATAAGCGCCGGCCTGACTGAGCGCCTTTGTCCGGAAGCGCGATTCCTCCAGCGCGTGCGCATAGACCAAGGACTTCTCGACCCGCCATCCGCCGTCCGGGACCCAGTTCGGCGTCGGATAGCGCGCCTCCGCCGTTGCGACGACGCCTGCAGGACAGTTATGCGCCAGCCAGATCGTCGTCGCCGGCAGGTCGAGCGATTCGGCGACGCGGACCAGCGCACCGAATTCGCGAGGGGCACCGATACGCGCTTGCTGGCGGATGACGTCGTCCGCCAGTTCGCTCTCCCCGACTTCGACGAGTGCCGCAGCGACTCGCAAATTCGGTCGCTGGTCGAGCGCCATCCAGTCGGTCGCGACCAGCCCGGTCAGCTGGTCGCGGTCGTGCATGCCGAGCGCCTGGCGTGCGAGCTGTCCATAGAAGCTCTCGCCGAACTGCGCCGCCGATTTCAGCCGCGCCTCGATCCGGTCGGGTCGGCCGCAGACCATGTCCGCGCGCGCCGCCCAATATAGCCCGGCCGCGCGAAGATCGATGTCGGTGGCGCGCGCCGCGACGCCTTCGAACGCGCTCGCCGACGCGGCGCAGTCATGCTGCCGCCATGTCGCAAGCGCCGCGACCCAGCGCCCCTGGATGGCCCAATCGCCGGTGCCGTCCGCGGCCTTCATCGCCTCCGCCCGCGCGTTGGTGTCGTCGCCCTGGAGATAGTACATCCACGCCACGCGCTGCTGCCATTCGGTAGCCGCCTCTAGGCTCAGGCCGCTGATCGACTCCAGCAACGCCTGCGCCGCCTGGCCCTGGTCCGCCTTGACCAGCGGCTGCATGCGCTGGGCAAGATCGGCGGCGACCTGGTCGCTCTTGATGGTTTTCGCACGAACGCGACGCGGGGCACCGTCCTGCCAGATCAACGCCTGCGCGGTCGGCAAGGGCGGCAGCTCGGTCGCGCCGCGCGTGCGAGCGATCCGCTCCAGCGCTTCCGCTTCGGGCAGCTCGGGGGCTTCGTTGACCAGCGCAGTCAGTTGCTCGGCGGTTGCCTTGGGCGATCCCCTGGCGGTGTAGAATTCGGCGCGCGCGATCGCGTGCAGCGGCCCGGGCTTCATCGAATCGAGCCCGATCTGCGCATCGGTCCATTGCTGCGCCCTGATCGCCGCGAACACCGCGCGGTAGCCAGCGCGCTGGCCGGGATCGAGCAATGCGGGGATGGGTTCGGCCTTGGTCGCCGCGGTCAGGCGGACATCCACCGGCGTCGGCGCAGGCTCAACCGCAAGGGCTGGAATGGGCAACAAAGCGAAGATCGCTGCGATTGCGGCGTGCTTCATGCGAGGCCCCGTGTCAGCATCTGCAAATCCTTCCAGGCTTCCGCCTTCAGCGCCGGCTTCTCGATCAGGAACCGCGGGTGGAAACTCGCGACGATCCCGATGTCATCGTTCTTGTTCGGACCGTCGTGGTTAAGATTGCGTAAACCACCACGCGCATTGGCGGCATCCGTCCCCAGGATCGCACGGCTCGCCGCATTGCCGAGCAGCAACAGCCGTTTGGGCGCGACGAGCCGGACATGGTGGAGCGCGATCTCCGCCAGCCGGGCCTCGACGGTCGGGTCGACACGCCCCGCTGCGGGTCGGCGCGCGCAGACGGCGGTCAAGTGGACAGTCTCGCGCGACAAACCGATCGCCGCGAGCATTCGGTCGAACAACCGACCAGGCGCGCCGCTCAGCATGGTCGCGGCGGGACCGTCTTCCCGGTCGGGGCAATCGACAAGGACCATGACCGCCGCATCCAAGGGACCGCTCGCCGCGATCGAGATGCCGGACCAGCTCGCCTCCGGCGCGTCGGTCCCCAGCCGCCATTCGAGCAACGCGGCGAGCGTGGCCGGCAGGGCGACGTTCGCCGGCAGCTGGGCCGAGACAGGCTCGGCAGTGACCGCGACGGGCGGTGCAACTGCGACCGCTGGCACGGCGAACCAGTCGCGCGGCAGGTCGTCGACAAGCGTGTCGATCCCGGCGTCGCGCCACCAGTCCAGCGCGCTGGCGGCGACCGACTGCCAGTCATGTTGCGGATAAACCCCCATCACCTCGTATAAGGCAAACGGTTGACGCGGCGGTCAATTCGCGTGATCGGCTTATTGGACAGGACGTTGCCGGCGTGCGCCCGACCGACGGGAGCCGGCCCTCGGAGAGAAAGATGACCGAACGTGAGTCGATGCCCTACGACGTGGTGATCGTGGGTGCAGGGCCAGCCGGCCTCAGCGCCGCGATCCGCCTGAAGCAGCAAGCGGCAGATAAGGGCGCGGATATTTCCGTGTGCATCCTGGAAAAAGGCTCCGAAGTCGGCGCGCATATCCTGTCCGGCGCGGTGATCGATCCGAAGTCGCTGGACGAGCTGTTGCCCGATTGGCGGACCGATGGCTGCCCGCTCGCCGAGGTGCCGGTGACCGAGAATCATCACTGGGTGCTCAACCGCAAGGGCAAGGTCAACCTGCCGCACCTGCTGACCCCGTCCTTCCTCCACAACAAGGGGACGTACACCGGCAGCCTCGGCAATCTGTGCCGCTGGCTGGCCGGGAAGGCGGAGGAACTGGGCGTCGAGATATTTCCCGGCTTTGCGGCCGCCGAGATCCTGTTCGACGACGGCCGGGTGATGGGCGTCGCGACCGGCGACATGGGCGTCGCGCGCGACGGCACGCACAAGGGAGATTACACGCCCGGGCTCGAACTCCACGCTAAATATACTTTCTTTTCCGAAGGATGCCGCGGACATCTGTCGAAGGAGATCATCCGCACGTTCGATCTGGCCAAGGACAGCGACCCGCAGGTGTACGGCCTGGGCGTCAAGGAATTGTGGGACATCGACCCCGCGTTGCATTCCCCCGGCCGGGTAATCCATACCCAGGGCTGGCCGCTGAACGAGACCGAGGGGTCGAATGGCGGCGGGTGGATCTATCACCAGGCGAACGGGCAGGTCTCGATCGGCTTCGTGACGTGGCTGAGCTACACCAACCCGTATCTGTCGCCGTTCCAGGAGATGCAACGCTGGAAGACGCATCCCGAGGTCGCGGCGTTGCTGAAGGACGGCAAGCGTGTGTCATACGGCGCGCGGGCGATCAGCGACGGCGGATTGCAATCGATCCCGAAGCTGGTCTTCCCGGGCGGCGCGCTGATCGGCGATAGCGCCGGGTTCCTCAACGTCCCGCGGATCAAGGGCACGCACACCGCGATGAAGTCCGGAATGATGGCCGCCGACGCTGCGGTCGACGCGATCGTATCGCAGCGGAGCCATGATGAACTGGTCGCCTATCCGGCGGCATTCGATGCGTCGTGGGTGAAAAAGGAATTGTCGGTCGTCCGCAACGTCGTGCCACTGGTGAAGCGGTTCGGCGACTTTTTAGGATCAATATTGTCGGGAATCACGATGTGGGCGGAGCATATCGGTATCCGAATGCCGTTCACGCTGCACCACCATCCGGATCATGAAAGCCTGTGGCGCAAGGATCTGGTCAAGCCGATCGTCTATCCGAAGGCCGACGGAGTGCTCACGTTCGACCGGCTTTCCTCGGTCTTCATCTCGAACACCAATCATGAGGAAGACCAGCCCGTCCACCTGACGCTTCGCGATCCGAACATCCCCGTCGACTACGACCTGCCAATGTACGACGAGCCCGCACAGCGTTATTGCCCGGCGGGCGTGTACGAGATCGTCGGTGAGGAGGTCGGCGATCCGAAGTTCGTCATCAACGCGCAGAACTGCGTCCACTGCAAGACGTGCGACATCAAGGACCCGACGCAGAATATCAACTGGGTCGTGCCAGAGGGCGGCGGGGGCCCCAATTATCCCAATATGTAAGCGCCTTTTGCTTGCAGCCGGTATGATGCTCGCATCGACCCCGGCACTGGCGGACGGTAACGACGTCGCCGCTTATCTTCGCGGGCGGTCGGCGTCGGCATCGGGGCATATGGATATCGCGACGGCGGACTACGCCCGGGCGTTGACGGCGGCCCCCGACAATCCGGTAGTAGCAATCCGCGCCTATCGATCGGCGTTGGCCGCCGGCGACGATGCGCTGGCATTGCGGGCGGCGATCGTCCTGGACCGGGCGGGCGTCGCGCCCGCCGATACCGCGCTGATCCCGCTGGCGATCGCGGCGAGGGCGAACGACCCCGCGACGGCGGATGCGGCGATCGCGCGGATGAAGGGCACGCCGCTCGGACTGCTTGTCCCCGCGCTGACCCAATGGACCGCGTTCGCGAAGCGCGCGCCGACATCCGCCTCGACGTCCACCGATCCCGCCGCACGGCGCTTCGCGGTGGAGACGCACGCGCTGCTGTCGATCGCGGGCGGGCATGTCGATGAGGGCATGACGGCGCTGACCGCGCTTGGTGGGGCAGGGGCCGCGCTCGACTTGCGCGCGGCGGCGGCGCGGCTGCTCGTCGGGGCGGGGCAGGGTGCCCGCGCCCGCAACCTGCTTGCGCCCGACGAGGTTGCACTTGCCGCGCCTGCCAGCCCGACGCTAGGCTTCGGCGTGTCGTGGCTGCTGACCCGCGTCGCTGGAGAGCTGGCCTCCGCCGAGCCGTCGCCGCTGTCGATCGCCCTGACTCGTGCCGCATTGCGCGCGGATCCGACGAACGACCGCGCGCGCCTGCTGCTCGCGTTGTCGCTGTCGTCGCAAGCGGCACAGCGCGCCGCGCTCACCGTTCTGGACGGGATCGCGCCGACCGGCCCCTTTGCCGAGAGCGCGGCGACCGCGCGGATCGTGATCCTGGGTGCCGCGGGGCGCGGTGCGGAGGCGCTGGCTGTCGCTCAGGCAACGGCGGTGCGTGCGGACTCCACGACGAACGATTGGCAGCGTTACGGCGACCTGCTCGTGCAAGCCGGGCGTGAGCCGGAGGCTGCCCCCTGGTTCCGTCGCCTGGCCGAACGCCCGGGCGCGACCTGGCGCGACTGGCTGCAATATGGTGCTGCACTCGACCGGGCGGGTCGCTGGGCGGACGCCGAACCGGCGCTGGAGCGAGCGGTCGCGCTCGGACCCGACCAGTCGCTCGCGCTCAACTATCTGGGCTATGCGCGGATCGAGCATGGCGAAAACGCCGCGGCGGCCATGCGCTTGCTGGCCCGCGCGTGGGCGCTCGAACCCGACGGCGATTCGATCGCGGACTCACTCGGCTGGGCGTATTTCCGCAGCGGCGATACCGCGCGGGCGCTCCCGCTGGTCGAACGGGCGGCGGTCGGGGAGCCGACCAATGCGGAGATCGACGAGCATCTGGGCGACATCTACTGGTCGCTCGGTCGCCGCTACGAGGCGCGCTACGCCTGGCGCGCCGCGACGGTCACCGCCCCCGCCACCGACGAGGCGCGGCTGGCGGGCAAAATTGCCGACGGCACGCCGCCCCGCGCGCGGCCCTGATCCCCCGCGTGATCGTCGAACCGGCCCCGGCCAAGATCAACCTCGCACTTCATGTCCGCCGCCGCCGACCCGACGGCTATCACGACATCGAAACGCTGTTCGCCTTCTGCCGTGACGGCGATGTGGTGACGGTGGAGGCTGCGGAGCGGAACCGGTTTACGATCACCGGACCGTTCGCCGGTATATTGTCGCCACCCTCTGCCGGGGGCGCGTTGTGGAGCGGTAATCTGGTGACGGATGCCGCCGACGCCTTCGCTTCGTGCTTCGCCATCGATCAACCTCACGCCATTGCTCTCGACAAACGCCTGCCGATCGCTTCCGGTATCGGCGGCGGATCGGCTGACGCCGCCGCGACGCTTCGCGCGCTGGCGAGGCTTCATGGCGTGGCATCGGACGACGACCAATTGATCGCGATCGCGATAAACCTGGGTGCGGACGTCCCCGCTTGCCTGCGCAGCGAGACCGTATTGGGCACTGGCCGCGGCGACGCGCTTGTTGCGATCGATGGGCTGCCGGGAATGCCGGTGCTGCTCGTCAATCCCGGCGTCGCGGTATCGACCGCGGCGGTGTTCCGCGCCTGGGACGGGGTCGATCGCGGTGCGATTTCAGGCGGCGCGCTGCTCGACCGTGCGCGTGCCGGCCGCAACGATCTTGCCGTCCCCGCCCGCGCTTTGGCACCCGCGATCGATGCCGTGCTGGCAATGCTGGAAGCGGCACCGGGCGTGTCGATTGCGCGCATGTCCGGATCGGGCGCGACCTGCTTTGCGTTGTTCGACGACGTTGCGGCGCGCGATGCTATAGCGGCACGAGCCGTGGCACGGGGCTGGTGGCACCTCGCTTCCTCACTCGTCTGATCGCTGTCAAATCCGATGCGATAGTCATTATGTTCCGCTCTTGTTCTGGCAGAACGAATGCGGTACAGCACGCCCAGGCGTTGAAGGCTCGACGCAGTTGCTCTAGCGAGGATGCTCCAATGGCGGCCAGTCTCAAGGTAATCGATAGCGGTATGGCGACAGCAAACGAAAAGGCGAGCGGGGATCGGCAAAAGGCGCTCGACGCCGCGCTTGCACAGATCGATCGCGCGTTTGGCAAGGGCTCGGCGATGAAGCTGGGGTCCAAGCAGACGATGCAGGTCGAGACGATCTCGACCGGCTCGCTCGGCCTCGACATCGCGCTCGGCGTCGGCGGCCTGCCGCGCGGCCGCGTGATCGAGATTTACGG
>NZ_CAXTII010000089.1:0-10811 GCF_964244235.1 uncultured Sphingomonas sp.
GAACTACTTTCGCCATGCTGGGTATGCTACAATGTGATCACAAATTGCTCTAGTCTAGTCGAATTTCAAATTGGCCCCTGTTCGCGCGCACCTCTGCGTCCACCGGAAAACGCGAGCAGCAGCATTGGCAGCAGCGTCAGCACCAGCGGCGCGCCGATCGCGAGGCCGAAGATGATCGCGGTGGCGAGCGGCTTTTGCAGGCCCGCGCCCCGGCTGATGCCCAGCGCCAGCGGCATCAGCGTGAGGATCGCGATCAGCGCGGACATCACGATCGGTCGCAGCCGCGCCTGGCCCGCGTCCAGCAGTCCCGCGCCGTCGATCGGGCGTGCGGGATCGAGCTCGGCCAGGAAGAAAATGGCCAGTTCGGTGATCATGCCGATCACCATCGTCAGCCCCATCAGCGCCGAGATATCGAGCTCGGTGCCCGTGATCCACAGCCCCAGGAACACCGCGCTGGTCGACAGCAGCACCGTCAGGATCACCGCGATGGTGAAGATCCAGCGTTCGAACAGCAGGGTCAGCAGCAAGGCGGAGAGCAGCAGCGCGGCGACGAACACCGTCGTCAGATCGGAGAAGGATTGCTTCTGCTGTACGTACAGCCCGCCGTAATCGACGCGGATCGAGGACGGCAGGTGCAGCCCGGCGACCGCGGCCTGCACGTCCTTCATGCCGGTGCCGAGATCCTTGCCCTCCAGTCGCGCAGTGACGGCGATGAACGGCGCGAGATCCTCGCGGGTGATCTGGCGCTGGCCCGCCGCGATGCCGACCCTGGCGATCGCGCGCAGCGGCACGGTGCGACCATCGGCGGCGCGGATCAGCAATCCGCCGAGATCGCCCGCCCGGCGGCGCAGTTCTTGCGGCAGGCGCACGCGCACGTCGATCACCTGCTCGCCGGACAGGATCTGCGTCGCCGGCGTCCCGCCGATCTGCGCCTCGACCTGCTTGGCGACCACATCGGGATCGACCCCCGCCATCGCCGCGGCGGCGCGATCGACGGTGATCGTAATCGCATCGCCCGCGACGCGCAGTCCGTTCACCACCTCGACGATGCCATCGATCCTGGCGATCGCGGTCGCCACCTTTTCGGCGGCGCCGGACAGCTGCTCGGGGTCGTCGCCGAACAGCTTGACCTCGACCGGCTGCGGCACGGCGGTGAGATCGCCAATCAGATCCTCCATCAGCTGCGCCGTCTCGATCTCGAGCCCGGGCACCTGGGTGGCCACCTTGCCGCGGATGTCCGCCATCACCGCGTCGATGTCGCGGCGGCTGCCACCCTTGAGGCGGATGAAGAAGTCACCCTCGTCGGCTTCGGTAAGGCCGCCGCCGAGTTGCACGCCGGTGCGCCGGGAATAGCTCGCCACTTCGGGGGTCGCCTGGACGATCTGTTCGACCTGCCGCAGCAGGCGATCGGTGTCGCTTAACGCCGCGCCGGATTTGGCTTTGTAATCGAGGATAAAGCCGCCCTCGTCCATCGCCGGCATAAAGCCCGACTGGAGGTGCGTCCACGCGACGCCGCCGGCAACGATCAGCAGACCGGCCAGCCCCGCCGCGACGATCGCCGGCCGGGCAAAGGCGCGGGCGGCGGCGCGGCCATAACCGCGACCCAGGACATCGGTGACGCGGCCGGCGCGATCGGCGGCGGCGGCGTCCTTCTGCGTCAGCCAGCGATCGGCGACCAGCGGCAGCACATAGCGCGCGTACAGCAGCGACACGCCAAGTGCGGCGACCATCGTCACCGCGAGCGCCTTGAAGAAGCCGCCGGTGACGCCGGAGATAAAAGCGAGCGGCAGGAACACGACGATCGTCGCCAGCGTCGATCCGACCAGCGGTCGCGCCATCTCGCGCGCGGCGGCGAGCATCGACGGCCGCACCTTCGTGCCGCCATCATCGCCCTCCGCCTCCTGCAGCCGGCGCATCAGATGTTCGAGCATCACCACTGCGTCGTCGACAACCAGGCCGACCGCTGCGGCCATGCCCCCAAGCGTCATCATGTTGAAGCTCATGTGCAGCGCCAGCAGCGCCAGACAAGTGGCGGCGAGCACGGCGGGCAGGACCATCGCCGTCATCACCATCAGCCGCCAGCTGCGCAGGAATACGAACAGCACGACGCCGGCCAGCACCGCGCCGAGCAGAATCGCGTCGCGCACCGCATTGGCGGCGCCGGTAACCAGCTCCGATTGATCGTAGAAGGTGCTGATCCTGACGCTCGCCGGCAGCCCCGCGCCCGTAAGGCGTTCCTCCACCTGTTTCACCAGCGCGACGGCATCGGCGGTCGGCGTCTGCCGGATGTTGACCAGCACCGCATCGGTGCCGTTCGAGGTGACCCGCGTCCAGGCGGGGGCGGGCGCGCGGCGGATCGTCGCGACCTGGCCGAGCGTCGCGACTCCCGCGCCCGCGGCATTGCCCGCCTTTACCGGGATCGCGGCGACATCCGCCTCGCTCGCCAGCCGGTCCTCGACCAGCGCGAGATAGAGCCGGTGGCGATCCTCGATCCGGCCCACTGCCGCCACGCTGTTCGATGCGGCCAGCGCGGCCGAGACGTCGGATACGCTCAGGCCCAGCGCCTGCAGCTTGGCGGGATCGACCTCGACCTCGATCTCGGGCGATGCGCCGCCGAGCACGTCTACGCCGGCGACGCCGGTGACGGTCGAGAGCAGCGGGCGCAGGCGCAGCTGGGCGAGCTGCTGGAGCTGGACACCGTTCAAGCTATCCGATGTCAGCGACAAGCCGAGCACGGGGAAGATCGTCGGATCGGATCGGCGCACCGAAAATCGCGTGCCGGTGGGCAGATCGGGCAGGATGGTGGCAAGCGCGCCCTGCGTCGCAAGCGTGGCGGCGACCATGTCTTCGCCCCAGTCGAAGCTCAACGCCACCTCGGCCGATCCGCGGCTGGTGGTCGACCGGATTTGCGTCACGCCGGGAATCGCGCGCAGCGCGATCTCGGCGGGGCGGGTGATGTCCGCTGCCATCTGCCCGGCATCGCGCTCGCCCGCGTCGATCGAGACGACGACGCGCGGATAATCGATATGCGGGAACAAGGTCACCGGCAGCCGGGTCGCCGCGAGCAGCCCTGCCAGCGTGACGAGGAAGACGCACAGCCAGATCGATCGGCTGTGGCGTTGCAGCAGCGTACTCATTTATCGTCGGTCTTCGCGGCCGGCATCGCGCCGGTGCGCACTTTCATGCCGTCTTCCAGGCCGGTGCCGCCCTGCGTCACCACCTGATCGCCAGGTTGCAGCCCTTTGCGAATGGCGATGCGATCGCCTATCGAATTGCCGGGCGAGACATCGACGGAATGGGCGGCGCCGCCCTTGACGACGAACACGTAGCTGCGCCCGCCATCGTCGAGCAGGGCGGCATATGGGATGGTGATCCCGCCGGCCCCGCCGCCGCCGACCGACACCGCCGCGCGCAGCGGCTCGCCCGGGCCGACCCCGGTCGCGGCGGGTACGCGCGCATAGATCGAGGCCAGGTGCGTGGTCGCATCGATCGAGCTATCGACGCCGGTCACGCTACTGGTGGCATGCGCATCGCCGGCAACGCTGTTGAACGCGAGCGCCTGGCCGGTATGGATGCGCTGGACGAGTGCGGGATCTATGCCGAAGCGCGCGCGCAAATCACCGCGGATCGCGATCGTCGCGATCGCCGCGCCCGCCGCGATCTGATCGCCCGTCCTGGCGGACAGCCCCTGCACCGTACCCGCGACCGGTGCGCGCAGCGTCAGGGCGCCACCCGCCATGCCGAGATGGGCGCGTGCCGCCTGCGCGGTCTGAGCTGCCGCGCGGGCAGTCTCGACATCGGCATCGGAGACGAGGCCATCGGCGCGCAGCCGCTGCGCGCGCGCAAAAGCGGCAGCCGTGGCGGCCGCCTCGCTCGAAGCCTTGGCAAAATCAGTCGCCGTGGTGCGGCTTGGCCTGAGCTCCACGATCGCCTGGCCTGCCTTTACCGCGGTACCCGTCGGTGCGACGATCCGCGCGACGATCGCTTCGGCCGGGGCAATGACCGAACGCTCGGCACCCGGCGCCGCCTCCGCCGCGCCATAGACGGTCACCTGATCCGCCGCCGCGCCGAGCGTCGCGGGCGCGGTGCGCACCAGCGCGATCGGATCGGGCTTTTTCTCGGCATCGTCCGCAGTGCCGCTGCCGCATCCGCCGAGCAGAGCCAGCGTGGCGAGGGGCAGGAAATTCTTCATCGGGTCCATCCTTCGCTGGGACCGCCCGACAGCAATTCGAGGGCGATGGTCTGCTCGGCGATCTGCTGGTCCAGCTGCGCCAGCGTCAAGGTGCGATCGCGCAACGCCTGTTGGGCGGTGGCAGCGACGGCGGGGGCAAGATCGCCGCGTGCCGCTGCGCGGGCAGAGGCATCCGCGAACCGGCGGATCGCCGGCAGCTTGGCGATCAGCGCCGCCCGCTGGCGCCGCACCGTGGCGATCCCGGCCACCGCGGTGCCAATCTCGGCGCGTGTCTGGAACAGGCGCGCGGCATATTCCGCCTGCAGCTGGGCGCGCGTCGCCGTCGCTGTGGCGATGCCGCCGCGATTGCGGTTCCACAGCGGCAAGGTGAAGCCGACCGCCGGACCGAGCGTATAATTGTTGCTGGTGTCACGCCCACCCGCCACCGTCAGCGACAGCGTCGGGAATTGATCGAGGATCGCCTTGTGGACGCCCGCCTCCGCCGCGTGATAGCCTGCGCGCAACGCCAGCAGGTCGAGCCGGCGGTCGAGCGCCAGCGACAGCAACGCTTCGGCGGTCGGCGGCACGACCGGCTCGGGGGGCGCAGCGAGGTCGAGAATCGTACCCGGCGGCAGGCCGATCAGCCGGGTAAGCTCGTTGCGCGCGCTCGCGAGATCGGCCTCGGCGGTGCGCGCCTTGTCCGCTGAATCCAGGGCCGATTGCCGCCGCGTATCGACATCTCCCGCCGCGAGATCGCCGCGCCCGGCCGCACGCGACGAGGCTGCTAGCAACGTCTCCGCCGATGCCGCGCCGGCTTTGGCGATGGCGAGCTGGCGTTCGAGCGCGAGAATCCGCACGCCCTGCAGCCGCGCCTGCCCCGCCGTCTGCCATTCGGCCCAGGCGAGATCGAGCCGCACCTGACGTTTGTTCGCCTCGCCGGCCGCGCGCGTGACCCGCGCGCTACGCAGCTGGGCGATATCGAGCGCGAGCTGCCCCGCAAAGGCATTGAAGGTGTCGGGCCCGGACAGCAATTTGTCGAAATTACCCTGCACCGTGGGATCGGGCAGCAGCCGCGCCGCAAACGCCTGCGCATCGGTGACGCCCAGCTTCGCACGCTGCGCCTTCAGATCGGGGTTTTCCAGCACCGCCAGCACCGCCAGCGCGTTCGGCGTCAGCGGCCGGGACAAATCGATCGCCTGCGGCACCAGGAACGGCCGATCGATCCGCGCCGCATCGGCAGAGACGATCGCCATGTCGGGTGGCGTCAGCGCCGCCGCCGCCACCGGCAGCGGGGCCGCATGATAGGCGGCACAGCCCGACATCGACAGGCCAAGCAAAAAGTGAACGGAATAACGCCTGCTGCCAATTGTATCCAAGACCGGTCGCTTCAATGTGATCCCCAGGATAGTCTGTGTCCGGTCACTGCTGAATTTGCAAGCCCGCTGCCACGATGCCCGAGGCCGCGCAGAGCTCGTCATTATCCGAAGTGTCGCCGGTCACGCCGACGGCGCCGATGATGCGCCCCCGGTCATCGACAATCAGCAGTCCACCAGCCGCCGGCACCACCCCGTGCGGGGCAATCGGCGCGAGCGAAGCGACGAAGGTCGGTCGCTCGACCGCCATCTCACCGATTTTTCGACTGGAGATGCCGAGCGCGAGCGCACCTCCTGCTTTTGCGGCGGCAATCTGGGGGCGCAGCGTCGAGCTGCCATCCTGTCGCTGAAACGCGATGTGGTGCCCGCCCGCGTCGAGTACCGCCGCACTCAACGGCTTGAGCCTGAGCTCGGCGCCCTTGGCGAAGGCAGCGGAAACGATCCGGTTGGCCTGGTCGAGGGTAATGTCAGCCATGGTGGTGCTACTTCATGAGAGTGAACGCAGATTATCGGGCAGCGGCAGCAGGTCGCTAGAGCGTGATGACAAAAATGGGTACCGGTTTTTGTTCTTGAATCTCGCGAAAACGAACATTCCAGCTGATCCGGCCTGTCATACCGATCGGCATCATCGCGCCATCATTTGCCCCCGCCCCTGATCACGGGCGCCGAGGGGAAGGAGCCAGGACCATCAGGCGCACCGTTCCGGGCAGGACATCGGGAAATTCCCTGCCTTTTTGCACCTGGAAGTCGGCCGAGGGCAGATACACTTTGCCGGTAGCCGGATCAACCGCGCCGGTTCGGGTGCCGATCCTGGTCTTGATCGTTTGTATCAGCATCGGCGTGCGCGGCTGGTCGAGCGAGAAAATGCTCAACGTTCCGCTGTGTCCGCTCGGGATGAACACCCTGCGGCGGGCGGCGTCGAGAATGACCGCATCGGCACCTTCGCCGACCGGGATGCTGGCTATTTCCCGCCCGCTGCGCGCTTCGACGAATTTGACCATCCCGCTCCCGCACACGGCGATCAGCAACCCGGACCGGTGGTCATAAGCAAGCCCGGTCGGTTCCTCGCATTTGCTCAATGGCCGGTATCCGACCACTTTGCGCGTGCGCAGATCGATCACGGCGATCTCGTGGCGATCGCGGATGTTGTCGTACAGCCGGCCGGCGTCATCGACCACCCCGAATTCCGGTTCGCCCCGCAGCGGTACCGACCCGAGCACCTGCCGGGTGCCGGCATCGACGATCGTAAGATCGCGCGCATTGATAGATATGACGGTTTTCGTGGCTGGATCGTAGACGACGCCGTCCGGCTCCTCGCCGACCCTGGTGCGCGCGCTTATTTTGCCCGTCGCACCGTCGAACCACACGAGTTCGTTCGACTTCGCATCGTTCGCCACCGCCAGATCGGTCGTTCCGACAGGCACTACCCCATGCGACAGCGGCATTGCGATCAGGGTGGCCGTTACCTTGCCCGTCATCAGGTCGACCGTCGTCACGCCACCTACCCGCGCCATGTATAGCCGATGGTGGTCAGGATCGACCGCGAGCAGATCCCACCTGGCATCCGGCGCGACCAGGCTTCCGTTGAAAGCGTAGGATGTCGGCGGGTGGTCTTTTGCCTGGCCGAAAGCGCAACCGGCAACCGCCAGGGCCACCATCCCGATATAACCCAGCTTCATCGATTTGTCTCCGGTCGTCGCGTGTCGTGCTGCATCAGTATCGGAAGGAGAGCGCCGCGGTCCACAGCCGCGGGCGCCCGACGCCTGCCACATTGTTCGGTGCGCCGACCTCGGCGGCACTGATGAAAGTCGTGTTATACCGGCGATCGAACACGTTGGAGACATGCGCCGACAACGTAAATGCCTTGCGTTCCAGGCGCGCACCCAGGTTGACGAGACGATACGGATGCTGCTGATAATGATCGGTAACGTCCCAATAAGTCCGGCCGAAAGCGGTTGCGTCGGCGCGCAGGCCCAGCACCAGGTCGGAAGACAGATTGTGCGACCAGTCCAGCGAGAGTGATCCTTGATAGGCCGGGGTGAAGGGCGCCGTGCGGCCTTTGAGGTTCACCTGCTGCGGAACCGGGTTGCCATCGGCACCAATAACCTGGACACCATTGGCACCATAGCCATCCGGATCGACGAACGGAATATTGCCCCAGTCGGCCCGGGTGAAACCGGCGCTGGCGGTCAGGATGAGCCGGTCGATGAGCCGGAACGACAGATCGGTTTCCACGCCATAGTTCTTGGATGGGCCGATATTGGTCGTGGTCTGCACGAACTGGGCACCCTGGAACGCAAAGCTCGGGAACAGCCTGTTGCGATAATCGAGGTAAAACGCCGCAACATTCAGATGCGCGCCGTGGCCCAGGTTGCTCTTCACGCCCAACTCGTAGTTCCAGGTCGTCTCGGGCTGGAATTTGCTGAAGAACGGCGCGCCGTTGGCGTCGAACTCCTCGGTCACGCCACCCGCCTGGAATCCGCGCGAGACCAGGCCGTAAGCCATCACGTTCCGGTTGAAATGATAGGATGCGGACAGCTTGGGGACGACCTGGGTACTATGCTCTGACAGCGCCAGGCCGTAGAGCGGGTCGGTCGCGGCAACTTTGCTGTAATCGCCGCGCAAGCCGAATTCGAGATCGAATTGGCCGAGCTTCAGCTGGGCATTGCCGAACACGGCATATTCGCGGTGGCGCTCCTTGACCAGCGTTTGCTGCTGCGCAAACTGCGTCGGGTCCGCCAGATTGGCAGGGGATGGCGGGTCGCCGATGAACTGGACGTTCCGCTGGAGCGTGTCGGGATCATTGCCTTGCGCAAACGCCCCGATGATCCACTTGAACGCGCCGCCGCCGCCACGCGACAAACGCAGTTCCTGGCTCCAGACGGAATGTTTGAAGGTCTGGTAGCCGGTCAGGAACGGCAGCGGGCCTTTGTCGACATCAGAAATCGTATGCGCGGTGGAATGAAAATACGACGAGATCGAGATGAGATCGAGATTGTCCGCCAGCTTATGATCGAGGCTCAAAGTCGCGGAATACAGCGTCCGCTTGAAATGCGGCTCGGTGCCGTCGGAAATCTCTAGCGAGTAGTTGCTGGCTGCGGCCGGATCGTTGGGCGGCCCGGGGCGATAATAGAGGCTGGAGGCACCGGTATCGAGGACATCCGCGTTCAGGTAGAGCACGGCGGTCGTGCCGTCGCCCTTGACCTGAAAGGTTGCCCGGCCGCCATATTCCTTACCCCGGTCCAGCTTCTTGTCGAGCACGGGATCATAGGCATAGCCGCTGGTCCGGGTGCCGAAGGCGCTGAGCCGCGCGGTGACGACATCGCCGATCAGCGGGCCCGAAACGGCGGCGGAAGCGGTTACCGTATTATATTGGCCATATTCGAACATGCCGTCGGCGTGCAGGGTGTCGGTCGGCAGCTTCGACACATATTTGATGGCGCCGCCGATGTTGTTGCCCCCGTAAAGCGTGCCTTGCGGCCCTTTCAGGACCTCGACCCGATCAAGGTCGGTGGGACGGATCGTCTCTCCGTCGAACAACTGGACGTCATCGAGGTAAAAACCTACGCCGTTGGTAATGCCGAAGGCACCGACCCCGCGGATCACCACGTCAGGCGACTGATCCGCCCGCGTGGTAATGTTCAGGTTCGACACCAGCGAGCCGAGATCGTCGATCCGCGTCACGTGCGCGTTTGCCAGTTCCGTCGCGCCGATCGCGCGAACCGTCTCCGGGATCGATTGCGTCGTCTCGCTTTGCTTGCGCGCGGTCACCACGATTTCATCCAGCGCGGTGCCGCTCAGGCGATCGGCCGCCTGTGGCGCCGAGGGAGTTTGCGCGGCTTCGGATTGCGCCGGCAACTCGGGATTCTGCGGCGACGCCCCGGCATTTTGCGCCGCGGCGGGTACCGCTGTCAGGGCCAGCGCCACGCCGCACATGCTGACCTGGTTCAACAGCCAAAGCCTGGAATTCATATCCCTCTCCCATATTGTTGTCGCTGGTTTTGCGCCAGCGTACGTGCCGCCACCCTTTTAAGGATCGGTGTCCCGGTGGCCAATTCGAACGGACTGGTCGATTGATTGGATGACGATATCAGTATGCCAGTTATCTTTGCCAATCCCAACGCTCTTTCTTTCCCCTTTCGCTTGCGGGAGGGGTCAGGGGTGGGCACTTTCTTTGGATGCCAGGTCAGGAAGCAAGGGCCCACCCCCCAGCCCCTCCCGCAAGCGGGAGGGGAGTCAGTGCGGCGTCCCTCCCGCAAACGGGGCGGGTCAGTGCGGCGCGGCTTTGCCTTTCAACCCGTCATATCAGCGCAGTGCGCCTGCATAATCATAGCCGTCCAGCCCGGGCACCACCACTTGCGCCACGTCGTTGCCGGTCTGGCGCAATTGTTCCGCCGCGTAATCGACGACGCAACCGGACAGCAGCTGCCGGGGATCCTCCAGCACCAGCCGCATCCGGGTGACCATCGCGCGCATGTCGTCGGGGCCGCCGATCTGCGGCATCTCGGAGAGCGCCGTCGTTTCCTCCGTCAGCACCGGCGCGACGTAGGAATCCGCAGCGTAGCGTGGATAGCCGTCGAACATCGTCGCGCCCAGATCACCGATCGCCCTGGTATAGGCCCATAGCCGGCGCAAGCCCGGCTCGGCGGCGCGCGCCGTGGTCAGATCATCCGGCCCAGTCAGCTTGAACGGCGGGGCATGCGGCGCGATATACAGGCGGTCGAGCGCGAGACGCCGGTCGGAGGCCGCCAGGATCATCTGGCAGACCGAATTGCTGGTCCAGGTAACCCCGGATGTCGGCCGGCCCTGCCGCCCGCAGATCAGCACCATCGCCCGCGACCAGTCGACCGCATGTTCGCCGAACCACCGCCGAATGCGGAACGAGGTGTCGAGGCCGGCGAGGAAGAATGTGGCGATCATCACCGCGTTGAGCGGGATGGTCGCGCCCAGTTCCGGGTCGGTCGCCTCCAGATAGGTGGCCCGCAGGAAGGCGGGCGTGAGCTTCGCGACATCCGCCTCCACCGCGTCGAGGTAGCGCAATGTCAGCGCGCAGGCATAGTCGTTCATCGCCGCGATGGCGCCCTCGCGTCCGCGAAATGCTTCCACCGCGATGCGGTCCCGCCATAGCGCTTCGCTGTTCGCAGCTTGCGCCGCGACGGTGGCGGCGCGCAATCTGGCCGCATCCTGCCGCCAGCGGTCGCTGGCAGGCTGCAGCGCGTGAAGATTGACCAGCGTCGCCATCGCCGGCCCGAAATGCGAGATGCCGG
>NZ_CAXTII010000090.1:0-10782 GCF_964244235.1 uncultured Sphingomonas sp.
GCACCAGCAGGTCGTGCCGAGCGTCCGGCATCATGTTGATGAGGTTACCGATCTTGCCGTTGCTGCCATGACGGGTCGCGTCGATGACGAGATCGATCCGCGCCGCGGGATAGAGCGCCCGCAACGCCTCGACCGCCCCGATCGCAGCGTCGTCTGCTCGCGCAACGCCGCAGAGGAGCTGGACCGGGCCGCGATGCGCCTGTTCGAGGAAGGTGGACAGATTTTCGAGCAGGCACGGTTCGTCGCCGTGGAGCGGTTTGAGGATGGTGACGCCGGTCGTCGTCGGTATCGGCGGTGCGCCGGCGGCGGTCAGACGGCAGAAGAGGATATTCGCGACGACCATATACCCTATGCCGATCGCCGCGAGTGCGGGGAGCAGCCAGCCTAGAAGCGAGACGATAGGGGCAACGCTGGTCAGCATAGCCCGCCCCTATCGCACGGCGGCGATGCCGTCATGATGCATCCGTCGTCGCCCGCACCCCTCCCCTAAATCTCGGCGACAGGTTACAGCGGCGCTCGATGATCCCCCGCTCCTCCCCCGCCGCCCCGATCCTCGTCACCGGCGTCTCCGGCTTCGTCGGGGCGGCGGTCGCGCGCGCGCTGGCGGCGGAGGGTCACCATGTTCGCGGGCTCGTCCGCGCGTCCAGCCCGCGGGGCAACCTCGTCGACTTCCCCGGTACGCTGGTCGAAGGCGACCTGCGCGATCCGGCCGCGGTGGCTCGGGCGATGGCGGGCGCGAGCGCATTGTTCCATGTCGCCGCGGACTACCGGCTATGGGCGCGCGACCCCGGGGAGATCGTGCGCAACAACCGCGACACGACGCGGATCGCGATGCGCGCCGCACGCGACGCGAACGTGGGACGGATCGTCTACACCAGCAGCGTGGCGACGATCCTGCCCGACCCGGCCGGTGCGGCGGACGAGACGCGGCCCGCGACCGAGCAGACCGTCGTCGGCGCGTACAAGCGCAGCAAGGTCGCCGCCGAACGGCTGGTCGAGGCGATGATCCGCGCCGAGGGCCTGCCGGCGATCATCGTCCACCCCTCGACGCCGATCGGCCCCGGCGACGTGAAACCGACCCCGACCGGGCGGATCATCGTCGAGGCGGCGAACGGCAAGATACCGGCTTTCGTCGATTCGGGCCTGAACCTCGTGCATGTCGACGACGTCGCACGCGGGCATCTGCTGGCGATGGCGAAGGGGCGGATCGGCGAGCATTATATCCTGGGCGGGCAGGACGTGACGCTGGCCGATATGCTGGCGACGGTCGCGCGGGCGGTCGGGCGCAAGCCACCGACGATCCGGCTTCCCCGCGCGCCGCTTTTCCCGCTGGCCTGGGTCGGCGAGCGGGTTGCGCGGGTGACGGGCAAGGAACCGATGCTGACTCGCGACGCGCTGCGGATGGCGGCGCATGCGATGTATTATTCCTCGGCCAAGGCGGAACGCGAGTTGGGATACCGGGCGCGACCGCACGCGGAAGCGGTGGCGGATGCGGTCGCCTGGTTCCGGACGGCGGGGATGATCGGGTGAGAGCTATCTTCCCTCCCCCGTCACCCCGGCCTTGTGCCGGGGTCCATCGTGCCGCGCAATCATCGACCAATGAATGCGCGGCACGATGGATGCCGGGACAAGCCCGGCATGACGGAAGGATGAGATGACCCTCCTCGCCCTCCTCCCACTTACCATCTGGACCTATCTGCTCATCGCCCATAGCCGCTTCTGGCTAGCGCGCGAACGCGACACTGCCGTCCCGCACGCCCCACTCACATGGCCGAGCGTCGTCGCGGTCGTCCCGGCCCGCGACGAAGCCGACGTCATCGCCCGGTCGATCGGCAGCCTGGCCGTGCAGGATTATCCGGGCGAATTCCGTATCGTGCTGGTCGACGACGGCAGCACCGACGGTACCGGAGCGATCGCCCGCTCGCTCGGCGCATCGCAAGTCAGCATCGTCGATGGCACCCCCCTGCACCCCGGCTGGACCGGCAAGCTATGGGCGGTGGAGCAGGGTATCGCCGCCGCGGGTACGCCGCGATATCTCTGGCTGACCGACGCCGACATCGCGCACGCGCCCGACACGCTCGCGAGCCTCGTGTCGCGCGCGGAGGCTGGCAATCTGGTCCTCACCTCGCTGATGGCGAAGCTGCGCTGCGACACGCTGGCCGAACGTGCGCTCGTCCCCGCCTTCGTGTTCTTCTTCCGGTTGCTTTACCCCTTCGCGCGGGTGAACCGGCCGACCGGGATCGGTGCCGCAGCAGGGGGATGCATGCTGATCCGCGCCGATGCGTTGGCGGCGGCGGGCGGGATCGGCGCTGTGCGGGAAGCGCTGATCGACGATTGCGCGGTCGGCGCGCTGATGAAGCGGCAGGGGCGGATATGGCTGGGGCTGACCGATCGCTCGGTCAGCATCCGGCGTTATGACGGCTGGGGTCCGGTCGCGGCGATGATAGCGCGGTCCGCCTATGCGCAGCTGCGCTATTCGCCGCTGCTGCTGGCGGGAACCACGCTGGGCCTCGTGATCACCTACCTCCTTGCCCCGGCGCTCGCGCTGTTTGCCGATGGCCTGGCGCGAGGCGTCGGCCTCGCGACCTGGGCGCTGATCGCGCTGTCGTTCCAGCCGATGCTGCGCTTCTACCGTCGATCGCCATTATGGGGGATCGCGCTCCCGGTGATCGCGGCTTTCTACGGCGGATGCACCTTGCTATCGGCATTGCAGCACAAGCGGGGACGCGGCGGCATGTGGAAGGGTCGGGCACAAGCGGCGATGGGGCGCTGATGGCGACCGCGGTCGCGCCCGGTACGCTCGCGTCCGGCAAGGGCCACCGCGACGAGAATTTTCCCGTCGCCAGCATCCTGCTGAAACCCGCGCACCGCGCGCCGATCATGGCGTTCTACCGCTTCGCGCGCGCCGCGGACGACATCGCCGATCATCCGACCGCCAGCCGCAGCGAGAAACATGCCCGCCTCGCCGCGATGCGCGCCGGCCTGGACGGCGTCGGAGCGCCCGAGGCGATGGCGCTGGCCAAAGTGATGGCGGAACGCCGTCTCGACCCCGTCCACGCCCGCGATCTGCTCGTCGCGTTCGAGACCGATGTCGACAAGAACCGCTATGCCGATTGGGACGATCTGATCGGCTATTGCCGCCATTCCGCGATGCCGGTCGGCCGCTACGTCCTGGACGTGCATGGCGAGGATCGCGCGACGTGGCCCGCCTCGGACGCGCTGTGCGCCGCGCTCCAGATCATCAATCACCTGCAGGATTGCGGCAAGGATTACCGCGCGATCGACCGGGTCTACCTCCCCGCGGACGCGCTGACGGTGCATGGTGCCCGCATCGAAGACCTCGGCGCAGCGGCGGCGACTCCGGCGCTGCATGCGACGATCGTCGCGCTGGCGAAGCATACGCGGGGGCTGCTCGACGATGCCGCGCCATTCAGCGCGACGATCCGTGACCGCCGCCTCGCTGCCGAAGTCGCGGTCATCCACCGGCTGGCCGAAAGCCTGAACGCCAGGCTCCAGCGCCGCGACCCGCTCAGCGAACGCGTCCATCACGGCAAGGCCGAAGCAGTCGCGCTTGCGCTTAGCGCCGCGCTGCCCGTGCTGCTAAGGCGGCGGCGATGAACCCCGATACCACCCCCGCCGCATTGCGTGCCAAGGTCGCGGGCAGTTCCTTCTACGCCGGGATGCGCGTACTGCCAAAGGCAGAGCGCGAAGCGATGTACGCGGTCTACGCCTTCTGCCGTGCGGTCGACGATATCGCCGACGACCAGAACGGCGCCCCCGCGAGACGAGCGATCGAACTCGATGCGTGGCGGCACGATATCGATTCGCTCTATGCAGGCGGCGCGCCGGGCCAGGCGGCTTTGGTCGCGGAGGCGGTGCGCCGCTTCCATCTCGACCGCGCCGATTTCCATGCGGTGATCGACGGGATGGCGATGGATGTCGCGGCCGACATCCGCTGGCCTGATGCCGCGACCCTCGATCTGTATTGCGACCGGGTGGCGTCGGCGGTCGGACGATTGTCGGTGCGGATATTCGGGATGGACGAGGTGGTCGGCATCGATCTCGCGCATCACCTCGGCCGCGCGCTGCAATTGACCAACATCCTGCGCGACATCGATGAGGATGCGGCGATCGGCCGCGTATATCTGCCGCGCGAGGCGATCGAGGCGGCGGGGATCGCGATCACCACGCACCAACAGGTCGTCGCAGACCCGCGGATCGATGCGGTCGCACGCACGCTGGCAGCGCAGGCGGAGGCGCATTTCGACCGCGCCAAGGCGATCCTCGCGGTCCGTCCGCGCGGTCACCTGATCGCGCCGCGGCTGATGGCGGCGGCCTATGCCAAGGTGCTGGCGCGGATGGAGGCGATCGGCTGGGCCCCGCCGCGGACCCGCGTCCGCGTGTCGAAACCCGCCCTGCTCTGGACCGCGCTGAGGCTGAGCCTGTTTCGTTGAGCTTCGGGCATGTGACGATCGCGGGCGCGGGGATGGCCGGGCTGTCCGCCGCGGTGGCGCTGGCGAAGGCCGGCGTTGCGGTCTCGCTTGGCGATTCGGCGGCGCAGGCGGGTGGCCGCTGCCGGTCATATCACGATCCACAGCTTGGCCTGACGATCGACAATGGCAACCATCTCGTCCTGTCGGGCAACGCCGCGGTCGAACGGTTTCGCGCGACGGTCGGCGCACCCGCGATGACGGGGCCGGACCATGCCGATTTCGCCTTCGCCGACCTGGCGAGCGGCGAGCGCTGGACGGTCGCGATCAACGACGGGCGACTGCCCTGGTGGACCGCGTCGGCCAAGCGCCGCGTGCCGGGGACGCGGCTGACCGATTATCTGCGGCTTGCCCGGCTGATGACGGGCGGCCCCGACCGTACGGTGGGCGATCGGATCGATCCGCGCGGACCGTTATGGGAACGGTTTCTCGATCCGATCCTGCTCGCGGTGCTCAATACACCGTCCGCCACGGGATCGGCGCGGCTGACGGGGAATGTCCTGCGCGAGACGGTCGCCAAGGGCGGCGCGGCGATGCGTCCGCGGATCGCGCACCCAAATCTTGCGGCCGCGTTCGTCGAGCCTGCGCTCGGCTGGCTTATCGAACGCGGCACGCGCGTGGCGACCGGACGGCGGCTGCGGGCACTGGCGTTCGAAGGCGATCGGGTCGCGGGTCTCGACTGGGGCGACGGCGTCGAGCCGGTGGCAGCGGACGAAGCGGTGATCCTCGCGCTTCCCGCCTGGCTCGCGACATCGCTCGTCCCGGGCCTGACCGCGCCGACCGAGCACCGCGCGATCGTCAACGGCCATTTCGCCTTTACGCCGCCGCCCGGTACGCCCGCCATGATCGGCCTGCTGGGGGGCACGGCGGAATGGGTCTTCGCCTTTCCCGACCGGCTGTCGGTTACGGTCAGCGCTGCGGACCATCTGGTCGATCGCGACCGCGAGGACCTTGCCCGAGCCTTCTGGGCCGATATCGCGGCGGTCCACGGGATCGACGTGCCGATGCCGCGCTGGCAAATCGTGAAGGAAAAGCGCGCTACCTTCGCCGCCACGCCTGCACAGGACGCGCTCCGCCCGCCCGCGCACACGCGCTGGCGCAATCTCTTGCTTGCCGGCGACTGGACGCAGACCGGGCTGCCGGCGACGATCGAAGGCGCGATCCGATCGGGGGAAACCGCCGCGGGGTTGGCACTCGCCGCCGACACGCGGTAACGGCGATCGGATGCACGGCACGCTTACTCCATCGCTACCGATGATCGACCAGGCGGTCGACCGCGCCGCCGCCGCGCTCGCTGCCGCGCAGCGACCGGACGGGCATTGGGTCTTCGAACTGGAGGCCGATGCGACGATCCCGGCCGAATATGTGCTGCTGCGCCATTATCTGGGCGAACCGTTGGCCGCGGAACTGGAGACGAAGATCGGCCGCTATCTGCGTCGTATCCAGTCCGACACGCATGACGGCTGGGGACTATTCCATGCCGGCGATTTCGACGTCAGCGCCAGCGTGAAGGCCTATTTCGCGCTGAAGATGATCGGCGATCCCGTCGACGCACCGCATATGGCCCGCGCCCGCGCGGCGATCCTGGCGGCGGGCGGTTCGGCGGCGGTGAACGTCTTTACCCGAATCCAGCTGGCACTGTTCGGGGCGGGGCCTTGGGCGACGGTGCCGACGATGCCCCCCGAGCTGATCCTGGCACCCCGCTGGTTCCCGATCACGCTGGCCAAGATGTCCTACTGGGCGCGCACCGTCGTCGTACCGCTGCTGGTGCTGGCCGCGCTCAAGCCCGTCGCTCGCAACGCGAAGGGCGTGCTGGTCGACGAGCTCTATACCGGCCAGCCGGTCGCACCGACGACGAAGGCGGATACGACGCCGATGTGGACCTTGTTCTTCACCGCGCTCGACGCGGCGTTGAAGCGCGGCGACCGGCTGTGGCCCAAGGGTTTGCGGCAACGCGCGGTCGATCGGTGCGTGGCGTTCGTGACCGAGCGGCTGAACGGCGTCGACGGGCTCGGCGCGATCTATCCGGCGATGGCGAACAGCGTGATGATGTTCGACGCGCTGGGCTATGCCGGGGACCACCCGGCGCGCGCGGCGGCGCGCGAGTCGCTCGAACGGCTGCTCGTGATCGGCGAGGACGAGGCCTATTGCCAGCCCTGCGTATCGCCGGTGTGGGACACGGCACTCGCCGCGCATGCGATGATGGAGGCGGGGGAGGACGCGCGCGCCGATGCCGCGCTCGACTGGCTGCGCCCACGCCAGGTGCTGGACGTGGCGGGCGACTGGGCGAGCGAGCGTCCCGACGTGCGGCCCGGCGGCTGGGCGTTCCAGTACAACAACGACCATTATCCCGACCTCGACGATACCGCGGTCGTCGTCATGGCGATGGACCGCGCGCGGGGGCGCATCGGGTCGGTCAACGACGAAGCGATCGATCGCGGGATCGAGTGGACGGTCGGGCTGCAATCCCGGAACGGCGGCTGGGGCGCGTTCGATGCGGACAACGCCTACGAGTATCTGAACAACCTGCCCTTCGCCGATCATGGCGCGCTGCTCGACCCGCCGACGGCTGACGTGACCGCGCGCTGCGTGTCGATGCTGGCGCAGCGCGGGGAGCACGATTCGGCGCGGATGAAGGCCGCGCTCGACTATCTGGCGCGTGAGCAGAGGGCGGACGGCAGCTGGTTCGGGCGCTGGGGGGTGAACTACATCTACGGCACCTGGTCGGTGCTGTGTGCCCTGAACGCTGCCGGGCTGGCGAGGGAGCATCCTATGGTCGCGAAGGCTGTTGCATGGCTGACCGCGATCCAGAATGCGGACGGTGGCTGGGGCGAGAATTGCGACAGCTACGCGCTCGATTACGCCGGCCACCGCCCCGCCCCATCGACCGCCTCGCAGACCGCATGGGCGCTGCTAGGGCTGATGGCAGCGGGGCAGGTCGACGGCGAGGCGGTAGCGCGCGGGGTGGCGTGGCTGGCCGCCCACCAGGATGCGGACGGGCTGTGGGGTCAGGAACATTATACCGGCGGCGGTTTCCCGCGCGTGTTCTACCTGCGCTATCACGGGTATCCGAAATATTTCCCGCTCTGGGCGCTGGCACGGTATCGCAACCTGAAGCGGTCCAACGCGCATGTGGTGGAGCATGGGATGTGAGCGGCCATGTCGTCGTCGCCACCGGTTTCAACCGTGAGGTCGCCTGCGTGTCGCACCTCGCCGGTGTTGTCCCCGTCGCAGGGGGCGGAGACCCGGTCGGCTTGCGAACCCGCCTCGAACGTGCGGCAGCGGGTGCCACGGGGATCGTCAGTTTCGGGATGACCGGCGCGTTGGCGGACGGGCTGGCGATCGGCGACTGGGTCGTGGCCGACCGGCTATGGGGTGCGATCGAACTGGGATGCGACCCGGCCTGGGCCACAGCGCTGGCGAACGCGCTACCCAGTGCACGCATCGGCGGCTTCTATGCGGACGGCCGCATGATCGACACGGTCGCGGAGAAACTGGCGCTGGGGGAGCGGCACGGCGCGCTGGCGGTCGATATGGAGAGCCATATCGCGGGGGCGGTCGCGGCGGAACGTGGTTTGCCCTTCGCCATCGTCCGCTGCGTCTCCGACGGCGCGCGCCATTTGCTGCCGCATGCGATCACGGTGTCTATGCGACCCGACGGCGGCGTGGACGGCAAGGCGATGCTGCGATCGCTGGCGGCGCGACCGGGACAGATGGCGGATATCGCGCGCACGACGGCGGGGTTCGCGAAGGCGATGCGGGAGTTGAAGCGCGGGGCGATCCGGATCGGGCCGCGGATGGGGTTACCATAGCAGTACGCCTCAGCGACGGGACTAAGCCGCTCGCTGCACCCGCTTGAACCCTTCCGGATCCGTCGCCCGGATGCGCGCCAGCTCCTGCTCGACATGCGTCGAATGCACGTCCGCCGACGGGCGCGCATGCGACAGGTCGATGTCGGGGGCCATCGGCCCTTCGGTGCGCACGCCCTTGCGGCCGATGGCGAACATCTTCAGCGGATGGCGGATCGAATCCGTCGCTGCCGTTCCCTCGAACCCGCAATGGACCATGCAGTTGGAGCATTTCTCGTATTTGCCGACGCCGTACTGATCCCAGTCGGTGCCCTCCATCAGCTCGGCGAAGCTGTCCACATAGCCTTCGCCGACGAGGTAGCAGGGCTTCTGCCAGCCGAATACGGTGCGTAGCGGCATCGACCACGGCGTGCATTCATAGGTCTGGTTGCCGGCCAGAAAATCGAGGAACAAGGGCGAGTTGGTAAAGGTCCATGCCTTGCCGCCGTCGCCGCGCTTGAAGACGTCGCGGAAGAAGTTCTTCGTCCGCTCGCGCGTCAGGAAATGCTCCTGGTCGGCGGCGCGTTCGTAGGAATAGCCCGGCGAGATCGTGATCTCGACGCCCAGCCGCTCCATCTCGTCGAAGAACGCCGCGAGTCGCACCGGGTCGGCGCCGTCGAACACCGTGCAATTGACCTGCACGCGGAAACCCTTGGCCTTTGCCAGCAGGATCGCCTCGTGCGCGGCGTCGTAGGTGCCGTCCTGATCGACCGCATGATCGTGCATGCCCCTGTCGCCGTCGAGATGGATCGACCAGGTGAAGAATGAAGACGGTTGGTACTGGTCGATCTTCTTCTTCATCAGCAGCGCGTTGGTGCACAGGATCACGAACTTCTTCTTCGCGATGTAGCCCTTGACGATCGCCGGCATGTCGCGGTGGAGCAGCGGTTCGCCGCCCGCGATCGAGACCGCGGGCGCGCCGCATTCGTCGATCGCGTCCATGCATTGCTGCACCGACAGCCGCTGGTTCAGGATCGGATCGGGATAATCGATCTTGCCGCAGCCCGGGCACGCCAGGTTGCAGCGGAGCAGCGGCTCCAGCATCAACACGAGCGGGTATTTGCCGCCCTTGATATGCTGCCTGAGGGTGTAGGCGCCGATGCGCGCGAGCTGCGAAAGCGGAAGGCTCATGATTGCTCCTGTACGGGACCGGCACCGATCCCGCAAATGATCCTATTCGGCCGCGACGCTGCGGATATCGGTGCGACTCTCGAGCGGGCGGCGGAGTTCCGGCGGCAGGCTGAACTCCACGTCCTCGACCACGCCGTCCAGCTGCACCGTCTCGACCGGCCGCACGCGGGCGAGCGCGGCGATGACGCTGTCCACCAGCGCATCCGGCGCGGACGCTCCCGCGGTGACGCCGACCGTGCCGACGCCGTCCAGCCACGCCGGATCGACCTGTCCGCCATCGTCGACGAGGTAGCTCGGCACGCCCATCTCCACCCCGATCTCGCGCAGGCGGCTGGAATTCGAACTGGTCTGCGATCCGACCACGATCAGCAGGTCGCTGAGCTTGGCAAGGTCACGCACCGCGGTCTGGCGGTTCTGCGTGGCATAGCAGATGTCGGCGATGTCGGGGCCGACCACGTCGCCGAACCGCGCCTCGATCGCGGCGATGATCCCGCGGGTGTCGTCTACGCTGAGCGTGGTCTGCGTGATATAGGCGATCGGCGCGTCGAGCGGCAGCGCGAGCGTGGCGACGTCGTCGATGTTGGAGACCAGATGCAGCGGCGCATCGACCTGCCCCATCGTGCCTTCGACCTCGGCATGCCCCGCATGGCCGATGAGCACGACGGTCCGTCCGGCGCGCGTATAGCGGCGGCCCTGGACATGGACCTTCGTCACCAGCGGACACGTCGCGTCGATCACGGGAAGATCACGCGCGCGCGCCTCCGCCTGCACCGCCTTTGCGACGCCGTGCGCGCTGAAGATGGTGGTCGCCCCCGCCGGCACCTCGCTCAGTTCGTCGACGAATACCGCACCCTTGCGGCGCAGCGTATCGACGACATGACGGTTATGGACGATCTCGTGCCGGACATAGACGGGGGCCTGCTCGCGCTCCAGCGCCCGCTCGACGATCTCGATCGCGCGCGTGACACCAGCGCAGAAACCCCGCGGACTGGCTAGGATGACCCGCAACGCCGGGCCCGTTGGATCGACGATTTCCAGCTTCTTCATTGGCCGCACGCCCTCATAATCTCCCGGACGGTCGAACCGCCGCATCCCCGGAGGACGCAGCGGAATTCCCCAGTTAGCGACTGGCCCCGCGATCGGGCAAGACGCTTTTGGTGCAACGCACCTAACGCGGATGGGGTGTGGACCCATGGCCACAGCGGGTTTATGGCGCTCAGCCTTCCCCGATCGAAAGCGTCCGTCATGCGTATCGCCGCCATTGCCCTTTCCATGTCCACGGTCGCGCTTTGCACCATGCTGTCGGCGACCGT
>NZ_CAXTII010000091.1:0-10709 GCF_964244235.1 uncultured Sphingomonas sp.
CGATGGAGGCACAGGCGCAGACCGTGACGTCGATCACCGCCGCGGTCGATGAAACGGCACTGGCCGCCGATTCGATGTCCTCCACCGTCGCCGCCATCCGCAAGGATACCGAAACCGTGGCAGGAGAGATCGACGAGGTCAGCCGCGGCTTCGTCACGCTCGACGGGCGGCTCGGCACTTTGAAGCTCAGCGCGGGCGATTTCGCCGCGCACGTCGCCGCCTGATCCGGCCCCAACCGGAACATCGTACGCACCGACGGATTGAGGCTTTCCCGAGCCGGAGCCCGCCATGCCCACGACCGTCGCCGAACTGCTCGTCAAGACGCTGGCCGATATCGGCGTCCGCCAGGTTTTCGGGATCGTGGGCGATGCGCTGAATCCCTTCACCGACGCGATCCGCCGGCAATCGACGGTCGAATGGATCGGCGTCCGTCACGAAGAGGGCGCGGCGCTGGCCGCCGCCGGACAGGCGAAGCTGACCGGACGACTCGGCGTATGTTGCGGTACGACGGGACCGGGTGGCAACCATCTGGTCCCGGGTCTGTACGAGGCGCGCAAGGATCATGCTCCAGTGCTTGCGATATCGGGCGGGGTGCCGTCGGCGCTGCGCGGTACGGATTATCTGCAGGAGGATTCGCCGGACCTGCTGTTCCGCGACGTCGCGGTCTATACGCAGGTGATAGGAGCGGCGGAGCAGGCGCCGAGTGTCTTTCATCAGGCGATCGCCGCGGCCTATGGGCTGCGCGGGGTCGCGCACATCAATATCCCGCCCGACGTGTTTGCTGCAAAGGTCGGCACCGCGACGCCGAGCATTCCGACGTTGCGCCCCCGTCCGGAGGTCGCGCCTGCACCCGAGGATATAGCCGCCGCCGCTGCGCTGATCGCGGAGGCGGGCACGATCGCGCTGTTCTGTGGCGCCGGCGCACGCGGCGCGGAAGCGGAACTGGTCGCGCTGTCGGAACGGCTCAAGGCACCGCTGATGCATACGTACCGTGCGCAGGACCTATTGGCCTACACGCATCCCAGCTGGATCGGCGGCGTCGGGCTGATCGGCGGGCGGGCCGGGGTCGATGCCGCCAGGGAAGCGGACCTGCTCCTTATGCTCGGCACCGATTACCCCTATGTCGACTTCCTGCCCAGACACGGCAACGTCATCCAGGTCGACGAGCGCGCGCTCGCGATCGGGCGGCGGACACGGGTCGGGCTCGGTATCGTCGGGTCGGTGAAGCCGACACTCCGCTTGCTGCTCGACCGGCTGGTGCAAAAGGACGACGGCGCGTTCCTGGCGGAGACACGGGACAAACGCACCGCCTGGGATGCGATGCTCGATGCCAAGGCGGATCCCTCGCGCAGCACCGGCATCATCCACCCGCAGGCCGTCGCGCGGGCGATCAGCGATGCGGCGGCGGATGATGCGATCATCGTGACCGATACGGGCGAGGTGACCTTGTGGGCGGCCAACTGGCTGCGCCAGACCGGTCGACAGCGGATCACGGGATCGTTCAACAACGCCGCGGTCGGCACCGGGCTCGGCCTCGCGATCGGGGCACAGGCGCTCGACCGCAACCGCCAGGTCGTGGCGCATATCGGCGATGGCGGCTTCACCATGCTGGCCGGGGAATTCATGACTGCGATGGAGCACGAGCTGCCGGTCAAGATCGTCGTCTACGACAACAGCCGCTGGGGCCTCGTCCATTTGGAGATGGAGGGGGCGGGGCTGCCCGCGACCGGCGGCAGCAGTTTCCCCAACATGGACTTCGCGGTGTTCGCCCGCGCGTGCGGTGCGGCCGGTTTCACCGCGCGCGATCCCGCGACGCTGTCGGCCACCGTCCGCGAATTCCTGGCATCTCCGGGGCCGGCGATCCTGCACGCCATCGTCAATCCCGACGAGTTGCCGGCGATGGCGCATATCGAACCGGGACAGGCGATCGGCTTCGGCATCGCCAAGGTGAAGGAGGCCTTCGCCGTGCTGCGCGGATAGCGAGTTGCAACGCCGCTACCGTCGCCCCATGGACGAAGCCGTACGATGCTCGTTCGACCGATCAACACCACCCCGTACGGAACGATATCTTGACGAGACAAGCACCGACCGATGCGGTCTATCGCTCGCTCTTCGCGGCGATCGACGCGGGCTTCAGCCTGATCGAGATGATCTTCGATGGCGACCGACCGGTCGATTACCGCTTCATCGACACCAATGCCGCCTTCGAACGGCAGACTGGCCTTGCGAAACCCGGGGGCCGCCTCGCCAGCGACCTTCTGCCAGGGCTCGAACGCCACTGGCTGGAACGCTATGGCCGCGTCGCGATCACCGGGGAACCGGCGCATTTCCAGGAGAACGCCGATGCGCTGCACCGGTGGTTCGATGTCCATGCGTTTCGTGTAGGCGATCTCGACGCGCGGCTCGTCGCGGTCCTGTTCGCCGATATCACCACGAGACTGCAAAGCGAACGTGCGCTGGCGGACAGCGAGGAACGGTTGCAGCAGGCGTTGTCCGCGGGCGGCGGGATCGGTACGTGGGACTGGAACATCCCGCTCGACCGGGTCACCGCCGATGCGCGTTTCGCACGGCTGTATGGCGTCGACCCGGACCGGGCGATCGAAGGAGCGCCGGTCGACGAATTCTTCACCGCCATCCATCCCGACGACCGGACCGGCACCGAAGCGGCGATCGCGCAGGCCGTGCGCACGGGCGGCGAGTTCAGCGCGGAATACCGGTTGTTCCAGTCGGACGGAACGATCCGGTGGGTGCACGCGCAGGGGCGGTGCATCCTGGACGACGAGGGCCGGCCCCAGCGCTTTCCCGGCGTCAGCTTCGACATCAGCGAACGCAAGCGGCACGAACGCGGGCAGGCGGCGCTGCTCGATCTGGCGGACCGGTTGCGCGACCTGACCGATCCCGAGACGATCCCCTATGTCGGATCGGCGGTCCTGGGCCAAGCGCTCGGCGTGTCGCGGGTCGGGTACGGCGTTATCGACAAGATCGCGGAGACGATCACGGTCGAGCGCGACTGGAACATGCCGGGGGTCCGATCCATCGCCGGCGTGCTTCGGTTCCGCGATCACGGGTCGTACATCGACGATCTGAAGGCGGGCACGACGGTCGCGATTGACGACGTGCGGCTCGACGAGCGGACGTGCGATGCCGCCCCGGTGCTGGAGGCGATCAACGCACGGTCGTTCGTCAACATGCCGCTGGTGGAACAGGGCGATTTTGTCGCGCTGCTCTACGCCAATCATGACGGCCCCCGTCGCTGGCACGCCGACGAACTCCTGCTGATGCGCGAAGTGGCGGAACGGGTCCGCGGTGCAACCGAGCGCGTGCGGGCGGAACAGGCGCGGCGCGAAAGCGAGGAGCAGTTCCGCGTCTTCGCACAGGCGTTGCCCAACCAGGTCTGGGCCGCGCGCCCCGACGGGTATCTGTACTGGTTCAACGAACAGGTGTTCGCTTACGGCAAACAGACGCTTTCGGACCTGCAGGGCGTCGATGGCTGGACGCGGATCATTCACCCCGACGATCACGCGGTTGCCATACCCGCATGGGCCCGCTCGCTGGCGACGGGCTACGTCTACCAGGTGGAATTCCGCATCCGGCGCGGAGACGGCGTCTACCGCTGGTTTCTGGTTCGCGCCGAGCCGGTGCGGGGCGAAGACGGTGCCATTCTCCGCTGGGTCGGCACCAATACCGACATCGACGAGAATCGTCGCCAGGCCGCCGAACTCGCCGCGTTGAACGAAACGCTTGAGACGCAGGTTGCCACGCGGACGCAGGAATTGATGACCGCCGAGGAGGCGCTCCGCCAAAGCCAGAAGATGGAGGCGGTTGGACAGTTGACCGGTGGTCTGGCGCATGATTTCAACAATCTGCTGACCGGTATCAGCGGCAGCCTCGAGATGATCGGTATCCGCATCCAGCAGGGCCGATACGCCGATCTCGAACGCTATGCCCTGGCGGCGCAAGGGGCGGCGAAGCGTGCGGCGTCGCTGACCCATCGGCTGCTGGCGTTCTCCCGGCGGCAGACGCTCGATCCCAGACCGACGGACGTCAACCGCCTGGTCGCCGGCATGGAGGACCTTGTCCGCCGGACGGTCGGGCCCGCGATCGAGGTCGAGGTCGTGACCGCGGGCGGGTTGTGGCCGACGCTCGTCGATCCCAATCAGCTGGAGAACGCGCTGCTGAACCTGGCGATCAACGGGCGCGACGCGATGCCGGGCGGTGGGCGGTTGACGATCGAGACGGGCAATCGCTGGCTCGACGCGCGCGCTGCCCGCCAGCGTGATCTGGAACCCGGGCAATATGTCTCGCTATGCGTGTCGGACACCGGCACCGGCATGACGCCGGACATCATCGCGAAGGCTTTCGACCCGTTCTTCACCACGAAGCCGCTCGGCGAAGGGACCGGGCTTGGCCTTTCCATGATCTACGGCTTCGCGCGGCAATCGGGCGGGCAGGTGCGGATCTATTCCGAGGTCGGCGAAGGCGCGACCTTGTGCCTGTACCTGCCGCGCTTCCCGGGCGAGGCGATCGACGCGCAGGAGGGGGCAAGCGCCGAACCGCCAAGAGCTGTGGCGGGCGAGACCGTGCTGGTCGTCGACGACGAGCCGACCGTTCGCATGCTGGTCGCAGAGATATTGGGCGAACTGGGCTATATGGCGATCGAGGCGGCTGACGGGGCGTCTGGCCTTGCGATCCTGCAATCCGGTCAGCGGATCGACCTTCTGGTGACCGATGTCGGTCTGCCGGGGGGGATGAACGGGCGACAGATGGCCGACGCCGCGCGATTGTCGCGGCCCGACCTCAAGATCCTCTTCATTACCGGCTATGCCGAGAACGCGGTCGTCGGGAACGGACATCTTGACCCGGGCATGCACGTCATGACCAAGCCGTTCGCGATGGATGCGCTGGCGACGCGGATCCGCGCGCTGATCGTGGGGGCGTCAAGCTGATCGACGTACGCGGCGGGGCGCTATAGGCGAAGACCGTCGGAGAAGGACTATCCGGGCATGACGACGACGACCGCACCGCTGGTTGCAGGTATCGAGCTTGGCGGCACCAAATGCATCTGCATCCTGGCGCGCGGACCCGATGAGATCGAGGCGGAGGAGCGCATTCCGACCACTCGCCCGGCCGAGACCTTGGCGGCGGTCGAGGCGGTGCTCGACAGATGGCGGGGCTTTGCCGCGCTCGGCATCGCGAGCTTCGGGCCGATCGTGATCGATCATGCCTCGCCGCAATACGGGAAGATCAGCATAACCACGAAACCGGGTTGGTCCGGGACCGACATCGCGCACCGGTTGGCCGCGCATAGCGGCGTGCCGACCGGGTTTCACACCGATGTCGTCGGCGCGGCGTTGGCGGAGGCGCGCTGGGGGGCGGGCAAAGGTCTGGCCGACCTGGCCTATGTGACGGTGGGTACGGGGATCGGCGTCGGGATGATCGCCGGCGGTATCCCCGTCGACGGGCTGACGCATGGCGAACTCGGTCATATCCGCCCCGTGCGATTGCCCGGCGACGACTGGATCGGCAACTGCTCCTTCCACGGGGCCTGCATGGAAGGGCTCGCTGCGGGGCCGGCGATCGCGGCGCGCACGGGGGTGGCCTCGCAGGACCTGCCCGCGGACCATCGGGCCTGGGACAGCGTCGCGCATGCGCTTGGCCAACTATGCCACACGCTCGTCATGACGGGCGTACCGCGACGGATCGTGATGGGGGGCGGGGTGATGGTCGGTACGCCGCATCTGTTCCCACGCGTTCGCGCCGCCATGACGAAAAGCCTGGGCGGCTATATCCCGCTGCCCGAGATCGCGCTGACCGAGAGCTATATCGTCCCGCCGGTGCTCGGTGGGCGGGCGGGGCCGCTCGGTGCGATCGTGCTCGGTACCCAAGCGCTTGGGCCGGACGCCGGAGACGTCGGTCACCGCGTCCTGAGCGGACGCTGACCCCAAAGAGGCACCCGACCGGCAATAGCGGTAACCGCGCCTTAACCGTACCCGGCTACCTCATGGCAACCGAGTGGCAAGCTGGTTGCCGCGGAACGAACGGTGGCGCGATGCGGATTTTGATCGTCGATGACGAGCCGGCGATGCACGACAGCTACGCCCGCAGCTTCGCGTCGCAGCGCGGCGAAGGCGCGGACGCGCTCGATGCGATGGCCGCCGATCTGTTCGGTGACGAAGATGCCGCGGTCGAGGCCGCGGATGTCCTTCCCGATTTCGCGCTGACGCATTGCAACCAGGGCCTCGACGCGGTCGCCGCGGTCGAGGCCGCGATCGCCGCGGGCGATCCCTATTCGGTCGCGTTCATCGACGTGCGGATGCCGCCCGGCATCGACGGCCGCGAGACCGCGAAGCGCATCCGCGCGCTCGACGGCCAGGTCAATCTGGTCATCGTCACCGGCTATTCGGATTTCTCGCCCCTGGAGATCAGCAAGGTCGCCGGCCCGGCGGACAAGATCTTCTACATCGCCAAACCCTTCGAGGTCGCCGAGATACAGCAGACCGCCACCGCGCTCGCCAAGCGCTGGGAAGTCGACCGCGAACTCTCGAGCGCGCGCGCGCTGATGGCGCAGCAGATCGTCCAGCTCGAGGAACAGGGTCTCGAACTCGCCGCGAACGAAAGCCGCGCGATCCATATCGCGATGCACGATTCGCTGACCGACGCGCCCAACCGGCTGTTCTTCCTGCGCGCGCTGACCGAACGGACGAAGCGCGATGGACTGTTCGCCACCGCGATGATCGATCTCGACCGGTTCAAGCTGGTCAACGATACGCTCGGGCATCTGGCGGGCGACGCGCTGATCCAGCAGATCGCGGCAATCCTCCAGAAATCCGCGCCCGAAGGCGCGCTCGTCGCGCGGCTCGGCGGCGACGAATTCGGCGTATTGTTCGACACGCCCGGCGAACCCGCCGCGGAAATGGCGTGCGACCGGATGGTCGCGGCCTGTTCGACCAGCATAATGGTATTCGGCAATTCGGTACAGGGCGGGGCGTCTGCGGGCATGGTCGTGGTCGAAGGTGCGCAGGGTATCGATCCGATCGACGTGATGCGCCGCGCCGACCTCGCGCTCAACGACGCCAAGCGGCAGGGCCGCGGCATGACGCGGCTGTTCGACGAGAGCATGGACGAGGGCATCCGCTTCCGCCGCCGGATCGAAAGCGGGCTGGCGGGTTCGATCGAGAAGGGCGAGCTGAGCCTCGTCTACCAGCCGATCGTCAAGCGCGACACGACCGAGATCGTCGGGTTCGAGGCGCTCGTGCGCTGGAACACGACCGAATATGGCCCGATCAGCCCGGCCGTCTTCATCCCGATCGCGGAGGAGACCAACATCATCCACGAGCTGGGCGACTGGGTGCTGACCGAATCGCTGAAGGTGCTGGCGCGCTGGCCGGGGCAATATGTCTCGGTCAATTTCAGCCCGCGCCAGTTCCGCCGGACGAACTTCGTCGGCCATGTCATGGAAAGCGTCCAGCGTGCCGGCGTCTCGCCCTCGCGCGTGCAGATCGAGATCACCGAGACCGCGATCTTCGACGATGCCGAACGCGCCGCGGAAACGCTCTACAAGCTGCGCCAGATGGGCTTCCGCATCGCGCTCGACGATTTCGGAACGGGCTATTCCAGCCTCTACAACATCCGCAAGTTCGCGCTCGATAGCCTGAAGATCGACCGCAGCTTCATCGACGGCATGGGCCGCGAACGCGAAAGCGCGGCGATCGTCCACGCCATCATCCATCTCGGCCACGCGCTGGGGCTGGAGGTGATCGCGGAAGGCGTGGAGACCGAGGCACAGGTGCAATTGCTCCGCATCGCAGGCGCCAGCCACCTCCAGGGCTATTTCTTCTCGCGTCCGGTCGCGGAGGAGGTCGCCTGTGATCTCGCCGAACGGCGGTTCATCGGCGGGGACCCGGACGAAGCGCCGGGTGGCATCGAACTGGGCGACGGGACCAACGGCTGATGCCGATCGCGAAGGGCCGGTTGCAGCCACTCGTCCGCCCGACATCACTTGGGATAAAGTTAGTCGTGATCCTGACGCTTGTCGGGATCGCGGGCGCGTTGAGCATCACCGTGCTGCTCGCCAGCGTCATCACGCCCAGCTTCGCCAAGCTCGAGGACAAGGCGATCGCGGACAATGTCGACCGGACGCGCGCCGCGCTGTCCGATTACGGCGCAAAGGTCGAGGGCGCGGTACGCGACTATGGCGACTGGAACGACAGCTACGACTATATGGCCGCGCCAAGCGCCAAGTTCGAACGCGACAGCTTTTCCAAGCTCGCGATGGCCAATCTGGGCGTGCAGGGCATGGCCTATGTAACGCCCCAGGGACGCATCGTGATCGCCCGGTGGCTCGATGCCGCAACGGGCACGGAGAACCCCGCGTTGCGCGCGGCGTTCCTGCGGTCGATTGCGCTTACCGACCTGGCGCATGTCGTCGGTGGCAACAGTTCGGCACGTTATTATGCCAAGCTGGGTTCGACGGTCGCCGCCATCGGCGTGGCGCAAATCCGCAAGTCGGATGGCAGCGGAACCGCGCGCGGGCACGTCCTGATGGCGCGTATCCTGACGCCGCGCCAGCTGTCCGCGCTGCTCCAGGTCAATGCGCGGATCGCCCCGCCGATCGGCAGGAACGATGCGGTGGCCCGCGGCGCATCGACGCTGGCGATCGCAGTGCCGATCATGGGCGCGGATCGCCGGGCTGTCGCTGTCGCGAGCGCGCGGTTCAGCGTTCCGCGCGACGTCTCGCTGCTCGGGCGGCGGATGCTGCTACTGGCGATCGCGGGATCGACATTGCTGCTGCTGATCGTGCTGATGGTGCTGCGGCGGATGATCGCCAGCCAGGTGCTGCAACCGCTCCACCGTGTCGAACGCCATATGCAGCGCGTCCGCGCGCTCGGCACGCTGGGGCCGCTCGACGAGGATGGCCGGCGCGACGAGATCGGGTCGCTCGGCCGCAGCTTCAACGCGATGCTGCTCCAATTGAACGATCTGCGCGGCCAGGTCGAAGTCCAGTCCTTTGCGCTTGGTCGAAGCGAAAGCGCGGTTGCAGTCATGCACAATGTCCGCAACGCGCTGAATCCGATTTCGACGATCCTGAGCCAGGGCGTCGCGCAAGGGCCGCCGGTCGATCGGACGACGCTGGACCGCGCGCTCGGCGAACTGGCGAAGGACGATGTTCCCTCGGCACGACGCGTGAAGCTCACCGCCTTCGTCGCCGCGGCGATCGAGGCGGAAGCCGCCACTCGCGCCGCGACCCGCGCCGAATTGCAGGTCGGACGCGAGGCGATGGCGCATGTGCTCGAGATCATCGGCCAGCAGCAAGCGCACGCGCATGAACGTCCGCCGCTCGAGAATTGCGACGTTGCCGAGATCGTCGCACGCAACGCCACCATCGCGCGCTATTCGGACAAGGCGTCGATCGCGTTCAGCTTTCCCGCGCATCCGTGCCGCGCGATGGCGAGCCGGGTGATCCTGAGCCAGGTGATCGGCAATCTGTTCGGTAACGCGGCGGAGGCGATCGCCGCTACGGGGACGGGCAGCGGGACGATATCGGTCACGATCGAACCCGATGCGAACGGCCATGTCGTCATCGCGATCCGCGATGACGGCGAGGGTTTTTCATCGGATATCGGCAAGACCTTGTTCCAACGCGGTTTCTCTACGCGCGCGCACAAATCGGGCGGATTGGGGCTGCACTGGTGCGCAAACTCCATGACGGCGATGGATGGGGCGCTGCGGCTGGAAAGCGAGGGTGAGGGCAAGGGCGCGGTCGCCATCCTGACTTTGAAAGCGGTCGAGCCGGTGGTGCTGGCGGACGCAGCGTAAGCCTTCGCCCGGCGGGCTTACGCTGCCCGCTCCCGCACCATCTCTTCGCGCAGATACGGCGCGACCATATCCCGCTCACGAAACCACGCCTGGCGCTCGGCCGACAGGGTCGCGAAATCGCCGACCGTTCCGCGGCATCCCGGCTGCCGGCACTGACACAGCATCTGCCAGCCCGAGTCCTTCAACGTCGTCGAGTAATCCCAGGCGATCTCCTCGCTCGGGGCGATCGCCCGTAAAGCAACCAGCACCACGCCATGATCGGTAAAACGCAACCCGGCGTTGGGCGCGCAGCTATGGTTGATCAGATCGTCGATCCGCCCCGACGGCCCCATATATTGATCGGCAGTGACTTGCAGGAATCGGTCGGCCGCGCCGCGCAAGGACCGCGGCAGCCGCGCAGCGCGAACCCGCCGACCGGTGAAACGAACGATCTGCTCGCCCTCCGCGAAACCCTTTGCGGCGTAGACCGCCTTGCCCAGATGCGTCTCGCGCACCGCGAACGGATTGCCCGGTACATAGGCATCCAGGACCCGCAGCCCGCCGCGCCCGAACGCCAGCGACCGGAACGGGTTGACCGTCGCGAGTCCGACCATCAGCCATACGCTCGCATGACAGAGCAGTTCGACGAGAATATAGGTATATTCCGCAATGCCCGATCCATGCACCCGGGTAGCGACAAGCAACGTCGAAAGGTCCGCGAGCGTCCATAGCCCCCAGGCCGGCGATCGCTCGCGGGCCCGGTCCTGCCACACGCTTTGCCACGTTGGCCAGAAGCTGACCGGCACCGCGACGACGACCAGCATATGCGCCCAGAACGCCTCGCGGAACACCAGCCACAACGCGATCGACCCGAGCGCGGCGGTCATGCAGACGCCCTCCACAGGGGTCGGCGT
>NZ_CAXTII010000092.1:0-10492 GCF_964244235.1 uncultured Sphingomonas sp.
CACGATGAATCATCTCACGGCGCGATAGCCAAGCCCTTTTTCAGCAGGCTGTTAATGCCTTATCGAATTCCGATGACGCTGTCATCTCTAGAGGCCGGTAATATGGGAAGAAACTCAAGAATGTCGGTATGGCTTGTAGTGGATTCCACGAAATTGCTGTTCCATCATCGTTTTTGCGTTTTGACGTCTTTCGAAACGCAATTCTAAATCCGTTCGGGGTAACACCTTTTAATGTTTCAAATGTAACTTTGTTAGGCTGTAGTCCCTGGTCGATTGAAACTGAATCGGGATAAAGTTCATCGACTAAGCTTTTTGAATAAGGTTGAACATAGACAACACGCTTTATACCAGATGCTATAACTAGCTTTGTACAAAGATGGCATGGCATAGTTGTACAATAAAGAGTGGTGTCTTGAGTACTTTTCCTCGTTCGCGCCGCATCCGTGATAGCATTCATTTCAGCATGTACCACGCGACCATATTCGATTACATCACTGATCATCGATCCCCGTAAAGGGGCGTCCTTTGCCTCAAGAACTTGGAAAGAAAGTCTTTCGGGTGATAGGTTGCGATACTTGTCGGCTAGCCAAGTCTTCTGCAATCTAACAAGATCATCGCGAGCCATATCCTGTTTGACTTGCTGATTCGAGTCTTGGCCCAAGGCGTAATCGCGATGATCACAATCTGAGTCTTGCCAATATGTCCCGCCTCCTGCTTTTGGAACTTCATTGCATCCAAGAGCAACGACTTCGCAATCATCTGTAAAAATGGCCGCTCCTACTTGCCTTGAAAGATCAAGCGATCGGTAGGATGCCGCATTTGCAAAATAACTACAATATTCGTCTTTTGACGGTGATACGAACGGATGGCCAAAGTAAATATCAATAAGTCGATCTGCGGACTTGGTTAGGGTTGATAAATCAGTGCAATCAAGAACGAAATCAGCATGTTGATAGCATTCCATAACTCTTTGCCCACTTGGCATATCCTTTTCATTTTCATCAATAGACATGATCTTGAGTGCCATCGATTCAAGTTCCGTTTTATTTGTTCCTCTGTTTGTTTTAAGTAACTTTTTTACCAGGTAGTCTTTTCTATTTTCTTTTGATGAATAACACGACAAAAACATCGCGTTACGACCAAAAACCTCCTTTAGAGTACGGATCTCTTCAGGGCGTTTTATCTGACGAAAAATATGTGCAACCTTTTCAGGTATTTCGTCATCCATACCGCGAGATTGATATAATTTTAAGTGCTCAATGCCGTACAATGCAAGAATATCGTTTCTTCCCGCATCTCTGCAAAGACGATCACCCGCTTTAATAAGCTTATCATATCGGTCATATTCATCAGTAAATTGAACATGGTATTTATTGCCAAGCTGACTGAATATCGAAGTAAGCCTGATATTATTTGCTTCATAATCAACGCGTTGTAGGGCGTGTGCTAACGTTAATTCGACCGAATCTAGGTTGATTCCGATGGGAGCTATTAGCCCAAAAAAGACTTCTCGTTTTTCGTCAGCCATTTGATGGATCGCCTGATATTTCTTGCTGCCGAACGCATCAGAGCTAGAGTCAGGAGTCAAGGTGTGGCAGGTTTACGAGATAATGATTGAGGTAGATTCGATGACCGACAAGCAGGAAAACGGCTCATGGTTGGTTGCCTCCCTGAGCCACGCCGAGAACCGGCATCAAGACCTTCCGATATCAATCCGGTCTAGGTCTCTTTCTGCGTCCAATTCGAGGGCTAAGGCGCAATCTGCGGGATCAAATAAGCGATAATTTTGTTTTTTTAGCCCGGTACCATCTTCTGTCCGGTCGCAACGAGAGTTTGATTTTTGGCCGACCTCATTCCAAACAAGCCAAAAATAACAGCCCGTGAGGATGCTGCGGCGCATGACGAGTGGTTCCGCGCTAAGGTCAAGCGGGCAATGACGTCAAAGGGGCTAGGCGTCCCACACGATCAAGTGATGGCGATGGCGCGAGCTAGAATCGATCAGCACAAGACGAAATGACGTTACGGACTGAAATACTCGCCGTCCTGCACGCGCGGCAGCAATATCCCTGACCGGCGATGCTGAGTTTCAGCCCTCCCGCCACCACGACGACCGGGTACTCCGCTCTGGCGAGCGTCCTACGGTCGGCGGGAGGGCCTACTTCCCGGTAGTCGTGACCCGGGGGTTGGTCGGATGCGCGAGATAGCTGGGGCGCCGCAAGCGGAGAAGGATCGCATCTGAACGCATCGCCGCGGCGAAGCCGCGTCGTCGGTCGTCGCTGTAGCGACGCCGGCCGGCCCTGCGCGCGGCGGGGCCTCGCGATCAGCTTCGCTAATTTCTCGGGCGCGCAGGGGCTGTCCTACAGCCCCCGTTTCCGCATACCTGCCGAGTCCTTCTCGCAACGAAAGGACATCGCCATGGCCCCGACCGCCCGACCGCTCCCTTCCAACGGCACCCCCCTCCACCCCGCCCACCGCGGAGCCGCGAAGTGAACGCCCCCGCCCGCTTCGCCAGCGACGGGAACGAAGACGGCGCCTACACCCTCGAATCCCCCGCCACGGACGCGCAGGGCCGCTCCCGGCAGGACGGCTGGACGCCCAAGCGGCAGCACACCTTCCTGACCGCGCTGGCGGAGGGGCATACCGTCGAGCAATGCTGCCGTTTCGTCGGGCTGACCGTCAGTTCGGCCTATGCGCTGCGGCGGCGCGCGGCGGGGGCGGCGTTCGCGCTGGGGTGGCAGGCGGCGGCGTTGCTCGCGCGCGATACCTTCGCCGATACGCTCGCCGCGCGGGCGATCGACGGACAAACGGAGACGATCACCCGGCCCGACGGCAGCGAGGTGACGCGCCACCGCTACGACAATCGCCTGGCGATGGCGATGCTGACCCGGCTCGACAAGCTGGCGGCGGCGGAAGGGGGCGAGCGCACGCACCATGCCGCGCGGCTGATCGCGTCCGATTGGGAAGCGTATCTCGCCGGGATCGAGCGGGGCGGCGGCCCTGCCCGCGCCGGGCTGTTCCTTGGCGCGCGGGTCAGCGCGGCGGCGGATGTGGAGGCTGAGGGGCCCGATATCGGCCCGCTGGTGGCGCTGGCGCGCGCGGATCGCTTCGTGCGGACGGGGGCGGCGATGCTGGACGAGCTGGACGTGGGCGACCTCGATCCGGCGGATCGCGCGGCGTGGGACGCGGCGGACTGGGCGCGGGCGGAGGCGGCGGGGCTGGTCGTGCTGGCCGCGCCGCCGCGGGCCGAACTGGCACCGGCCGAACCGGTGCGGGTCGCGGCGGATACGAAGGCGCATGGCACGCCTCCACTTCCTCCACTTCCGCCGCGGCACGACGATCGGTCCGGGCCGATTTGGTGGGACGACGAGCGGGGTGAATGGCTGACCTGCTTCCCGGTAGCGGAGGGCGCGGGCTGGCCGGACTATGAGCACGGGGGGCCGGACGACGAGGAGGGGGACTATGAGCGGTCGCTGACGCCCGACGAACGGGTGGCGCTGGAGGCGGCGCGCGCGGCGCTGCTCGACGATCCGCTGCCCGATCCACACGCCGAGCGCGATGCGTGGTTCGCCGGCCTGGCGGCGGCGGTGGCGGCGGCGGAGCGGGGGGTGGAGGCAGAGCCGGGGGCGGAGAGACATTACGCCGATCTCTCGTTCCCCCGCGAAAGCGGGGGCCCAGGGGCCGCAAGCGACCATCCGTGTGACCCTGGACTCCCGCTTTCGCGGGAGAACAAGAGGGCGGAGGAACGGGCGGATGGCCCGGACGTTTCGGCAGGATGAGCAAGAGAGACAGTCACGGCCGCTTCAAGGCCGATCGCCACCATGCCCGCAACGTGACCATCGGCGCGACCGCCGCGCTGGGCTCGCTGGCCGCGGGCGTGGTCGCCGCGTTCCACTTCGGCAAGGCGGCCGCGCCCGGCAATGCCGAGCATCCCGCGCCCGACCTCGCCCCCGACGCGCCGCCGCCCGGCCGCGACGCGCGACGCGCGCCCGAGGCGTTCCGGCCCGACCCGACCGCGGCGGTGCCGGCGTCCGAGCGCGAGGGCCTGCGGCCTGCGACCGCGCCCTCGCCGAGCATGGTGGCGGATCGCGGGGCGATGCGGAGCGAGACCGCGCCGGTCAACGGGTAGGGGTGGGTCCGGGGGCGGACGATGCCTTCATCCCCACCCCGGCGGAGGCCGGGGCCCGGTTGGGTAAACGATCATGGCATCGGGAAGCGCTCCCGACGCAAACCTCGGCGACTGGGCCCCGGCCTTCGCCGGGGTGGGGAGAAGGGACCGCTGGAGGCTACTCGCATCCCGGTGGCGCATTCGCTAGGCTACCGGCATTCTGACGATATCGGAGTTTTCATGCGCGCCAAGACGTTCTCCTTCGCCACCATCCTTCTGATCGGCACCGCTTCGCCCACGCTGGCGCAATCGGTGCACGGCTATGGCGGGCTGGCGCTGTCCCCCGCCGGAGACCGGATCGCGACGGTCGAGGCACCGGCGAGCGACGCGAAGGGCCGGCCGCATGAGGCGATCACCTGGCGCTCGGCGACCGACGGCCACGTGCTGCGGACCATCGATCCGTGCGCGACGTGCAGCTATTCCGGACTCACCTTCGGGCCGGATGGCGACCTGGTGTTCCTGGCGCGCGACCGTGCCGCGGGGACGGTGATGCTGGAGATTGCGGGTGCAACGGCGGTGCGGACGGTGGCCACGGTGAAGGGCATCGCCTCCACCCCGCGCATGTCCCCGGACGGCAAGCGGATCGCGTTGCTGGTGACACTCAACGCCGCGAAGGAAGCCGGGGCGACGCAGGCGGGCGTGCGGCAGGTGGGCGAGATCGGCGAGGCGAACGACGAACAGCGGTTGGCGGTGTTCGACCTGACCGGGCCGGCGGTGGCGGCGGATGCGGTGCGGCCGCTGTCGCCGGCGGGCCGCTATGTCTACGAATATGACTGGATGCCCGACAGCCGCGGCGTGGTGGCGACGACCGCGCTCGGCAATGGCGATGCGAACTGGTGGGTGGCGACGATCGATTCGATCGACGCGACGACGGGGGCGGTGCGGCCGATTGCAAAGCCTGCGGTGCAGGTCAACTACCCCCGCGTCTCGCCGGACGGGAAGACGGTGGCCTTCGTCGGTGGATTGATGAGCGACAACGGTTCGGTCGGCGGCGATATCTGGACGGTGCCGGTGACGGGTGGGAGCCCCTCGAACCGGACGCCGGGCTACAAGGCGACGGTGACCGCGCTCGCCTGGACCGCGGGCGGTATCCGGGCGACGACCCTGTCGGGTGCAGATGCCGCGGTGGTGGCGTTCGATCCGACCAGGGGCACCAGCGTGCTGTGGAGCCGCCCCGCCAGCGTCTCGGCGGGCGATGGCCGGGTAGCGTACAGCGCCGACGGCAGCCGGGCGGCGGCGGTGGTGCAGGATTTCGAACATGCGCCGGCGATTTATGCCGGGCCGGTGGCGGGGCTGACCGCGATCACGCATGACAACGACGCGGTACCGGCGGGCACGGTGGCACGCAGTATCACCTGGAAGGACGACGGCTACACCGTGCAGGGCTGGCTGCTCGCGCCGGTCGGGGTCAGCCTTGCGGCCAGGGCACCGATGGTCACGATCGTCCATGGCGGTCCCGCCGCAGCCAATACGCCGTATTTCTTCGGCACCAACGGTCCGGCGTCGTTGCTGAAGGCGGGCTATTATGTGTTCCTGCCCAATCCGCGCGGCAGCTACGGGCAGGGCGAGGCGTTCACCGCGGCGAACAAGCGCGACTTCGGCGGTGGCGATCTGCGCGACATCCTGACCGGGATCGACGCGGTGGAGAAGGCCGCGCCCGTCGACGATGCGCGGCTGGGGCTGACCGGGGGCAGCTATGGCGGCTTCATGGCGATGTGGGCGAACACGCAGACCGACCGGTTCAAGGCGATCGTGGCGGGGGCGGGGCTGTCCGACTGGGTCAGCTATTACGGCACCAACGGGATCGACGAGTGGATGATCCCCTATTTCGGCGCGTCGATGTATCAGGATCCGGCGATCTACCGGAAACTGTCGCCGCTGACCTATGTGACGAAGGCGAAGACGCCGACGCTCATATACGTCGGTGAGCGCGATATCGAGGTACCGCCGACGCAGTCGATCGAATGGTGGCGGGGGCTGCAGGCCGCGGGCGTACCGACCACGCTGGTGATCTATCCGGACGAGGGCCACGGCATCCGCAGCCCCGCGAATGCGGCGGATGTGGGCAAGCGGACGATGGCATGGTTCGCGAAATATCTGGGGGAAACATCTGCGAAATAAGGGGAACTCAGCGCAGCGGCCTGCCCGAATCCTTCCACCGGTCCAGCACGGTCGAGGCTGGCGGGAGGTTGTCTGCCGGCCCCTGGGCGACCGCGGCGATCGGACGGCCGCTGTCGCGATAGGCCGGCCGGACGTCGACAGGAGCAATTGGTGCCGGTGCCGAAAGCGCAAGGACGATCGGTGGATCGGCGACTGGGCGGGGATGCGGGCCCGGAACGGGTTCGCCCCCGGCGTAATGCTGGCGGAAGGCAGCGGGCGTGCCCCAATATCCGTTCCACCGGTGGAAGAAATGTGCGCCGACCGCATCGGTCATGACGAGCGCACGGTTCCAGACCGGGGTGACGGCATAGGTGTGGTAATGCGTCGCGAGCCCGACCGGCGCGTAGACCCGCCCGGCGAGCGCGAGCACCGCGACCCGCTGCGCCCGGTCCCAGGCGGCGCGGCTCGGGATACGGGCCATCGATCCGTCGCAGGCGAAGCTGAACTGGCAGCCGGCATGGTCCGACCCCTGATAGACCACGCCGCAGACGGTGGCGGGAAAGGCGGGGTGGCGAACGCGGTTGAGGATCGTCTGCGCGACCGCCTGCTGCCCGGCATCGGGTTCGCTTGCGGCTTCGTAATAGATTGCCGCGGTCAGGCACTGGATCGCCCGCCCGCGGTCGATCGCGGCGACGTGCGTCATCGAGAAGGGAAGGGCGGACACTACACCGACGGTGCGGAGCGCGATCGCTTCCGCCGCCGCGTTCGAGATCGGCAACGGCGGCAGCGCGGTGGTGCCGGTCGTGCCATGCGACGCGGCGGGCGTGGCCGGAGCGGCGGGCGCATTGGCGTAGAGCAGGGCGGCGCCCGGGAAATGATCGTCGACTTCATAGCCGGACGAGGATGTCGCGACGATCACCGCCGGGGTGCTGCCATGCGCCGCGACGGCACGGAACGCGGCATGGGCGGAAAGCGCCAGCAGTGCGGTCAATGACAGCCCGACGAGGATCAGCCATGCGCCAAACGCCCGTCGCTGCATGACCGCGTCGATCCGCAAAACCTGTCTCCGATCCATATGCGTTGCCCTAGCCGGTCCCGACCGACAGCGCGCGCATGCTTTTCCTGGCGTCCCGGCGCGGGACGAGCGGACGGGTCGCTAAGGATCGCGCGTCATGCAGCTGTCATTGCAGTGTTGCTCCGTCCAGTTTGACGTCCGCCGCCGGAATGACCGTCAGGGTCGGGTGCGCCTTTCGCAAGGAGTCTATGAACTGCTTCGCATCGCCGACCACGACGATGCTGGCTGGGGTCGGATCGAGGAGAGCAGCGGCGGCGGATCGTTCGGCAGGGCCATCGACGCCGCCAACAAGGCCGGGGTAGCGCTGCAGTTCGTCCAGCGGCACGCCCTGTTCGACATAGGCGCTGAGCACACCAGCCATGCCGTTCGTTGTCTCGATAGTGCGGCCGAAATTGCCAACGAGCACCGCCTTGCGCGTCTGGAGTTCGTCGGGCGAAGCGGGAGCGGCGCCGATCGCGGTCATCTGATCGAGGATCAGCGCGACTACTTCGGCAGCGGACGCATTCTTGGTCTGCGTAAGGGCGGCGATCATTCCGGGCTCGCGAAGCGCCTGCACCCGGCTGCTCGCGCCATAGGCAAGGCCACGCTTGATCCGTACCTCCTGGTTCAGCCGCGATGAAAAGCCACCACCCAAAATCGTATTGGCGACGCCAAGCGGGTAATAGCGCGGATCGATACGTGCGAGCCCCGGCCGCGCGACGACCACACCCGCCTGACCCGCGTCGGGCAGATCGACGACGATCACGCGGGGGGCGGGATAGCCTGTAACCGGCGGCCGCGTCGGAGCGGCCGTGCCGTTGCTTCCCGTCCAGCCCGCAAATCGCCGCTCCGCCATCACCCCCGCCGCGGCGGGGGTGATGTCGCCCACCATCACCAGCGTGGTGGTCGAAGGACGCCAGGTCCGGGCATAGGCGTGCAGGACATCGTTGCGGGTGATGGCTTTCAGCGAAGCGGGGGTGCCCTCCATCGGCGCGCCGTACGGGGCATCCCCGAAGACCAGGTGCGCGGCGACGAGACCGGCTAGCTGTGCCGGGTTCTTCATCGCGACGGTCACGCCGTCGATCACCTGCGCGCGGGCGCGGTCGAGTTCCGCCGGGGCGAAAACCGAATGCATAGCCACATCCGCGAGTATCGTCATTGCCGGGGCGAGTTGATCCGACTTCACCGTCACGTCGATCGACACGCCGTCGCGGCCGGCATTGCTGGCGATCGATCCGCCGAGCGCCGCGATCGCCTGGGCGATGTCGGTGGCGGAGCGGGTCGTCGTGCCCTTGGTCAGCAGGTCCGCCGTCAGGTTGGCGGTGCCGGCGCGGTGCAGCGGATCGAGCGCAGCACCGCCCGATGCGACCAATGTCGCGGTGACGAGCGGCAGGTCATGCCGTTCGACGACTACCAGATGCATGCCGTTTGGCAGGACCGTCTCGACCGGATGCGGCAGATCGGCGGTGACGGCCGGCCCGACGGGCGGCGGTGCGGTGCGATCGGCCGCGCCCGCAGCCACGATGATAGGCACGTCGGCAGGCGGTGTCAGATCGGCGACGACGACATCGGCACCGACGCCGATGACGTCACCCGACGCTCCCGCCGGTTTATCCGCGTTGGAAAAATAGCGGATCGTGACTGACCTGTCGTCGCCCAGATAGGTCCGTGCGACGCGCTGGACATCAGCGGTCGTGACCGCGGCGATTGCGGCGAGCTGCTGGTCGGATGCGTGCGGATCGCCATCGATGATGACCGATGTAGCGATAGTGCGCGCCTTGCCCTCGGCGGTTTCGCGCGACTTGATCGCTTCGGTCAGGATCTGGTTCTTCGCACGCGTAAGTTCCGCCGGGGTCGCAGGCGTATCGCGGAACCGCGCGACTTCGGCCTTGAGCGCGATCTCGCCCGCTGCCGCGGTCTTGCCGCCGGCCAGGATCGCATAGACGATCAGGTTGCCGGTGCCCTTCTTCGTGTCGAGATTGGCCGCCGCATCCTGCGCCAGCTGATCGCGGTAGACGAGGTCCTGATACAGGCGCGAACTCTCCCCCGTCGCGAGGACCGTCTGCAGCACGCTCAGTGCGGGGATGTCGGCGTCCCGGTCGGGTGGGACGTGATAGGTGATCGCGACCGCGGGCAACGGCGTGTTGGGTTCGTAGACGGTGTAGGACGCGGCCCGGGTCCGAAGCGGCTCGGTAACCGTCACGCGCGGTATCGCCGTCGCCGGATGCTGGATGCCGGCGAAATACCGGTCGACCCATATATTCAGCTGTGCAGGAGCGAAATTGCCGGAAACGACCAGAACCGCATTGTCGGGTCGGTAATAGGCGGCGTGGAACGCCCGGACATCGTCGATCGACGCGGATTCGAGATTGGGGATGCTGCCGATCGTCGAACGGGCATAAGGATGCCGCGCATACGACGCCGCCGACAGATAGACCGAGAACAGCTTGCCATAGGGCCGCGCGAGTGTGGACTGGCGCAATTCCTCCTCGACCACCGCACGTTCGGACTTGAAGCTGGTGGGCTCGACCACCAGGCTGGCCATCCGGTCGGCTTCGGCAAACAACAGTCGTTCGAGGTGATTGGCCGGCACGACCTCGAAATAATCGGTATAGTCGTCGTCGGTCGATGCGTTGTTGTAGCCGCCGACATCCTCCGTCAGCCGGTCCATCTGTTCGGATACCAGGTTGCGCGTGGCCTTGAACATCAGATGTTCGAACATGTGCGCGAAACCCGACCGGCCCTTCGGATCGTCCTTCGACCCGACATCGTACCAGACCTGGATAGCGACGTTCGGCGTCGTCGTGTCGCGGATCGCGTAGACGCGCAGGCCGTTGGCAAGCGTATGTTCGGTAAAGGCGATCGGCTTGACGCTGTCCGCCGGCGCGCCCTGGGCATGGACGGGCATTGCCGCGAGCGCGCTGGCGGCGAGCAGGATTGCGCGGAACCGGTTCATGACCGCTCTCATTTCGTCGTTGAGCGGTTGGCGAACAACACGGCGGCGGCAACCGCGGCGGAACCGATGCCGACGCCGAGTCCGATCTTCGCGAGTGGCCAGGACCGGGTTTCCCTGGCGACCTTGTCCGCCACGGTCGCCGCCTGCTCCTTCGCGGCCTTGACGCTCGCGAGGATCTCGTTGGGGGTGTCAGGGTCGGTCACGCTTTTTCTCCTGT
>NZ_CAXTII010000093.1:0-10383 GCF_964244235.1 uncultured Sphingomonas sp.
AAGTCGGCGATCTTTCGGTCCGCGCTTCGTCGCTCGACGTTAAGACCGTCGGCGCCGGCGGCGGGTCGATCGCGACGGTGCCCGAGCTGACGCGGGCGCTTCGCGTCGGGCCGCAGTCGGCGGGCGCGGTGCCCGGGCCGGCGGCGTACGGCAAAGGCGGCGTGCTGCCGACCGTGACCGACGCCAACGTCGTCCTCGGCTACCTGCCAGAGGACCTGCTCGGCGGCAGCTTCCGGCTCGACCGGGCGGCGGCCAGTGCGGCGGTGCAGACGATCGCCGATGCCATGGGCATCGACATGATGGCGGCCGCGCGCGGCATCATAGACATCGTCAACGAGAACATGTTTGGTGCCCTGCGGATGATCTCGGTCCAGCAGGGTTACGACCCGCGCGACTTTGCGCTGATGGGTTTCGGCGGAGCCGGCCCGCTCCACATCAATGCGATCGCCCGGCTAATGGGCAGCTGGCCGGCGGTGTCACCAGTGTCGCCCGGCGTGCTGTGTGCGCTCGGCGACGCAACGACGCGGATGCGGACCGAGACCGCGCGGTCGTTCAACACGCTCGCGCGCGACACGGACGAGGCCGAGCTGATCGAGGCGCTCGACGCGATGGCGGCGGCGACGATCGCCGAACTGGTCGCCGAGCAGGTGCCGGCCGACGAGATCACCTCGTTGTTCGAGATCGACGTCCGCTACGAGGGCCAGGCGTTCGAGGTGCCGATGACGATCACGCCCGACGTCCTGCGGGTTGACGGCATCGCCGGGTTGCTAGCGCGCTTCGACGACGAGCACCGCCGGCTGTTCACCTTCAACATGGCGAGCCCGCACGAGATCGTGAACCTGCGCGCCGTCGCCCTCGGGCGGCCGTTCGACCTGCCCGCGGCGCGGCTGTCGGCGGGCGACGGATCGCCAGCAGCGGCCAAGCTGCGCGACCACGAGCTGTGGATGGACGGCCGGCTGCAGCCGGCCGCGATCTACGACCGCACCCGGTTGCGCGCCGGCGATGTCGTCCGCGGCCCGGCGATCGTCGTCGAGATGGACTCGACGACGCTGATCGAAGCGGACCACGACGGCACAGTCGACGCCGTCGGTAATATCCTGATCCGCCCACGCGCAGGGAGCCTCTGATGCCCGCGACGATCCTCGAGACGAACCAGGCCCCGTTCGCCGCCGTCGCCATCGATCCCGTAACGCTCGACATCGTGGAGAACGCGTTGCGGAACGCGCGCGTCGAAATGGACGCGACGCTCGTCCGCACCGCGATGTCGCCGGGCATTCGCGAGCAGGGCGACAGCTTCCCGCTAATCGCCGACCGCGCGGGGCGGATGGTCGTCGGCCAGTTCGGCAGCTTCATCGGTGGGTTTCTTGACGGCTATTCGGGCACGGTCGAGGACGGCGACATGTTCTTCCTGTCCGATCCTTATTCGGTCGAGGGAGCGATCAGCCACAGCAACGACTGGCTGGTCCTGCTGCCGGTCTACAAGGCCGGCCGGCTGATCGGCTGGACGGCGATGTTCGGCCACCAGAGCGACATCGGCGGCAAGGTCGCCGGCTCAATGCCGATCGACGCCCACTCGATCTTTGAGGAAGGCGTCCGCATTCCCCCGGTCAAGATTTGGCGCAAGGGGGCATATAACGAGGACCTCGTGACGCTAGTCATGCACCAGACGCGCAAGCCCGACTGGTGCCGGGCCGACCTCAACGCACTGATCGCCGCATGCCGGGTCGCGGCGCGGCGCGTCCTCGAACTGAGCGACCGCTTCGGCGACGACCTCTATGTCGCGGCGACCGAGCAGCTGCTGGCGCGTAACCATCGGGCGATGAAAACGCTGATCGCCACCTCGATCGGCGAGGAGCCGGTGAGCTTCGAGGACTATATTTGTGATGACGGCATGGGATTTGGTCCGTATCGCATTCGCTGCACCATGTACCGCGCCGGCGAACAGGTCGTGCTCGACTTCGCCGGGACCGATCCGCAGTCGGACGCGTCGATCAATTTCTACCTCAACGAGAATATGTTCAGGATGTTCTTCGGTATCTACATGATCATGGTGTTCGACCCGGCCATCCTGTTCAACGACGGCTTCTACGACCTGATCGACGTCAGAATCCCGGCCGGTTCGCTGCTCAAGCCGGTCTTCCCGGCGGCGCTTAGCGGACGGACGCACGCGCTCGGGCGCATCTTCGACATCCTCGGCGGCCTGCTCGGCCAGCGGACACCGCAGTTTCTCAACGCCGCGGGCTTCTCCTCGTCGCCGCACCTATTCTACTCGGGCGTCGACGCGGCCGGCCAGTGGTTCCAGCTGTTCCAGATCGGCTTCGGCGGCATCCCGGGCCGGCCACTCGGCGACGGCCCCGATGGCCACTCTTTGTGGCCGGGCTTCACCAACGTGCCCAATGAGTTCCTCGAACGCTACTTTCCGTTGCGCATCGAGCGCTACGAGACGGTGCCCGACAGCGGCGGGGCAGGATTGCACCGCGGCGGCAACGGCATCTGGATGACCTACCGCTTCCTCGAGCCGGGCATGGTCGCGATCCACGACGACCGCTGGTTCGTGCCGCCGTGGGGCGTCAACGGCGGCCTGCCGGGTGCCCGGGCACGGAAGATCCTAGAAACGGCCGACGGCACGCAGATGGTCGTCGGCAACAAGCTGGAGAACCTGCAGGTCGCCGCTGGCGACTGCCTCCACTTCATCACCTGGGGCGGCGGCGGTTGGGGCGACCCGTTGCTGCGGGAGCCCGATCTTGTCGAGAAAGAGGTTCGTGAAGGCCTTGTCACCGTCGCCGGCGCCCGTGCCTATGGCGTCGTCGTCGGCGACGCCGCGGGCACTGCCGCACTCCGCACCAGCCTGCGGGCGGCACGACCGGCCGAACCGGCGCTGTTCGATCGCGGCGCGGCGATCGACACGCTACGCGCCAACTGTCTTGCCGAGACCGGCCTGCCCGCTCCCCGCACGCCGGTCTGGCGGCCGTCGCGCGCCACGGCATGAGCGACGTCGTCAACACCGGCGCGCTGGCAGGCCTGCGCGTGATAGAGCTCGGCCAGCTGATCGCGGGGCCGTTTTGCGGTCAGCTGCTCGGCGACATGGGGGCAGAGATCATCAAGGTCGAGCCCCCCGGTGTCGACGGCAAGCGCGGCGGCGACCCGATGCGCGACTGGGGCCGCGGTGACGCCAAGCTTTGGTGGGAGGTCGTCAGCCGTAACAAGAAATCGGTAAGCGCCAACCTGCGCGTCCCCGCCGGTCAGGCGCTGGTGCGCCGGCTAGCCGCGACCGCCGACATACTGATTGAGAACTTCAAGCCGGGCACACTGGAGAAATGGGGCATCGGCCCCGACGTGCTGATGGCCGACAATCCGCGGCTGATCATGGTCCGAGTCTCGGGCTATGGCCAGACCGGTCCCTATGCAGACCGGGCCGGCTTCGGCGGCATCGGCGAGGCGATGGGCGGTTGGCGGGCGATCGTCGGCGATCCCGACCGGCCGCCGTCGCGCATGGGCGTGTCGATCGGCGACAGTCTGGCCGCGACCTACGGCTGCATGGGCGCGCTCGCCGCGCTTCATGCGCGCGAGCGTACCGGTCGCGGGCAGATCGTCGACTCCGCGCTGTACGAGGCGGTACTGCAGGTCATGGAGAGCCTCGTGCCGGAATATCAGGTCGCCGGCGTGATCCGCGAACGCTCGGGATCGGTTCTGCCCGGGGTCGCCCCGTCGAACGTCTACCCGTGTCGCGACGGCGAATATCTGATCGGGGCCAATCAGGACGCGGTGTTCGCTCGGCTGTGCACCGCGATGGGGACGCCCAACCTGGCGCGCGACGCGCGCTTCGCGGACCACCTCGCCCGCGGCAACCATCAGGTAGAGCTCGACGCGCTCATCGCCGATTGGACTCGACGTCATAGCGTCGCCGAGGTCGAGGCGGCGATGATCGCGCACAGCGTTCCCGCCGGTACGATCTTTCGCGCGCCCGAGATGCTCGCCGACCCTCATTTCGCCGCACGCGCGGCGCTGGTCGCCGTCGACACGCCGCGCTGGGGGCGCATCCAGATGCAGAACGCCTTCCCGAAATTCAGCGACACGCCGTCGTCGGTCCGCTCCCCCGCCCCGACGCAGGTCGGCGAGCATAATGCTGTCGTCTATGGCGACCTGCTCGGGCTGAATGCAGCGGAGCTCGCCGACCTCGCCGCAACCGGCGCGATCTGATGTCGGCGACGCGCGAGGGATCGTATCGGCAGTCGTTCACCGGGCACCTGCCGTTCGGCCGGCGTCCAGCCCTGCTGGTGATCGATGTCGTCGTCGCCTATCTCGATCCGCAGGCCCCGCTCTATGACGAGGCCTTCGTGCGGGCGTTGCCGGTCATCGTCAAACTGATGGCCGCGACGCGCGCCGCGTCCGCCCCGGTCGTATTCACGCGCGTCGTCTATATCCGCGGCGGGGGCGATGGCGGCTTGTTCTACCGTAAGCTGCCGGTGCTCGGCGTGTTCGAGGCGGGATCGGCATGGGGTGAGTTCTCGCCGGCGGTCTGTCCGACGGCGGACGACATCGTCGTCACTAAGCAATATGCCTCGGCGTTCTTCGGCACGTCACTCGCTTCGACGCTGACCGCGGCGGGGGTTGACACGCTGCTGATCGCCGGCTTCTCGACGTCGGGTTGCGTCCGCGCGTCTGCGCTAGACGCGCTGCAGCACGGCTTCGCGCCCTTCGTCGTCGGCGACGCCTGCGCCGACCGCCACCCCGACCCGCACGCCGCCAACCTGTTCGACCTTCAGGCGAAATACGCCGAGGTCGTCACCGCCGCCGCGGCCATCGCCTATCTGGGCCGCTGATGCCGCTTATTCGCGGGCGGCGCGGGCGACGCGCGACGGCAGTTCGCGGCCTAGGACGCCGGCAAACCAGCGGTTGACGGCGACCATCGCCGGCAAGTCGACGCCGGTCGCGACGCCGCTGCGATCGAGCAGATAGAGCAGGTCCTCGGTCGCGATGTTGCCCGTCGCGCGCGGGGCGAACGGGCAGCCGCCGAGGCCGCCGAGGCTGGCGTCGAGCACGCGGACGCCGGACTGCCACGCCGCCCAGGCATTGGCGATGCCGGTCGCGCGAGTATCGTGGAAGTGCGCGCGTAGCCGGACGCCCGGCGTGGCGGCGGCGACCGCGCCGAACAGGTCGACGATCTGCGCCGGCACAGCGACACCGATCGTATCGGCCAGCGCGATCTCGACGGCTCCCGCTGCCGCCATGCGCACGGCAAGGTCGACGACGCGCGCCGGCACTACCGCGCCCTCGAACGGGCAGCCGAACGCCGCGGCGATCGTCACCTGCGGAACCAGCCCGGCCCGCGCCGCCGCCGCGAGCATCGCGACGTTGGCAGCGATCCCATCGGCCACCGTCTGCCCTTGGTTGCGGATGCCGAAGGTGTCCGAAGCGACGATCACGCAGCCCGCCTCGTCGACGCCGCGCGCGCCGCCGTGGCGCGACGCCGCCGCGCGTTCGACCCCGCGCAGGTTGAGGCAGAGGCCGATGTAGCTGACGTCCGGGTGGTCGGGCAGCGCGGCGATCACCGCATCGCCGTCCGCCATCTGTGGTACGCGGCGGGGATTGACGAAGGATGCGACCTCGATCCTCCGCGCGCCGGCGTCGATCAGCCGGGTTATCAACCCAACCTTGGCCGCCGTTCCGACGATCTCCCGCTCGTTCTGCAGCCCGTCACGCGGCCCGACCTCGACGAGTTCAAAATCGGTCTCTACCATCGGCCTGTCACGTGTTGCATCGTTGCATAAGTGGTCCTTGCATTCGCCTGAGCGGTCGTCTTCGTCGCCCGACTGTAATGCTATGCGGCGCAAATCTCGGGGATGAAAAGCAGTCGTAGGCAGCGTTAAAGTGGGGCAAGCGAACGCGGGTCGCCGAGACTATAAGAGAGCCCGTCAGCTTACGCATCGTGGAACCGAGATATGGATTATGCTCCCCGATGAATTATGCTGTCCGGGTTAGCTGGAAGGTGCAGCAATAAGATGACCGGTGAGCGAGCCGCTAGCGCATGGTCTTTCAAAGCTGCGAGCAAACCCCCGCCACATAGGCAAACCTACAATTGCCTCGTCGAACGTCCAGACTTCTCCTTGAGCGCTCGCTGGATCGAGATGCACCACTGGTTCAAATTCACCTGGCTGTCCGCTATCACACCATTTGGGCGAGTTTGTCGAGAATACTGTAGGACGTGCAAACCTTCCCAGTTTGGAAGCCGTGGCGGGAGCGCCTCCCCGCCGATCGCGCTGGCGGCGGTCCTAAAATTCCGCTTTCCCAAAACCCGTTTCCAATTGCTCGTTTCCGAAATTGGCCCCGAAGACGGAGAATCGGGAAAGATCGCGCTGACCGAACGACCGCTTTCAGTAGCCAAGATCGCCAATTTGAACGTCCATGTTTGGGCGGAAGCGGTCGTCGCGCTCTGCTTTGGCGTTGCTGTTAACACTCCAAACCAGCGTTTTGACGCTCGGCAGGCCGAGATACCACTACCTGTCTCACTTACGTCAAAAATCCATCGTTTGTGACACTCTCGGTGAAGGTCGCCATGTAGGCCTGCAAGTTTTGCTCGGGATGGTCGGTGAAGTGATCACCGGCTTCGATGAGCGCTGAAATTCGGTCGATGCGGAACGCACGGAAGTTGGTGCGCAGCTCGCACCATCCAGCGAACAGCCACCCATCGGTGAAGGCCCAGATCGCCAAAGGCCTCACCCGCCTCCGCGAATGATCGCCGTGCCCGTCATCGTATTCAATCTCCAGCACCCTTGCTTCTCGAATGGCGCGACGCACGATCTTCGTGATGGGCGCAGCGCGCCCGTTACGGCGGCTTGCGAACAGCGGGGCTTTCTCCAACGTGCGCTTCTCCGGCTCCGGCAGTGACGCCTGTAATTTCGTTCGAACCTCCTTTGCCGCCTGGGCCAGCGACGGGTCTCCGGCGGCTTCGACGAACGAAAGCTTTGTGGCGAGCGCGTCGATCTGCTCGAAGGTGAAGGTCATTGCCGGCAGGTCGAAGCCCGGTCGCAGGATGTAGCCGACGCCAGCTTCCCCCTCGATCGGGAGCCCGGACGCCTGTAAATGAGCAATGTCGCGGTAGACCGTCCGCAGACTGACTTCGAGGTGAGCGGCGACGTCTGCTGCCCGGCATATGCCGCGCGCCCTCAGCTCCTGGACCAATCTGAACAGACGTTCCGCGCGGCGCATTCCGCTCTCCTGCCACTAGGGTGTCAGTAGTACGCTGCTAGCGGCAAGTCGAACGGATCGCGCTCATGGCTCCTACGATTTTCGACGATTTGCCGATGCTGCCCGTCGCCCGGCTACTTGGTTGGGAGCTCATCGCGGTTAATCCGGGAGCGGGCACGATCGAAGTCGGGTTTCTGGCGAGGACCGAGTTCACGAACCCCTTTGGATTTGTGCAGGGAGGACTCGTCGCCGCCATGCTCGACGACACGCTCGGACCCGCGCCATTCGCGATTGCGGCGGGCACGAATACGATCACGACCATCGATCTTCATATTTACTTCGTGCGACCGGTCCGTCCTAGTCGCACTACAGCGAAGGCCGAGGTGGTGAGCATGGGCAGATCGATCGCCTTCCTGCGCGGCGAACTCTTCGATGCGGACGGAATGCTGTGCGCGACGGCGACGGCCAGCGCCATGCTGACCGACTACAGGTCTGGCTGATCCGGATTGGCGATGCTGCGAAGCGGAGTGAACTTCGGCGGGGCGGCCAGCATCGAAAGCAGCTTGCTCACATCACCGGCTCGAGCACGCCACGTCATATAGGCTCGCTGAAGCTCGATTGACTGCCAGACCTCGTAGAACAGCACCCGCGTAGGGTTGGCCTCATCGACCAGGATGTCGAACTCGATGTTCCCCGGCCACGACCGGCTCACCTTGAGATTGGCCACCGTGTAGTCGAGGAACTCCTCAAGCTTCTCCGGCTTGATCGTCAGCTCGGCGAGCATCACCAGATTGTCGACCAATGCGTGCTTCATCCTAACCTCCTCGTTGTATCGAGGCGGTCTAACCGACACTTACTGACACCCTTGTGTCAGTAGGCCGCTCCTGCTGAGCTCCCGTTAACGATCCAAACCCACGTCTGGAGGGTTAACGGCGCATCCGCCCCCTATCAAAAAGTGCTTGGCAGTCTCGCTCCCACTCGATAGCAATGCGACGGTATATCATTGCAATGAGGTTGAGATGCCGCGTTCGTCCGCTGTCCTGAAGATGATCCTGCTCGGCGCGACCTCCGCGCTTTCCGTCGCAGCGCGGTCAGCAAACGTTGCAGCTGCGCCATCGGCCAGCGCTCCCGCCGACGAAATCGTCGTGACGGCGAAGCGGCTCGACGAAGCGCGCGACGCGATCCTGCCGAGCTTGGGTGCGAGCAAGTATACGTTCGACCGCGCGGCGATCGTCACCCAGCCGCAGGGGCAGGACCGCAGCCTGACCAACCTGCTGCTCCAGGCACCGGGCGTCGCGCAGGACAGCTACGGTACGATCCACGTCCGCAACGAACACGCTAACATCCAATTTCGCGTCAACGGCGTCATCGTTCCCGAAAGCATCACCGGCTTCGGCCAGACGATCGACGTTCGCCTCGCCGACTCGATCTCGCTCCTTACAGGAACCCTGCCGGCGCAGTACGGCTACCGCACGTCGGGCGTCATCAACATCACCACGCAGACCGGTGCCTTCGACAACGGCGGCGACGTCGGCTTTTATGGCGGCAGCCGCGGGACGATCGAGCCGAGCGCGTCGATTAAGGGATCGAGCGGCGGCTTCAACTACTTCGCCAGCGGCAGCTATCTGCGGAACGACCTTGGTATCGAGAACCCGACGCCATCACGCGATGCGATCCATGACCGAACCGACCAGTTCCGCGGCTTTGCCTATTTGTCGCAAATCCTGTCGGACACGAGCCGGCTGAGCGCCTTCGGCGGCGCGGCGACCGGGCGGTTCCAGATCCCGAACAATCCTGGGCAGACGCCGGGCTTCACCGTCAACGGCGTATCGGACTTCGACTCCTCATTGCTCAACGAGAACCAGCACGAATATACCTATTACGGCGTACTCGCGTACCAGTATTCGGCCGATGCGCTGTCGGTGCAGGTCGCGCCGTTCGTCCGTTATTCGCGAACGACATTCACGCCTGATCCGCAGAACGGCGACGTTATCTTCAACGGCTTCTCGGACCGCTCCCGCTTGTCGAGCCTCGCCTACGGAGTGCAGACCGACGCGTCGTACAAGCTTTCCGACCACCATACGCTGCGTGGCGGCTTTTTCTTCCAGAACGAGCGGACGCGGTCGAGCGTCGTCTCGCTCGTCCTGCCGGTGGACGACGATGGTAGTCCGACGAGCGACGCACCGTTCGCGTCGGCGGTGACCGGCAGCAAGACCGGCCAGCTTTATGGCATTTATCTGCAGGACGAATGGACGATCACCCCCGAACTTACGGTCAACTTCGGCGCGCGTTTCGATGCTGTCCACGCATACACAACCGAAAACCAGTTCAGCCCGCGGCTCAACATCGTTTACAAGGCCGGTGACGCAACGACCTTTCACGCGGGTTATGCGCGCGACTTCACCCCGCCGCCGCAGGAGTTGATCGGCACGACGACCGTTTCTCAGTTCAACGGGACGACCAAGGCGTCCGAGGTGCAGACCGCCGATCCGGTGAAGGCCGAGCGCGAGCATTATTTCGACGTCGGTGTGATCCATACCGTGCTGCCCGGTTTCACTGTCGGGCTCGACGGCTACTACAAGATCAAGCGCAACCTGCTCGACGAGGGCCAGTTCGGCGAGGCCGTCGTCCTGTCGCCGTTCAACTACGCCCGCGGCTACGCCTGGGGGATCGAGGTGACGACGGCATACAAGAAAGGCCCGCTATCGCTCTACGGCAATGCCACCCGTGGGCGCGAGAAGGGCAAGAACATCGTCTCTAGCCAGTTCTTTTTCGCGCCCGACGAGCTTGCCTATATCCAGAACCACTACATTTTCACCGATCACTCGCAGAACTGGACCGCTTCGGGCGGCGGCAGCTACGCCTTCGACGACGGCATCGGCAAGCTGACGCCGTCGATCGATGCGATCTACGGCGACGGGCTGCGCGCCGGCGATCCGAACGGGATCATTCCCAACGGCGGTAAGATTCCATCGTACGTCTCCGTCAACTTCGGCATCGAGCAGCGCCTAGACACGCCCGGCTTCCTCAAAGGCTTGTCGGTCCGGTTCGACGTGATCAACGTCGGCGACAAGACCTACGAGATTCGCGACGGCTCGGGCGTCGGCGTGGGTGCGCCACAGTTCGGTCAGCGCCGGGCGTTCTTTGGCGGTATCCGCAAGTCGTTCTGATGAAGCTCGTCGACTTCCTCGCGCA